>PBQI01000139.1 GCA_002725625.1 Rhodospirillaceae bacterium | reverse complement strand
CCGCACAACACCTATGGCTGGAGCAAATTTATGTGCGAGCGGCTTATCGCCGATTTTGAACGGGCATTCGGACTACGGCACGTGGCATTGCGCTACTTCAACGCCGCCGGTGCAGACCCGGGCGGCCAAATTGGTGAAGCTCACCTGCCGGAAACCCATATCATTCCGCTTGTTCTCCAGGTGGCCAAGCGGGAATGCGATGTGTTTACCTTCAATGGCAACGACTATGATACCGATGACGGCACTTGTGTCAGGGACTATATCCATGTTGTCGATCTGGCTGCGGCTCATCTACTGGCGCTCGAATACTTGTTAAACGGCGGTGACTCTCAGGCCTTCAATCTCGGAAACGGTACCGGCTATTCGGTGCAACAGGTGATCGAAGCAGCCCGCGAGGTGACTGGCCACGCCATACCAACGCGGGTGGGCAAACGCCGAAAGGGTGATATATCTATTCTCGTCAGTGATTCCACGCGTGCCCATGAAATATTGGGCTGGTTACCTTCCCGGCCTGATTTGGCGACACAAGTAGAAGACGCCTGGCGCTGGCATAAGAATTTCGACGGCTGACATGTGCGGCCTGACAGCAATATATTCCTATGGTAATAACGCCCCGCCTGTAGACCGTCAGCAACTCCTTCGTATCAACAATGCCATGGCCGCCCGAGGTCCGGATGGCGAAGGGGTCTGGGTCTCCCACGACGGAAAAATTGGCTTTGGTCATCGCCGATTGGCAATTATCGACCCCGGTCCCGGCGGTGCCCAACCGATGGCCCTGAATAATGAAAACGGACAGGTCAGACTTTCCATCACCTACAACGGAGAAATCTACAATTTTCGGGAGCTCCGCAGGGAACTTTTGGATGAGGGAAGACGATTAAAGACCCATTCGGATACTGAAGTACTGCTATATCTTTACGACCGCGACGGCCCGGGAATGGTGCACCGGCTCCGCGGCATGTTTGCTTTTGCTATTTGGGACGCCAAGAAAAATGGTTTGTTCTTGGCTCGCGACCCGTATGGCATCAAACCGCTCTATTACGCTGATACAGGCAGGTCTCTTTTTGTTGCTTCACAGGTAAAAGCGCTCTCCTCCGGGGGGGCCGAAATAGGCGGTGTTAATCCGGCTGGCCATGTGGGTTTTTTTCTTCTCGGATACGTGCCTGAACCTCATACATTGCATGCTGCCGTTAAAGCCTTACCGGCGGGAACCAGCCTCTGGTGCGACAGCAATGGTCAGCGGAAAATCAATAAGTATTTCGATCTGTCCGAAAAACTGGCTCAAAAAACACCAGATTTGAGCCGGCAGGAAACCCAGGAAGTGCTTGCCAGTTCGCTCAGGGACAGCATGCGCCATCACTTGGTGGCCGACGTGCCCGTGGGTGTGTTTTTGTCAGCCGGTCTGGATTCAGCAACTGTCGCGGCGCTGGCCACCGAAAGATCGGGAGCATCGCTGGAAAGCATGACCTTGCGCTTCGATGAATTTGCCGGAGACCAAAAAGATGAAGCGCCATTGGCCGAAGAAATTGCGCGACTCTACGGAACCCGCCACCAGATACGAACCGTCAAAGGCTCTGATTTTAAACGTGATTTTGAAAAACTGACGGCCGCCATGGACCAGCCCTCGGTCGATGGCGTCAATACTTACTTCGTTGCCAAGGAAGCTGCAGCCATGGGATTGAAAGTTGCTTTGTCCGGGGTAGGCGGCGATGAATTGTTTGGCGGCTACAATACTTTCCACCAGGTGCCCACACTGGTTAAAAGTCTCGGATGGATACCTGGCATCAGCGGGATCGGCGCCACGCTCAGAATTATCAGCGCGCCGCTGATTGCTCAATTTACATCGCCCAAGTATGCATCGTTGTTAGAATATTCCGGGGATTATGCAGCTGCCTATTTTCTGAGACGGGGGCTATTTATGCCCTGGGAACTGCCTGATATCCTCGATCCGGAAATGGTCCGAGAAGGCTGGCGGGAACTGAACATGTTGGAGGATATGGCAGCGGCGACCTGGCGGATTGATACTGATCGCCATAAAGTGGCTGCCTTGGAAAACCAGTGGTATTTGCGCAATCAGTTGTTGCGCGATGCCGATTGGGCTGGGATGGCTCATTCTCTGGAAATCCGCACGCCTTTGGTCGATGCAGAATTGTTCGCTACGGTCGGTAGATTGGCCGTCGGCAAACAGGATATGGCGGCTACACCAAAAAAGGCGCTGCCGAACGCGGTACTTAATCGGCCGAAAACCGGCTTTTACATTCCCGTCAGGGAATGGTTGCTGGGAAATCAGCCACCCGGAAGCAGGAGTGAAAGAGGAATGCGCGGGTGGGCGAAAATCGTTTACGAAAATGCCCTAAAAGCGTAATCAGACAGTGACCAACAAAGATTGCATGAGGAGACGGTATATCTATGTCAGATAAAGTTGCCTTGATTACGGGCATTACGGGACAGGACGGCGCCTATTTAGCGGAATTTTTGCTGAACAAGGGATATATCGTACACGGCATCAAGCGCCGATCGTCATCATTCAATACCGGCCGTGTCGACCATTTATATAAAGATCCTCACCTGGGCGACGTTCCCTTTCAAATGCATTTTGGTGACATGACCGACGCCACTAACCTGATCAGATTGGTGCAAACCATTCAACCGACGGAGATCTACAATCTGGCAGCGCAGTCCCACGTACAGGTCAGTTTCGAAACCGCCGAGTATACCGCTAACGCCGATGCTCTGGGCGCGCTTAGGCTATTGGAGGCGATGCGTATCCTCGGATTGGAGAAATCAACACGCTTCTATCAGGCCTCAACATCCGAACTTTACGGCGATGTCACTGAATCTCCACAATCGGAAACGACGGCCTTCAAACCGCGTAGTCCCTATGCTGCAGCAAAAATCTACGCTTACTGGATCACGGTCAATTATCGGCAAGCCTATGATATGCATGCCTCAAACGGCATATTGTTCAATCATGAAAGTCCGCTCCGTGGTGAAACCTTTGTCACCCGAAAGATCACGCGCGCCGTGGCCGCCATGGAACTCGGGCTGGAAGATAAACTTTACCTGGGAAATTTAAATGCCAAGCGGGACTGGGGGGATGCCAGGGACTATGTCGAGGGCATGTGGCTGATGTTGCAGCAGGTTCAACCCGACGATTATGTCCTAGCTACCGGGGAACAACATTCCGTCCGGGAGTTTGTCGAATTGGCTTTCGCTGAATTTGGAAAATCCATCGAATGGCGGGGTGAGGGGGTTGATGAAAAGGGGTATGACCAATCGAGCGGTGAAATCGTCGTCGAAGTAGATCCCCGTTATTTCCGTCCCACGGAAGTAGAATCCCTGTTGGGCGACGCAGCCAAGGCGGAACAGAATTTGGGCTGGAAACACACGACGCCATTTTCCGATTTGGTTAAGGATATGGTTCAAAAGGATTTTGAATTGCTGAAAAACGGCGGCGACGATTAGATTTTGCAGGGATTTCTGGTCAGGTTTGATCGGCTAGCATCTGTAGCCGGAAATGATCCTTGATGACCAGCGACTTGTTTTTACGCTCCACCATGCTTTTCTCCGCGCCGACCCAACTGGAAATTTCAGCATGCGCCGGGATATTGGCGATAATCCAGGAACAGATGAAGTTCAACAAGTTGACGAATCTAAAGGCTTTTACGTTTCAAATCTTGCAGCAATAGCAACAATCGATCTGATCATATTTCTCAACGCTGCCATAATATTTCAAAGTTTCCGCTTGGGTATCGCTGTCGATACGATCAGTCTTCTGGCGCAAAAAATTGACAAAAAAGCAAAATAATTCAGGCCTAGAATAAGCTTTTAATCGAAATAACAAACCCGGCGCCTTGATGGGAAGTGATATAGGCGGCGATACCGATGGCTGCGCTATTCGGCAAGTTCGTTTGTTTCCTGTTGTTTGCTCCGCGCCAGGAAATTTTAGAGACCAAAGATACTTCATTGAAGTGACCGGTGATCAAAGTTAGAACCGCAAGAACACCCCCCGATGATTGCCACCAGGAATAGGAAAGCGCCGAGAGAGGCCGTGCCGGTCCAGATAGCGATTGCGGCCAGTAATTTCACATCGCCGCCGCCGAATAGCCGGAAATAGTGCAGAACCGCACCAATCAGAAAGACCGCCAGACCGCCGCCAAAATGTATTGCAATAGCGGGAAAAAGTCAGTCCGCCGAGAATCACGGCGGTGAGTGACGTAATGAGACGTATCAAGGGACGCACTTCTCGTAAAATACAGATGGAATTTCCCAATCTACGAAGAAAGTTCTGGGGACGGCATTTCTGAGCTCGTGTTTATTTCTGTACAACAAGCGGGAGGGTCAACGATGAGACAATACTTCAATACATCGAGAAATACGCTCCCAATTCTACCGACTTCAGTCGGTAGTGGTTTAATTAAGTCATAAACAGTACATTGCAGCCAGAAATGGTGCCTGCTAGATTTGGGGAACGGCGCCATGGAAATGCCTGATTTGTTGAGTATTGAGAACGGCTTGCAATTTTAACTTTGTTCTTTTGTTTCGCAGTAGACACGCCTAGAATTTATACAAATAAGATAAATCCAGAGGAGGACTTCATGACTGATAAAACAAAGCAGAGTAAAACTGAGAACATTTCCGGTCCCAAAATTAGTCGCCGTCAATTTACCGCCGGTGCCGCTGCTGTTGGCACCGCCGCTTCTGTCGGCCCCTTTTACATCAAGAACGCCCGCGCCGCCGCACCGTTGAATGTCGGTGTCTTGCTGCCCCGTTCCGGCGGTCAGGCGCAAATCGGCATCGACTGCCAGCGGGGTGCTGATGCTGCATTGCCGATTTTGAAAGAATTGGGCTATCCCGAAATGAAATTTATGCTGGGGGATTTTGAAACCAAAGTCGACATCGCTCGCACGCAAACGGCTAAGCTGATTGATGAAGGTGCTAATTTAATCGTCGGCTGCTTCGATTCAGGTGCCACTATGGCTGCTGCTCAGGTTTGCGAACAAAGAAACATTCCATTAGTCGTGAACATCGCTGCTGTGCCGAAACTGACAAGCATTGGCCTAAAATGGGTATTCCGTAACTTCCCCCATGGTCCGATGATCGTTAAGGATGCCTTCTTAAACCAGAAGGCTTTGTTCAAAATGACGGGGGCCACGCCGAAAACGGTTACGCTTATGCACGTCAATGACACGTTCGGTTCAAGTTTGGCGGGCGCGCTGTTTAAATTAGCGCCGAAATTTAAGATGCCATATAAAATCGTCGAAAAAATTTCCTACGATCCGTATGGCAAGGACCTGTCGGCCGAAGTCAGAAAAGCCAAAGGCGCCAAAGCCGACGCCCTTTGGGTGGTCAGCCGCTTGAACGATGCCATTCTAATGACAAAGGAAATGGTCAAGCAGCGTTTTGAGCCCATGGGTATCATGTCCACGGGTCCCGGCTGGTACGATCAGGAATATCTGAAAGCTACCGGCAAGTTCGGCGACGACGTTATTAGCCTGGTGCCATGGCACGACTCTAATAAACCGCTATCTAAAACCCTGGAATCGTATTTCGCTAAGAATCATCCGGAACGGCAGGTAAACCCCAACCATACCTACACGTTCGAAGGCATCATGATTGCGGCCGATGCCTACCGGCGGGCGGGGTCGACGAATCCGCACGCCTTGCAGGCGGCGCTGAAGACCACCAATATCACCAACAATGTGACAACGGCCGAGCGTATTGCTTTCGAACCAAATGGCCAAAATAAATATGTGAAAAACTCGGCCGTGCAAAATCGTGGTGGCAAGAATTTGGTTATACTGCCGGAAAGTGCAGCCGTGGCTAAACCGATCTGGCCGATGCGTCCCTGGAAGAAACGCGGTTAACGCTTGTTTCTTTGAGTATATAGAGTAAGGGGAGTAACCGTGGACTTTTGGACGCTGGCCAATGCGCTGGCAACCGGCCTTTTGACAGGGCTCGTCTACGGGCTTTCCGCGCTCGGCCTTTCTGTTATTTTCGGCGTCATTCGTATTGTTAATTTCGCCCATGGCGAAATTATGGTGATGGGGATGTTTTTCGCTCTCATCATGTTCCGCTGGATTGGGCTGGACCCCTTGCTTAGCGTTCCTTTGGCGGCGGCCCTACTGTTTTTATTCGGTTATGCTTTGCAAAGCACGGTGATCAGCCGGGTTGCGCACCTGCCCGATCATATGCAGTTTTTGCTGCTGGCGGCCATCGCCGTGATGATCGTCAATGGCTCGCTGCTAATATTTGGACCCGACCCTCAATCCATCAATATCTCCTATTCATTCGATTCCTATGAATTTGGAGAGCTGCTGATCGACAAGTCCAGGGCTTATGCGGCTATTGCCGCTATCTTGGTCGGGGTCATTCTGCTATCTTTTTTCAAATATTCCCGCACCGGCAAGGCGATCCGCGCTTGCGCTGACAATTACCTGGGGGCACAAGTAGTCGGATTACGGGTTAATCACCTCTATGCTCTGACCTTCGGTATTGGCTCGGCTTGTTTGGGGGCGGCAGGATGTATTCTGCTGCTGCTGGTGGAAGTGCATCCCTATCTTGCGCCTGGCTATACATTGTTGGCGTTTGTCATCGTCATTATCGGCGGACTCGGCAGTGTCACCGGTGCCCTGGTTGGCGGTATTCTGATCGGCGTTTCCGAGGCCTTGGCAGCGATCGTTTTGCAACCGTCTATGAAGTCGGCGTTCAGCTTCGGAATTTTGGTGCTGGTACTGTTGCTCAGACCTCAGGGACTGCTGGGGAAATCGGTTAAATGACGGAATTTCTTATCTCCGATTTATCAAACCGAGGACGGGCGGCACTGGCGCTGTTCGTGATAATCCTCGCATCACTGCCTTTCTGGTCGAGCTCGTACGCCATGTCTGTCGCGACCATTACCCTCTATCTGGCCATCGTCGGACAATCCTGGAATTTGATGCTGGGTTTTGCGGGATTGCTGTCTATTGGACACGCCCTTTTTGTCGGCGTCAGCGCCTATGCAGCGGCCTATCTCTTTTCCTCTTTTGGCCTGCCACCTGTCGTGGGCGTTTTTCCGGCGGTTGCGTTGGCCATTATTGTCGGCATGTTTATCGGCTATCTCGGCTTCCGGTTTTCCATCGGCGGTGTTTATTTTGCGCTATTGACCATCGCTTTTGCGGAATTGGTCCGGATCTCAGTTGATCATATGGGGTTCATCGGCGGCACCGAAGGCTTGTTCCTGCAGGTGAGTGAAAGTGACCGGCAAGGCTTCGATCTGATCAATCTCCGAGGCCATCCCTTCATGTTTTATTACCTGGCCATGGCGCTGACATTTATTACCTTGGGGGGATGCCGGTATCTGCTTAAAAGCAAACTCGGCTATTACTGGCAGGCGATCCGCGACGACCAGGATGCGGCGCAGGCTTTGGGCATCAATGTTTTCAAATACAAAATGTATGCTGTGGTCTATTCCTCGGGTATCGCCGGTGTGGCCGGCGTCTTCTATGCCTTTTACCAGAACAGCCTGTTTCCGGAATCAGTTTTCGGCATTGAGCGTTCCATCGAGATTACCCTTGGCCCGATTGTCGGCGGTGTCGGCAGTTTGTTCGGTCCGGTGCTCGGTGCCTTCATCCTGACCCCGTTGGGTGAAGGATTGACGGAACTGATCGATTTCTTGAAGGATACGGAGGTAATCGATCCCAAGTTGAAGCTTAACGGTTTGAAACTTCTGATTTGGGGACTGGTGGTTTCTATGATCGTTTTGTTTAAGCCAACCGGCATTTGGCCGTGGTTGAACGAAAAACTGGGTTTCAGCCGCAAGGAAGGCGATTAGATGCCGGCACTCCTTGAAATCGAAAATGTCAGCAAAAGCTTTCGGGGGTTGAAAGCCGTTTCCAACGTGTCCTTGTATGTGGAAGAAGGCGGGCTGATGGCGTTGATCGGTCCTAACGGTGCCGGTAAGACGACACTTTTCAACTTGATCGCCGGCGTATTTCCCGCCGATGGAGGCTGCATTACCTTGGGCGGTCAGGACATTCTAGGATTGCGGCCCGATCAAATTTGCGATGCCGGGATTGGCCGGACCTTTCAGCTTGTAAAACCTTTTCCGCATATGACGGTTTTGGAAAACGTTACGGTCGGCGCTCTGCATGGCGCCCGTGACGTTGATGCGGCCCGTGACGCCGCCCGGGAGCATGTCGAGTTGCTTGATCTCGCCGATAAAATTCACCAGCCGGCTCACAGTCTGACGCTGCCGGACCGGAAACGTCTGGAGGTGGCCCGGGCGTTGGCGACCAAACCGCGGCTACTGTTATTGGACGAGGTGATGGCGGGTTTGCGGCCGACGGAAACCGATGAAATGGTAGCGGTCTTCAAATCCCTTAACCAGGAAACCGGTATTACAATATTGCTGATTGAGCATGTTATGCGGGCGGTGATGTCGCTGTCGCAGCACGTAGCGGTGCTTCATCACGGTGGAAAGATCAGCGAAGGCACGCCGGAGCACATCTCCCAAGACCCGGCTGTCCTCGAGTGCTATTTAGGTGAAGAGGAGGACGTCTGATGCTGAAAGTCAAAGACGTCGACCTTTTCTATGGAGACGCTCAGGCGTTGGAAGATATTACCCTCCATGTGGATGAAGGGGAGATCATTGCTATTGTCGGGGCCAATGGCGCCGGCAAAACTTCGTTGATCAAGGCCATCGCCGGTATTCATGCGCCGTCCAAAGGTTCTGTTTCCTTTCGCGATCAGAACATCACCCAAATGCGGTCGAGCGCCATTTGTGAACTGGGTATCGGGCAAGTTGCAGAAGGCCGCCAGATTTTCCCCAGTATGACGGTGCAGGAAAATCTCGAAATGGGCGCGGTTATCAAACGGGCCCGGGACAAAGAAGCGGAAACGATCGAGAGGGTTTTCGACATGTATCCCATCCTGAAAGAGCGCCGCACCCAGGCGGCGGGGACCCTGTCGGGCGGTGAACAGCAAATGCTGGCCATTGGCCGCTGCCTGATGGGGCAGCCGGACATGATCATGTTCGACGAACCCAGCCTCGGACTGGCGCCGGCCATTGTCCAGGAGGTATTCCACACCATCCATCGGCTCAATGATAAAGGCCATACGGTGATCCTGGTTGAACAGAACGTTGCCGTTTCTCTCAAATTGGCCAATCGCGCCTACGTTCTCGAAAACGGGCGCATTACCTTGGAAGGCACCGGTGACGACCTCCTTCACGACGATAGAGTGCGCCAAGCCTATATGGGGCTGTAGTCCCACCTCAAATAAATTTACTCCCAAAATTATTAGGGCCTTTTTTCTGACTTGTTTTTCGGTTAAAATGTTCGTAATACGAACAAATTGTACTCCTTTATTCATTGGGTGAGAAATGAGTGGTCATGATATGGGGCGTGAAGTGCGCCGAGATGCGAAAATGAACAAGGCGGCGGGCGACCGCATTCCGTTGCTGGACGGTGTCGATAAAGTCACAGGTATCGCCAAATACACCGCTGATCTGGATCACACCGGCGCTTTGGTCGGCAAAATCCTGCGCAGCCGCTGGCCCCATGCCGAAATCGTCAAAATAGATGTTTCCAAAGCGTGCGCCTTGCCCGGCGTGGCCACGGTGATAACTGGCGAGGACTGTGGTATGCCTTTCGGTGTTCTGCCCATCGCCGAAAATGAATATCCTCTGGCCAAAGGGAAAGTCCGCTATCGCGGTGATCCCGTGGTGGCTCTTGCCGCCGTGGATGAGGAAACCGCCGAAGCCGCTCTTAAACTGATTGAGATCGAAGTTAAGGAACTGCCGGCTTATTTCACGTCTTCAGATGCCCGCGCCGCCGACGCTATTCCCCTGCATGAGGACAACCCGGATAATCTGCTGCGGGATCAGGATTACGAGCTGGGCGATTTGGACGGTGAGTTCGATAAGTCTGATCTGATCATGGAGTCGTCCTTTAGCTGTTCTGAAGTAAATCACATGCAGATGGAACTCAACGCTAGTCTGGCGGAATTCGATGAGCATCGCGGTTGGCTGACCATTCAGACGGTTACTCAGGTCCCTTATTATCTCCATTTAATGCTGGCTCAGTGCCTGGGTATCGACGCTTCGCGGGTGCGGGTGATCAAGCCCTTCGTCGGCGGTGGATTCGGCGCCCGGGTGGAAGCCCTCAATTTCGAAATCATCGCGGCGCTGCTGGCCAAATCGGCTGGCGGCACGGTGCGGTTGATGCAGACCCGGGAAGAATGTTTCATTAATCATCGGGGCCGACCCCAGACCGATATCTGGATTAAACTGGGTCTGAAGAAGGACGGTTCCATCCTGGCTTGCGATTCCAAAGTTGTGCAGGCGGGAGGCGCCTACGCCAGTTACGGCATCATCACGCTGCTTTATTCCGGCGCCACAATGAACGCCCTTTATGACATGAATGCCATGCGTTTCAACGGTGAGCGGGTCTTCACCAATACGCCAGCTTGCGGCGCCATGCGCGGCCACGGCACGGTGGACAGCCGCTATGCCTTCGACACTCTGCTGGATGAAATGGCAGAAAAGCTAAAGATCGATCCCTTCGAAATCCGCCGCAAGAATTTCGTTGATGTGCCGAGCGAAACATTGAACGGCGCCAAGATTACGTCTTACGGTCTGCCGGAAGCCCTCGACTGGTGCGAAGAAGTATCCGATTGGAAAGCGCGTATAGGAAAAATGCCCAAGGGCAAAGGTCTGGGTCTCGGTTGCTCCCACTTTATTTCCGGTGCACCCAAACCTATCCACTGGACCGGGGAACCGCACGCCACCATCAATTTAAAACTGGACTTCGATTGCGGCATCACCATCATGACCGGCGCTTCCGATATCGGGCAGGGCTCTTCCACCATTCTGGTGCAGGCCGTGGCCAATCAGTTAGGCGTCGATTACGATCGTATCCGCTTAGTTGCCAACGATAGCGCTATCACGCCGAAAGACAACGGCTCCTACTCGTCCCGGGTGACTTATATGTGTGGTAACGCGGCGATCAAAGCGGCTGATAACCTCAAGGAAATCCTGATCCAGGCGGCAGCGGAAAAGCTCGACGCCAATCCCGCCGACATTGAATGTCTGGGTGAGGTCTATCGCGTTTCCGGCAGCCAGGATCTGGGCATTTCATTCAATGAAGTTGTCGGCCAGGCCCTGGTCAATACCGGCACCTTGACGGTCAAGGGCACCTACACGACAACCCGGGATTTCCAAGGTACCGTCAAATACCGCGGCGCAGCCGTCGGGCCGTCCATGGGCTTTTCTTATGGCGCGACGGTCGCCGAAGTCACGGTTGACGAAGAAACCGGTCACCTGACCGTTGATCATCTGTGGTCGGCCCTGGATGTCGGCTTCGCCATCAATCCCTTATCCGTTGAAGGCCAGATCGAAGGGTCTGTCTGGATGGGTCTGGGCCAGGCCATCAGCGAAGAAACCTGGTTCCACAAAGGCCTGCCTCTGCACGCTAGTGTGCTCGATTACAAAGTGCCAACCATTATGGAATCTCCGTCCATTGATGTAAAAATTGTCGAAAGCATTGATCCCAATGGTCCGTTCGGTGCCAAGGAAGCCAGTGAGGGTGCCCTGGCCAGCACCATCGCCGCGGTCGGTAACGCCATTTATGATGCCGTCGGCGTACGCATGTACCAGACTCCCTTTAGCCCCGATCGCATTCTAGAAGCCTTGATGGAAAAAAAGAAGCGGGAAAAAGCGGCTTAGTATCTGATAGTTAGTTCTAAAAAACGGGTGAAGCTCAGCGGTCTCATCTGTTGTTAATGAGAATTGATCGTTCCCATGCAGTTGATTGCCTGGATTGCTGGTTTATCTATATTTGTCCTTTCATGAGATTCTAGCGGTAAAATATTGCCACTTGCTCGGATTTGTGTCCTTGATTTTATATCAAAGCTGAATGGACGGAAGTTGCAGAATAAGCAAGGAGACTTAAGCAATTGATTCAAAATCATGGTGGCAATATCAAAAATGAGAAAGTTTAGTATTTTTATTACGCCTGCATTAGATTAATATAATATGAGAAACACATAGTGTACTAATTTAGTTGGATTTTATTTTATCTAGTTCTAATTTTGGCGATGTTTATGTCGCCGTTCTATCTCGATTCGTATTTCGGTAGCGCCATTGTGGCTGCTACTGAAAAAGAACTGATGACGATCGTGAAAAATTTGCCAAAAAAGGCGATGGCAGTGCGATTTGCAATGCCATATCTGCGCCGAAAAATGTCCTATTCAGGCCATTCACCCGGACGGGTATATCAATCCCAATGTAATGTATTTACTGCCTGAATTGCCAAATGATTTACCACAACGTTTCGATCTGTCCGCCGCTTGTTAAAAATCGCAAAAGAAATGAAATGCGTCTCGTTAGAAGCTTAGTGAAACGCTTTGAAAAAGCGGAACAGATTGATGAGAAATCGGATTAGGACGATTTCTCCAAACTTGATTTGGTGTGTTCTTATAACTTGCAACGGTATCCAAAACAGGAATATCCGATAAATTAAATCGGATAAATTTAGGCGATTTTTGAAGATCTTTGACTTGGGTCAAAGACAATCATTTCCGTCACATGTTCTTGTGCAAACTTCATGTGCCGGTTCTGTGCTGAGAAGCTGGCGCTTTGTGGCAATCTAAACGAGGGGGACCATTATGACGCCTTCCGACCAACAAATGGATGAGCCGATACCGTTCATGCAACGGCTATTGGATAATCATTTTTTACTGCTTTTTCTGGGTGTTGCTGTACCCACGGTACTTTATATCGTGTGGGGGATCATAGAGATCACAGCAATTCCTGTAGCTAAATAATAGAAGGGAGACATCAATGTCTATATTTCCTCCCGAGGAGCGCGTTTGGTGGAACACGCCCGTAGAGAAAACTGAAGTTCTCTGGGTCACAATCGCATTTATATGGGGTTTAATCATGTTCTTCATGATGCCCTATTGGCATTTTACGGGTAATCAGAATATGTCGAATGAGGCCTATCAGATTAGCCCGGATAGATATTCAGACAGAACAGAAGCGTTCGCGAAAAAATATAAAGTTCGCGAAGAAGGCGATACCGGCGTGCCAGTCGTCCGCCCGCCGGCAGGCTCTGACGTTTACCTGCTCGGCCGCTTGTGGGAATGGTGGCCCATTCTCGAATTGGAGAGAGGCAAGAGCTACCGACTGCACCTGTCGTCCTTGGATTATCAGCATGGTTTCTCGCTTCAGCCGGAAAACATCAATATCCAGGTTCACCCTGGTTACGAATCAGTGATGACCGTTACGCCCAACACGTCGGGTGAATTCGGCGTCATTTGTAATGAATTTTGCGGCATTGGTCATCACACCATGTCCAGCAAAATGTATGTCATCGATAAATAGGAGGGCATGATAAATGAGTAACGGTAATTTCCGTATCTGCCCGGACACCGGGTTTAAAGTTGATCTTCCCGGCGAAAAGCTTATCAAGATCAATGCAGTAACCGCTGTTGTTTTTCTGTTGATTGGTGGTCTGTTCGGCGTTCTTGTCGCTTTGACCCGTTGGCCGGAACTTCACATTCTGCCGGCTGACTTGTTCTACTTGGCGTTAACGGCACACGGGCTTGATATCCTGCTGGTGTGGATCATCTTCTTTGAGATTGCGCTTTTGTATTTCTGCTCGTCGATTCTGCTGAATGTCAGATTGGCGATGCCGAAAATCGCCTGGCTGGCCTACTGGTTGATGCTGATTGGCGCGTTAATCACCAACGTCATCGTTCTGATGGGTGATTCGAATGTGATGTTCACATCTTATGTGCCGATGCAGGCCCATCCAGGGTTCTATCTCGGCATCATCATTTTCGCGGTTGGTGCTTTGGTCGCTTGCGGCATCTTCTTCGGCACTCTGGTCATTGCGAAAAAAGAGAAAACCTATGAAGGCTCAGTGCCGCTGGTTACCTTTGGCGCCATTACAGCTGCCATTATCGCTGTTTTCACCATTGCCTCCGGCGCGGTCATCCTGATCCCGACCTTGTTATGGTCGATGGATCTGATCTCCTACATCGATCCTTTGATGTACAAGATCGTATGGTGGGCCATGGGGCACTCTTCTCAGCAGATCAACGTTTCGGCCCAAATCGCAGTATGGTACGCTATTGCAGCGATCCTGTTTGGCGCCAAACCGCTCTCTGAGAAAGTCAGCCGTTTTGCCTTCTTGATGTACATCCTGTTTCTGCAGCTCGCTTCGGCCCACCATCTTTTGGTGGAACCGGCGCTCAGCTCCGAATGGAAGATCGTCAACACCTCCTACATGCTCTATCTAGCGGTGATGGCTTCCATGATCCACGGTCTGACCGTTCCGGGCGCCATTGAAGCGGCGCAGCGGAAAAATGGTTATACCAATGGTTTGTTTGAATGGCTCCGTAAGGCACCGTGGGGCAATCCGGTGTTCTCCGGTATGTTCCTGTCATTGGTCATGTTTGGCTTCCTGGGTGGCATCACTGGTGTCATCATGGGTGTCGAGCAGGTCAACATCATTATCCACAACACGCTGTATGTGCCGGGTCACTTCCACGGTACGGTCGCGGCGGGCACCACCTTGGCCTTCATGGCCATCACCTACTGGCTGGTGCCGGCCTTGTTCCGGCGTGAACTGATCCTGCCGGGATGGGCTAGATGGCAACCGTATCTGTTTGCCTTAGGCATCAGCCTGCTGTCGCTGGCCATGATGGGTGCCGGCACGCTGGGTGTATCTCGCCGTCACTGGGACATCACCTTCGCTGACGCTGCGATCAAATTCGATCACCCGGCTCTGGCCCATCTGATGATGGGTCTGAACGGTGTGGCGGCTTTGATCTGCCTTGTCGGTGGCGGTATGTTCATCATCGTCATCGTCGGTTCCCTGTTGTGGGGTAAACATCGCGGCTACGAGCCCGCTCCTGAAGCGGCGGCGGAAGAGCCTCCCGCATCAGCTATGTCGTCGCACGGCGATGCCGGCACCATAGAAGTCCCGGGCACCTTTGTCCTGGCATTGGTCTTCCTGGCGACTTTCGTTCTCTACTATTTCGTCAACTGGAAGTTCCTGGCTTCCACGTGGGGGCTCAGTTAGAGGACGTTGCCACAAATAATGCGAGGGGGTGGGCTGGGATTTATCCCAGTCCGCCCTCAGCATTTTGGGAAATAATTTCCCTGATGACAGTAGGGTTATTTTTGAATTTAAATAATGCAACATGGGCAGATATTGAAAATCGTGATACACAAAATTTTTGTGATGGCCGGAGCTGTGCTGATAACAGCGCCGGTATTGGCTGCGCTCACCGATATGAGTATCGTTCAACCAGCCTACGGTGGTGAAAGCAGTACACGCAGGGTTGCCAAAGAATCTTTCCCGGGTGCCTCCAAGTTTGATCCGGAATCAGCTTACAAATACAGCCAGTCTGCAATCGGCAAGATGATTGGCAACTACAAATTTCGCGGCACCGATGGAAAAATGATCAGCCTCGCCCAGTTTGGAGGAGAGCCGCTAATCATTAGTATGGTCTACTCCAGCTGCTTCGATATTTGTCCCGCCATCACCATGAACTTGGCCTCGGCCGTCGATAAGGCCAGGGAAGTCCTGCCCGATAAGAAATTCAATATTCTTTCCATCGGCTTCGACACTAGGCGCGATACGCCGACGGCGATGAAGTTGTTCGCCCGTCAGTATGATGTTAACGGTGACAACTGGAAAGTCGCGAGCGGCGCCCCGGACGCCGTAGAAAGATTGGCCGTCGACACAGGATTCATTTATTTCACCTCGCCTCGGGGCTTCGATCATCTAATGCAGACCACATTGGTAGATGCCGATGGTAAAGTCGACACTCAGATTTACGGCGAAAATTTCGATGCCACCCTACTGGTTGAGCCGCTTAAACAACTTTATTTCGGTGGCATTGCGTCGGTGACGGATATCCAATCCTTCGTAAACCGAGTACGATTGTTCTGCACGATCTACGATCCTAAGGCGGATGCGTACAAATTCGATTATTCCTTTTTTATCGGCATGGCGCTGAGCGCCATTGTCCTGATTTTGATGGGAAATTTTGTTGTCCGTAATGTGTGGCGGTTGTGGTTTTCCGATCAAAAAAATGAAACCGGCAAAGCTTTGTCTTGAAAGCCTGAAACTATAAATTAGAATTATCTAATGTTAAGTAAAATCCAAACACCGCTGCAGGCGGCACTGCTGATCTTTGAAGGCTGGTTTGACCGCCCCTTAGGTCCCGATTGGAACCCGCTCCGTCATCTTGGCGCCCTGTCCTTTTTCTTTTTTTGGGTCGTCGTAGTCAGTGGTATTTATGTGTACATATTTTTTGAAACCAGCGTTGGTAGCGCTTACAATTCGATTGAACGTATGACCATCGACCATTGGTATATCAGTGGTGTCATGCGGAGCTTCCATCGATACGCCTCGGACGCCATGGTGGTCGTAGTTCTGCTGCATATGTTTCGCGAATTTATCATGGACCGCTATCGCGGTATCCGTTGGTTCACCTGGGTCAGTGGCATTCCTACCATCTGGCTGCTGTATGCGTCCGGCATCGGCGGTTATTGGCTGGTGTGGGATGAATTTGCGCAGTATCTGATCATCGCGTCATCGGAGTGGCTCGATTGGCTCGGCATCTTCGGTGAGCCCTTGGCTAACAATTTTCTCACTCGTGAAGCTTTTACGGATCGGATGTTTTCGTTGCTGTTGTTCCTGCATATCGCGATTCCGCTGTTCCTGCTGATCGCCAGTTGGATCCACGTTATTAAGATTTCGCGTCCCCGAATCAATCCGCCGAAGGGAATGGCCATAGGAACAATTTCCATGATGACCGTGTTGTCTCTAATAAAGCCGGCCATCAGCGACGCACCCGCCGATCTTAGTATCGTCCCGCAGGACCTGAACCTGGATTGGTTTTATGCGCTGCTCTATCCTTTGTATGACAAATGGGGAGCAGGGGCGCTATGGATCATCACCGTCGGGGTGTCTTCATTTTTGACAATCCTGCCCTGGTTACCACCCCAGAAGATCAATGATTCTGCTCAGGTGGATAATTTAAATTGTAATGGCTGCTCCCGCTGTTACACGGACTGTCCATTCGACGCCGTCACCATGCAGCCGCGGACCGACGGAAGACCCTATCCCCGCATTGCTGAGGTTGATCCGGATATTTGTACCGCTTGCGGTATTTGTATCGGTGCCTGCCCGACGGCTACTCCGTTCAGAAGCCAGGACATGTTGGTGACGGGTATCGATTTGCCGAGATTCCGTCTCACGGAACTGCGGGACAACACCGACAAATCGCTGGCCCAGTTGAAAGAGAAAATTCCCGGCGACAAGCCACGTATTATTGTTTACGGCTGTGACTTCGGTATTGACGTCAAGCAGATCGATGCGCCTAACGTGGTGGTTACTAAGCTGCCCTGTATCGGCATGCTACCGCCCTCTTTTGTCGATTACATTTTGATGCGTGATAAGGCTGACGGGGTCATGTTGACCGGGTGCCGAGAGGGCGATTGTTTCCACCGCTTTGGCATCCAATGGACGGAACAAAGAATGGCCGGTGAGCGCGATCCCTACCTGCGAAAACGGGTGCCGGTTGAGCGAGTACACACCTGTTGGGGTGCTGTTACTGACAGCAAAAAACTGCACGAAGAAATTGCTGAATTCGAAGCGTCATTGATTGCGCAACAGCCTCTTGAAATCGTGTTGCCGGAGAAACCACGCAAACCGGTTGCGGACAGACCAGCCGAAAATCCCACCAGGGAGGCAGCGGAATGAGCCGGGTATTTGACATATTAGGACAAGGGTTGGCTTATCTGTTGTTTGCTTTGTTCGTCGGTTATTTTGCCAACTCGCCATCCTACAGCCCGTTTGAAAAGGATCAGGCTTTGGTTCGGCTCAGCATCTCTTATCCGGGGCAGCGGATCGCCGCGTGCCGCAAGCTATCGGTCAAGGAAATGCGGAAAAAGACTCACAACATGCGGAGAGCGTTTGACTGCCCGCGGGAACGTCACGCGGTACGCATTGAAGTGCTGATGGACGGTAAGCCTTTCTACGATGAAATTGTGGCGCCTTCCGGACTGGCCAATGACGGTAAATCTCTCTTCTATGAAAACTTTTCAGTTCCCGCCGGCGACCATATGCTGACGGCGCGGCTTTACGACAACGGGGCCGATGGTAAAGCCGGATTTTCCGGTGAAAAAAATGTCCAGCTCACACCTGGTAAGGTGGCTATTGTCGGCTTTGATCACCGGGACCACAAAATTATGTTCCGCTAGGCGCTAACCTAGCTCAACTTTTAAATTTCTATCGATATAACGCATTTGTCCTCATGACAGGGACAGGCGGCGGTGCCGTCTGTCCATATGAATCCGCTAAAAATTTTGGCTTGCTGTTCGAAAATTCATTCAATTCTCGTGACAAAGAAACTCCAATTTAAAAGTTCTAACTATTTTTAAAAAATTCTAATAACTATTTGATTTTTTCTAAATATTTGATATATTGAGTGAAATTAGATGCATTTTTGTTGAGTGAAAATGAGATTCTGCGATGCTGGAACTGAAGTCGACTTATAAAACAGAGAAAAAAAGCCGCCGCCGCCGGGAAATTTTGGACGGCGCAGCTTATGTTATTGCCGATTTCGGGTATTTAGCCGCCTCTATGAAGGATATCGCGGACCGGCTCGATTTAAGACCCGGCAGCCTCTACTATTATCTCAAATCAAAAGAGGCCGCCCTCGAGGAAATCTGTTGGGACGGCGGCGTTGAATATGTCGAGTATGTCGAAAGGTTGGCCAATTGCGGCGCCCCTACTATCGAAATTATCAGGTCGGCGATAAGTCATCATCTTCGGAACGAAAAGCGCGTTTACGTCGAATGCTTTGTTTACAACAGACGGCATCTCGCTGGTGATGTTGCTGATGGACTAAACAATGTCGCCAGAAATTATCTGCGCGCCTGGTTTAAAATATTTGAGCAAGGCATCGCAGAAGGTGTATTGCCGCCTGATCTCGATTGCCAATTTGCCGCGACAACGGCTCTGTCCGTGGTCAACGGGGCCACACTTGTCTTGCGAGGTAAAAGTGGCACCGAAGAAGATCAGTACATTCACCAAACAACCGAGTTTTTTCTCACCGGACTCGGTGCTACCGAATGTGGTGAACCAGCCTATGTGCAAAAGTAATGTCGCCATAGGATAGTTAAGGTTTCAATCTAGGGGAGCGGGGGGGGGCCTCCCAATTCAAATTTCCAGAAAGGAGGAAAATAACATGACTGACAAAGCTAAATTAGTAGGACTCATCGCGGGGATGGAAGAGGACCCTGCGGTCAAATTATCGGTTGAGCTTATGGATGCCGGAACACCACCGGAGGATATTTTGGCTGCCTGCCGTGAAGCCATGGACATTGTCGGTAAAAAATTCGAAGAAGGTGAATTTTTTATTCCCGAACTGATCTTGGCTGGTGAAATGCTGGAGCAAATTGGTAATGAGGTGAAGCCCCGCATTAAAGACGATACCGGTCCGGCTAAGGAAACCTTGGGTAAAGTGATCATCGGAACGGTGCATGGTGATTTGCACGATATCGGCAAAAATATCGTCACCTTTATGCTCGACGTGAACGGGTATGAGGTCATTGATCTCGGGGTCGACGTGAAGCCGCAAGCTTTTATCGATGCCATCAAGGAAAGTTCCGCCCCGGTGGTTGGTCTCAGCGGCTTTTTGACACTGGCGTTTGATTCCATGAAGGAAACGGTGGAAGCCATCACCGAAGCCGGCCTTCGGGACGACATTAAAATTATGATCGGCGGCGGCCAGGTTGACGAACAGATAAGGGGTTACACTGGTGCCGATTCCTTTGGTCTCAATGCCATGAAGGCGGTATCGCAGTGCCGTGAATGGATTGCTGAAGCCGCCTAAAAGGTTTCAGCCCTCTTAAATTGGTATGGGTGGGAAATGCTCGCACTTAGGACATGGTCGGTACGGCATGCGCGTTTGGTTGAGACCGTCTATTCGGCGTTCTCGCAGGTGATAAAGCTGTTCACGCCCATCTTCCGGCGGATTCCCCAGCCTATTTTAGAAAGCCCCGTGAAAGTCGTCGAGCGTTGGGCCAAAGGCTTGATGTTCGATTGTCAGATGTGCGGGCAGTGTGTGCTGAGTGAGACCGGCATGTCTTGTCCCATGAACTGTCCCAAAAGCCTGCGCAATGGCCCCTGTGGCGGTGTTTTTGCCGACGGTGGTTGCGAGGTTAAGCCGGAAATTCGGTGCGTCTGGATCAACGCTTGGGACGGCGCGGATCAAATGCAAAACGGCGATACCATCAAAGACATTCGCCGCCCGCTACGCCAAAGGATGGCGGGAAAATCAACCTGGGTACCTATTATGCGGGGCGAAGGTGGCCGTCCGCCCTGGCTCGAAGGTGATGACCACGACTTCTCTGTTGCCACACCGGAGCTCAGCCGCCTTCAGGAATTATTACAGGCGGGCGAATTTGCCGTCACCTGCGAATACAATCCGCCAAACACGGTGATAACCCAGGATATTGTATCCAAAGCGGCTTCATTGGTTGAAGCTTGTGATGCCGTCAATGTAACCGATTGCGCCGGTGCCTACGTCCACATTTCCAGTCTGGCCACCTGCGCTATTTTGACCCGGGAAGGCGCCGAGCCGGTTATGCAGATGACGTGCCGGGACCGCAATTTACTCGCGGTTCAGGCTGATATTATGGGGGCTGCGGCGCTGGGAATTAAAAATATTTTATGTATGACCGGTGATGGGGTCGAGGGTGGGGATCATCCCGACGGCAAACCGGTTTTCGACTTGGATTCGTCCTCCTTGATCAGAACCGTAAAGCATATGCGGGATGAGAAAAGTTTTGTGACCGGGAAAGATTTAATATCTGCGCCGGAATTATTTATCGGCGGCACTGCCAATCCCATGGCGCCTTTGACGGAGATCGAAATCAACCGGATGATAAAGAAAGCCGCCGCCGGCGCACAGTTTTTCCAGACCCAGTTTTGTTTCGACATGGAACGGTTTGAACATTTTATGAACGCCTACCGCGAAACCGGGCTGCATCAAACGCATCATCTGATTATCGGTATTGGCCCCTTGAATTCAGCCCGGGCGGCACGCTGGATGCGGGATAATATTCCCGGCGTTAGAGTCCCCAGGGCCATCATCGACAGGATGGAAAGCGTTACGGACCAGAAAGCCGAAGGCCGCGAAATCTGTATAGAGGCCATCAAACAGCTGAAACAAATAGACGGTGTTTCCGGTGTCCACATTATGGCCATCGCCCAGGAAAGTGCCATTCCGGAAATCGTAAAACGGGCAAAAATTGGTCCTCAATTTAGGAGTTAGAAAAAAATGAATTCAAGCACCAAAGAATTGTTTGACCAGCGCAACCAGCGTATTGCCGACCAGGTGGCGTTGAAAGAGACCGATCGCACACCGTTTTTCTATTCAACCCGGTTTTGGGCGGCGAGCCTGGACGGTATTACCTTCGAAGAATCCATGTATGATGTGGAGAAAGCGGTAAAATCGAACAAGCGCGCCATTGAGCTATTGCAGCCGGACGCCTTTTCGCCGGCCTGTCATCCTTTTGGCCAGGCCATGGAAATCATGGACTACCATCCTGTCGAATGGCCCGGTCATGGCACCGATCCCAACGCTTGCTTCCAGTATATCGACAAGGAATTCATGCCGGCTGACGAATACGACGAATACCTGACCGATCCGACGAATTTTTATATGCAGAAATACCTGCCCAGGATCGGTGGCGCCTTCGAGGGACTCAAACATTTTCCCGAGTTCACCACTTTATCGGAGTGGAGTCTGATCAGCGGCATGCGGGGCTTCGCCAATCCGGAACTCCAGGAATCCTTAAAAAAATTAATGGAGGCCGGCGAACTGGTCGATGCGGCCATGGATCGAGTCACGGAATTTATGAAAGAAATGATGGAGCTTGGCTACCCCATGGCGGCTGGCGGTTTCTGTAAGGCGCCCTACGACCATATAGTCGATTTCCTGCGGGGCTCCAAGGGCGGCATGCTGGATATGTTCCGCCATAAGGAGAAGATGCTCGAAGTTATCGAAAAGGCGCGGCTGAAACTGATCAAGGGCGTCGCTGAGGGTGCCAAGCGGGTCGATTGCCCCTACGTCTTCATTCCTCTTCATTGGGGTCTGGATGGCTTTATGTCACCGGATCAGTTCAAAATTTTTTATTGGCCGGGTCTGCACAAGACACTCATGTATTTCATTGAACAGGACATCGTCCCGGTAGTGCTTTGGGAAGGTGACTGCACCAGCCGCCTAGAATTGATTGGGGATATTCCCGCCGGCAAAGCGGTCTATTGGTTTGAACGCACCGATCTGGTCACAGCTAAAGAGGTGCTCGGTGACATCGTATGTCTGCGCGGCAATGTGCCGGCCTCGTTGCTCAATACGGGAACAGCGGACGAAGTCGACGAATACTGTCGAAACTTGATTGAAAAAGTGGGTAAGGGCGGTGGCTTCATGTTGGACGGCGCCGCCAGTATTCCCGACGAATCACCGACGGAGAACATCGTCGCCATGGCCCAATCAGTCTACAAATACGCCAATTAACCTTAAGGAGGGGCTACCCCATGTCAGAGAAAAGCGGTGAAGAACTATATGTTGAACGCGTACAGCGCATTCAGGACAATATTGAATTGAAGGAAACAGATCGGGTTCCCTATACATTTTTCTCCCACTTCTGGTCGGCGACGCTGGCGGAGATGACGTTCGAAGACGCTATGTATGACTACGACCGCTACAACGACGCCATGCGCAAGACCATGGAAGTCCTTAATCCGGACGACTATGCGATGACGCAGATCTTCATCAGCCTGGGGCCGACCCTGGAGCGCATGGGTTTCAAACAGCTGGAATGGCCGGGCCACGGCACCGACCCCAATGTGTCCTATCAATTCTTGGATAAGGAATATATGTCGGCAGATGAATACGACGATTATTTGCGCGATCCGACGGGCTTTTTCCTGCGCAAATACATGCCGCGGGTGGCGACGGCGTTCGAACCCCTGGCCATGTTGCCCAATTTCTCATCGCTCTATTACACCAAGATGATCAGGGCAACGACCGCATTCGCCAATCCCAAACTGATGGAGGGATTTGAAGAAATTGCCGCGGCGGGCCGGGAGATGCGGAAAATGATGGGTGGTGCCATCGCCTTTACCCAGGAGATGGAAGCGCTTGGTTATCCGCAGAGCATCGGCGGCACCGCGGCGGCGCCGTTTGATCATTTTGCCGACTATCTCAGGGGCTCCAAGGGCGCCATGCTGGATATGTTTCGCCACAAGGACAAGCTGTTGGAGGCCATGGAAAAAGCGGCCTATTTCATCGCCGAAGACACCATCGACGCTACTAAGCACAACCCCTGTAAGCAGGTTTTCATTCCGCTCCATTGGGGATTGGACGGTTTTATGTCGCCGGACCAGTTCAATACCTTCTTCTGGCCGCAGCTGCGCAAAATCATCCTCATGCTAATCGAGGCGGATTTGACGCCTTGCGTGCTGTGGGAAGGTGATTGCGATACGCGGCTTGAGTTTATCGGTGATATCCCTGCCAAAAAAGCTATCTACTGGTTTGAGAAAACCGATCTCAAGAAGGCCAAAGATGTGCTGGGCGACGTGGTCTGCCTGCGCGGCAACGTGCCGTCTTCCATGCTGACCACCGGTACGCCCGACGATGTCGATGAATATTGCAAGGACCTCATCAAGCATGTCGGCAAGGGTGGCGGCTTCATCCTGGACGGTGCCATCGGTGTACCGGACGAGGCCAAGGTCGATAACGTCGTTGCCATGGCTCAATCTGTCCACAAATACACCAACTAGGAAATCGCTGATGCCCGTTATTACCGAATGGCCCGCTTTGCTTTCCCTGGAAAGCCTATGGAAATGGCACGGTATTAAATGCCGGGGCGGCGTGCATCCAAAGTTTAAGGAGCGGGCGCCGGACGTGCTGGCCGAAGCCGGGGAAATGCAGTTGATTCAGCCGCGATTGGCCTTCGAAATCTTTTCGGTTGAAGATGTGGACGACCTTTTGGCTGAGATGCCCAAAGCAGCGGACCGCATCAAGACGGCCGAGAAGTTGGCAGTGGCGGTAGCGACCATTGGCCCCGGGGTCGAACAACGGATCAACAAACTGTTCGCAGAGAAAAAGGCTTTGAAGGCGCTGGTCTATGAAGAGCTTGGCGTTGCTGCCATGTTCAAACTGTCGAACGAAGTGCTGAAGCGGATTCAAAAAGGGGCGGCCGAATACAACTTAAAGGCCAGCGGCCCCATTCACCCGGGTGATAACGATGCCGATTTATCTCTTCAGCACAAAGTTTACAAACTGACCGACGCCAGCCGGATTGATGTCAGCGTTATTGAATCGGGCATGCTCAAGCCGGCTAAGTCTCTTTCAATTATCGTCGGCTATGGCGAAGATTTAGTCAGGTGGAAGCGGGAAGAAAACTGTAAAACCTGTCAGGTGAGGGACGTATGCCGTTATCGGAACAGAGAAACTGAATTGGTGATGGCATGAGCGTATTAAAAGAAGAAGTGGCGGTCAATAAAATTGCCTTCCTGCCGATGGGGGAAACCATCGACAACGTACCGGGCGAAACCATTCTTGATTCGGCCCGGAGGTCACGCATCAGGATTGCCAGTTCCTGCGGCGGTCACGGTACCTGTGTCTCTTGTGCTATCCAGTTCATTGAGGGCGATATCCCCGAACCGGTAGAGGCCGACAAGGACGTGTTTTCGGATCGCCGGCTGAAAGAAGGCTGGCGGCGGGCATGCCTGACCAAGATTGAGGGAGATTGCTCTGTCTTTGTGCCGCCGCGGGCGACGGCGGCGCCGGTTAGAACCCAGGTTGACGGCCAGGCCGAGGTTATCGATTTCGAACCCGCCGTTAAGGTTATTCCGTTCGATATGCCGCCTGCCGACCTGGAAGACTGCCGGTCCGACGATCAGCGGCTGCGGGAAGCTTTGGCGGCAGATCATCCGGGGGCTTGTGAGAAATTCGACGCTGCTTTGCTGCAGACACTGGCCGATGATCTCCGGGCCTGGAAGTGGCACGGCTGGATTGCGTCCTGCGAAGGAGAGGTTATCGCTGCCGGACCAAAAGGCGGCCATGCCTTGGGTTTGGCCGTCGATCTCGGCACCACCAACGTATCGGGTTTTTTAATTGATATGACGACCGGGGAAACGCTGGCGGCGGAAGGTCTGGCCAATCCTCAGACTGTCTATGGTGCCGATTTGATTACTTATGCCTCCCAGATCAGGCGTAATCCAGAGGTCGCTGAGACCCTACAGCAATTAGCTATCGACGCGCTCAATCAATTGGCTGATGATCTTTGCGACGCTTGTGGTATGAAAAAGGCTCACATCGTCGAGGTGACGGTGGCTGGCAATACCATGATGCACCATTTGCTGTTGGGTCTGCCGGTCCGCCAATTGGCCATGTCGCCCTTTGTTTCCGCCCTCAGCGACGCCTTCAATCTCAAAGCCCGTGGTCTCGGTGTTGACATTGCTCCGGGCGCCTACATTCACCTTCTTCCCAATATCGCTGGATTTATCGGCGGTGATCATGTGGCCAGCTTGCTGGCGTCGCCGCCGGAAGACGACCGACCGGTGATCATTATGGATATCGGCACCAATACGGAAATCTCCCTTGTGGAAGGCCAGGAGATCACATCCGTTTCCTGCCCGTCCGGCCCGGCCTTTGAGGGCGGTCATATAACCTGCGGCATGCGCGCGGCCCAGGGCGCAATAGAGATGGTCAGGATTAAAGGCGATGAAGTCCAGCTCGAAGTAATCGACGATGAAGCGCCAGTTGGGCTTTGCGGGTCCGGCGTGCTGGATGTTACCGCGCAAATTCACTTGGCCGGCGTTTGTGATGACCGGGGGCGGCTGGATGAAGACAATCCCCACGTCCGTGTTATCGACGGTAAACGCCACTTCGTGATGGCGGAGGAAGATGTGGCCGGAGGTCCGACAGCCATAACCTTTTCCCAGGATGATCTTCGCGCCGTTCAGCTGGCCAAGGCTGCTATTCGCTCGGCGACTGATTTACTACTAGAGGCAACCGGCCACACGGAACAGGACTTAGGGCGGGTGATCATTGCCGGCGCTTTCGGCAACTATATCGATATTGGTAGTGCTCTTGCTATTGGCATGCTGCCTGATCTGCCGTTTAACAAATTTGCCCAGATCGGCAATGCCGCCGGTGACGGCGCGCGCTATGCCCTCTTGTCTCTCAGTCAGCGGGAAGAGGCCAAGAATATCGCCCGCCGCTCAAACTATATGGAACTGGCCAGCACCGCTTCCTACATGAAGGTGTTCGGCAGCCGTATCAATTTTGAAAAACGCAAATCCATTAACGCATAGTCAAAATAGGAAGTCCCCATGGCAATCCCCGAACTCACCATAATTGGTGAACGTATCAACCCCGGTTTCAAAAGCACCAAAGAAATGTTCGATAATTCGAACATCGACGCGATACAGGCTTTGGCCGTCAAACAGGCGGAAGCAGGTGCAGTTTACCTCAATATCAACATCGGCACCCGCGCCCTCGACGACCATGATTTTATGGAAGAGGTGATTGAGGCGATCCAGGCGGTCGTTGATATTCCCCTGTCATTCGACTTTCCCAATGTAGAAGTGCAGGAACTTTGCCTGAACACCTATGACGAAGACAAGGCCGGGGGGCAGAAGCCGATCGTTAACTCCATCAGTGAAACCCGGTGGGATATGATGGAGGTGCTAAAAATACGCCCCTGCAAAGTCATCTTGATGTCGTCGGAGTATGTCGACGACGGCGAGGACAAGCAGTGCGAAACAGCGGGTGAAATGTTCGCCGTGACCAAGAAGATGACCAATGCCTTGCTGGAAAACGGGCATGTGACCATTGACGACATAATCGTAGATATCGCTATCGGCACCTTATCTTCAGATACGAAAGGACTGACCCGGAATTCTCTCGCCACGGTAAAAATGATCAACGAGGATACCGAACTTAAAGGCATTCATATGTCCGGCGGCCTTTCCAACCTGCCGGTGCAGCTGCCGGCTAAGGAAATCGAAGGCCAGCCGATGAAGCTTCAATTGGAAAATGCTTTCCTTACCCTGGCGGTGCCTAACGGCTTTGATATGGTGTTGGGAACACCCTGGCGCGACTACAATTTCCTGCCCGAAGATAATCAAGTGCTGAAAGACTTCCAGGAAATCATCGCCTTTGATGGACTGGACGCCCTCCGGCGTCTCCGCAAACTGTATGCGGGGTAATCGATTTGTCACAGCAACTTGTCTATACGGAATCCTATTTCGACGGTAGCTCCTACCACAACGAAGGACCCTATAAGGTAACTGTCAGCGATGGGGTGATTGAAGCCGTGACGCCTTGCACTTCCGGCGATTTACCCGATGATCACGCTAAGTTCATAATGCCGGGACTGGTGGAGGCTCATTGCCATCTATTCCTCGACGGCGGCGAACTGGATCTAAAAAAACGCAGCGAATATCTTAAAGCGCCGTTTGAAGAGATGATCGAGGTAGCGCACAAGAGCGTGGCCGCCAATATGGCGGCGGGCATCACTCTGATACGAGATGCCGGTGATAAATATGGCGTCAATCACCAAGTGAGACGGGAAGCCGAGGAATCCAGAGAAGTAACGCCCAGTATCCGGTCGCCGGGTTTGGGTGTGCGGAAACCTAAGCGCTACGGCGGCTTTATGGCCCGGGAAGTGGAAAGCCGGGAAGAGATTAAGACCGCTGTGGAAGAGTTATTGGAAACGGGGGATGAACTTAAAATACTGCTGACCGGCATTATCGATTTTGAAAGCGGTTCGGTCAAAGGCACCCCTCAATTCGATGTCGAAGAGACTAAGTTCATTGTCGACATGGCCCATGCTTTGGGGCGCCGCACTTTTGCCCATTGCAGTGGCCTGTTGGGACTCGAAGTTGCCGCCGAGGCCGGCGTTGATTCGGTGGAACACGGTTTTTTCATGACCCGTGATATCCTTGAGATATTGGCGGAAAAGCAGATCGCCTGGGTGCCCACGTTTTCACCGGTTTATGGTCAGTGGACGCATCCTGAAGTAGTCGGATGGTGCGACGAAACCATCGGTCATCTTCGCAATATTCTAGATTCCCATCTCGAACATGTCGCCATGGCGGCGGAGATGGGTGTGCCTTTGGTGGTCGGCTCCGATGCCGGAAGCCTGGGGGTCGTTCACGGCAAGGCCGTTATTGACGAGATACTTTTCTTCTTGGAAGCAGGCCTTAAACTTGAAGCGGCACTGAACGCGGCGACGTCCTTACCACGCAGGCTGTGGAACTTTGATTCAATAGATATTGCACCGAAAAATCGGGCGGAGTTCATTACTCTGGCTGCCTCACCCTTCGAAAATCCGGAGAATCTGCGCCATGTCTCCGCCATATTTAAGGATGACACTTTCGTAAAAATTGGGTAAGCGATAGCAGTTTAGAACAATTAGAATTAGTAACTATGAAACCTGCTCGCAGTGAAATAGACATTGATTTCGCCGATTGCGATCCAGCGAGGATCATTTTTTACCCGAGATATTTCGATATTTGCGGCGGCAGTACGCGCGTCCGGGCTCTGCAAACGATCGACGATCCCTGGGCGGAAGACCCAGCCTGTTATCTGAGCAATACCGAAATAGTCTATAAAGACCAGATCGTCGCTGCCGAGTGAACCGCGATATGGCCCCGCCCACAATTGAAAAGGCTCTGAAAATCCGGTCGGAAACCGGTGAGGGCGCCGTCTGGTCGGTGGCTGAACAGGTCTTGTATTGGGTGGACATTCCCCGCGGTCATTTAAATCGGTTTGATCCGTCCACCGGAGAAAACATGGTTTACCAGATGCCGACCCCGATCGGTTGTCTGGCGCTCACCGATTCTGATGGCGTGGTGGTGGCGTTGACCAATGGGTTCCATTTTTTTAATTTCGATGACCAATCGCTGACTTTGATCAACAATCCCAAAGAAGACGAACCCGGCAATCGTTTTAACGACGGGACGACTGATCCCAAAGGTCGGTTTTTCGCCGGCACAATGCCGTTTCAGGGCGGGGGTGGAGAACCGGAAGGCTCACTCTTTGTGCTTGATCTGGATGGTTCGG
>PBQI01000138.1 GCA_002725625.1 Rhodospirillaceae bacterium | reverse complement strand
GGGTGACATTTCGGCGCCGTAAATTCTGAAATCGTTACTCATGGAAAATTTCCCTTTGGGTATGTTTTATCGGACTATTAATCCTAGATTGAAGCTTTCGCCTTTTACTGCACCTGCTTGAATTCTTCCTTGCCGACATTGGCGGCCCTCTGCACTGCGGGCCGGGAACCGACCCGTTTGAACCAGGCGCGCAGTGAGGAAAAACGCCAGGAGTTTGAAGACGCCCGCCGTCAGGCGGTTTTCTAGGTACATCTGTTTTGAATTAGGCCGTATCCTCTCTTTCCCAACTGGGAATGCTGAAATCCGGACGGGGTCCACCACTGGCCCGCCGGGCCAGGGCCTGTTCAACCGATTCCGCATTGGCGGCAATTTCCAGTCCCAGTTTTCGGTCGGTCGGGCTCGGTCCCCGCAAATCAGGCGGCGGCAGAGTAGCGGCAGGGAAGTGGGCGATATGGTCGACTTTCTTGCCCTTTTTCTTGGGATTGATATAGGGCCGGTTGGCGTCTTTGGCCAATTTGACGCAGTTTTGCGTATCATATTTAAACGATTTCTCGCCGATGACTTCCAAATCCAGCCACCATTTCTTTTCATCCACTGGGTTGCCGTTACCCAATACATCATCAAGCCAGATGGCGATGGGCGCCAATACCGGTTTTAGCCACATGGCGTTGATGCCCAGCCAACTGCCGACCCGATGCAATAGGGGGCCGTCCAGCGTGGTGTCTTTGCTGAGCGGGCAGACCTTGATGCAGCGCCCGCAGGCCGACCCTTTCATATTTGTGGCGCGGTACATGGTGCAGCGTTCGCTGTCCGGCTTCCAGGTCTCGTAACCATTAAAGATGACTTTATCGCCGTAAGGCAGCGCCGAACAGGGGCATTCCCGGGCGCATTTATCACATAGTGTGCAGAACTTTTGTACGCCGAAATCGATGGGCTTATCCGGCGTCAGCGGCATGTCGGTGGTCAGGACTGCTGTCTTGAAGCGCATGCCCAGGAAGGGATTGATGGCGCTTTCGCCGATGCGGCTTTGTTCGCCAAGACCGGTTTGCAGAACCAGCGGCACATGCAGGACATCGCTGTCCAAGTTGGTGTGGGCGCGGGCCGGGAAGCCCATCTGCCTGATATGTTCAGCCATGACGCCAACCACTTCGGCGCCCCGCAAATAGGCCCGCATGGATTGGGACCCGGATATCCAATCATTGCCGGTGCCGCCGAGAAAAGTTTCGTAGCCCTGATCGATTAGCATGACCAGCGCATATTTGTGATAAGGCTCAATCGGCTGGCCGCGTTTGTCATGGGAATACCAGCAATAGTCGGGGATTTCCGCGACGCCGGTGACCGAGGAGCCAAGAAAATAGCTCAGCGCCTTGAGCGCTTTGGTATTGTCTGTCGCATTGTCCAGTCCTGAGGCCGTTCCGGATGCGGTCTGGCCGTCTTGAAACGGTTTCATGGCCCAGCTGGGGCGCATCAGACCCTGGGAAACTGGGTGTTTCTGTGACCAGCGTGCCGCCTCGCCCTTGGCCTTGGCGCTGAGATCGCCGAATGCGGTCCGCATATACATGTTGGCCCGGCTGGGAACCCGGGGAACTTCATCCTCGAAAATTTCCGTGGTGACCTTGTCAACCCGCTTTAGGGTTTCCACCGGATAGGGGCCCAGATGAGACGGACGTTTTGCGCGGCGGTCCCGTTCCCGGCCCGAAACCGTGCCCGATAGTCCCCAATGATAGTTGAAACCTTTACCGTCACGGGCTGATTTGTGAAGTGGTTGATCAATTTGCAAAACGTAGTTGGTAGTTATCACTGCCAAAGCAAACCGGTCGTCGAGATAAGGATTCACGATGCCATCGCCGCCCCGGATGGCCAAGCCGGAGAGGATAGCGAGTTTATTCATATCCACGTCGCTGCTGTCGGTCCAGTGAACGCGGCTGGCGAATCCCATGCAGGAAATCTGACCGCTCAAATCCGTTGCGATTTCGGCAGCGCGCAAGGTGGCCAGAAGATGTTCGTTGCCTTCCACCCAGCTGGCGGCATTATTATTGGCGTCGATGGGATTAGAATATTCAACCAGCACTACCACCGCATGGCTGTGCCCGGTATCGGCGTTCTGCAGCCAGGCATTGTTGGGCAGTTCGCAAATGCCGATCTGGGAGGCGTCGAGGAAAAACCCGGCGCCCTTTATATCGCGGGTGCGCGGCGCAAGGTCATCCGGTACCGGTGCTTTTTTGTTGAAGGGTTCGGGTTGCCGCAATTCGGCGAAGGCATCTAGATGGACATTGGTGGCTTTAATCAGATGTTGATGGGACCCAAGGGGCATGGGCGCCGGCGCCTGCGGTGGCAGGGATTCTTCTTCCGCATAGACGGCCGGGTCTTTCCGCAACCTTTCCAGGGGATAGGGGCCCAATTCGGCGGGACGTGTTTTGCGTTTAGAACTTAACATAAGATTTCCTCTGCTCAGCATCAATATGGCCAATATTGCCCAATTGAGAATATAATGTTATCATATGATATAAAGTTGCGCCATAAGAAAGTAATGACAAGAAGTATTAGGGGGGCTAAATCGATGGCGGTTAAAACAAAATTGTCGGTGGCGCAGCCGGGGCCTGATGACCATGTTTTGACCCTCTGCCATATGCTTGCCAACCGCATCAGCAAGGCGTTCTCCGCTGAACTGGAAGCTCATGACGTCAACGTAGCCGAATGGCGGGTACTGTTGACCCTGGCCATGCACGGCACTGCATCGGGTCAGGAAATCACAGGCCGCTGGGCCATGGATAAAATGGCCATCAACCGCGCCATCGCCGGTTTGGACAAACGGGGACTGATCGAAAAAAGGAAGAACAGCCAAGACCGCCGAATCACTGATCTTTTCCTGACCTCGCCGGGAAAGACGTTCTATGAAAAGTTTGTACCGATGGCCAACCAGCGCTACCGCGACCTCATGGCCGGTCTGGACAAAGAGGAGGAAAAAAACCTTCGCCAAGTCCTGATAAAAATGATTCTCCATGCCGATGGGATGGTGGAATAAAAAGTTTCCCGGATCGACCGAAACCTGCCCCTAGCCCTGCCATAGACAATTTGAAAAAATTACGAAGACGATTGTGATCCGTGACACAGCCGGAACACATATTGTCGAGTATATTTGACCGATATTTATCTGTATGCGGGTAAATTTGATACGATTTTTGCTGATACTCATCACGGTTTTATATTTTTCCAATTTCTAACTCGACAATACAAAAACCAATCAATTTCCTTGAACATCTGTTTGTCCGGATAGGGGGGTATGGACGGAAAGATTAACATCGATGATCTGATCACCCACGCCATGCCCCTGGCCGACATCAACGATGCCTTCCATCTGATGCATGAAGGTGAATCCATCCGTAGCGTGGTGACTTTTTAGAGACCTTGGTCTGGCGGCTTTAAGCCTTAAATCTTGCCGCGTTCTTTGATCGATTTTTTAGAAACCGGGCTGTATTTTTTGGTTTGTCCAAACACCGAGCCGGATACGCAGAAGCCGCCGAACAAATTGGCGCTTTCGTTGATTTTGAGGATTTTGGCGGGCCAGCGGCTTTTGATGTAATCGATCACTGCCCAGATTTGCTTGTTGTCCAGCTTGTTTTCATAGGCCGGCATATCGCTGCCGATGGAGCGGGGGGCAACTGAGGCACCGCCCACTTTGATAATATCAAACATCTGAAAGCCGGAATGAATCCATGAGCGGCCGTTCTCGTTAAGGGGAGATGCCGGGTACTTGTCATCAGCCTTTGTTTCGCGCCAATTAGGCTGGCCTTCCAGATTAACTCCATGGCAGGAGGCGCAATTGGCCTGGTACAGTTCACCGCCCATAGCAACGCGCGCCGGATCGTCGATTTTCGAACTTTCCAATATCTTGCCGCTCAACAGCAGGTAACCGATCGCCCCGCCAGCAAGCACCAAATAGGTGATTGATAGTAAAATAAAGTTCCTGCTCATAGGCGCGATTCTGCCAGATAGCGTCCGCACTGGCAATAACACATCCCGTTCTTGTGAAACCTAACTGAAAGTTTGCCGACATGCATGGACTCGTGGTCAGTCAATGCAATATAAAAGCCCCTGTGCAAGCTCTTGGGGGGTGGCCATCGTTAATAAATAACGGCATGCGCCCTGATATTGAAAGGCGGGCGTATCGTGGCCGTACTTAAAACGTCGGAATTACCCAGGGATGATAATGATTGCGGATGGTGGCAACTTCATCAGCCCAGCGGCGAGTTTTCCACTTTAACCGAAGACTTGAACTGCGACTATGCGGTTATCGGCGCCGGGTGGACGGGGTTGGCGGCGGCGCGGCGTCTGGCTGAATTCAAACCCGACGCACGGATCATCGTTTTGGAATCTGGGCAAATCGGCAACGGGTCCGCCGGGCGAAATTCAGGTTTCTATTATGACCTTCCCTTTCTTTTCCCCGCCGATGAGTTCAAGGGCCGTGAAGAGGATGGGCGGCAGGAAATCCGGTTGTATCGCTCCATTATCGGTGAATTGAGAGATTTCGTCTCCAACCATAACGTAAATTGTGACTGGTCTGAAATCGGCCAATATCACGCCGCTGTCAGCGTCGAGGGGGCGAATGAACTAAAACTAATTGAAGCTTGCCTCGACAATTTGGGTGAAGACTATCGCACTCTCGGACCTGTGGATTTTAAAAAGGCGCTGGGAACAGACTATTACCGTTCCGGAATTCATACGCCGGGAACTGTGCAGATTAATCCGCTCGCGCTTATCCGGGCGCTGGCCAACAACATGCCCGACAATGTTACCGTATACGAAAATTCGCCGGTAAAAAGGATCGAGGGCGGTAGCCGACCGCGACTGGAGTTGAATAGCGGGATATTGATTGCCGGAGAGATTTTACTTACCACCAATACCTTTGTGCGTTCTTTTATCGGTGCCCGATCCCGGCTCGTGCCGTTGATTACTTTCGCCAGTATAACCAAACCTGTGGACAGCGGCCTAGTGCCGGGTGGCGAATCCCAATGGGGTGTGGTGCCGTCCGGTCTGTTCGGCAGCAGCATGCGCCGGCTATCAAACAACCGGTACTTGGTGCGCAGCACCTACGCCTATGGAGCTGATTATTGGGGATCTAAGCGGTTAAAGGCACGGGCGATGGAACGTCAGATGCTGTCCTTGCGGCGGCGTTTTCTCGATGCGGTGAATTTTCAGTTCGACTGGAGTTGGAGCGGTTTGGTATCGTTTTTCCGGGGCGCTAACGGATGGCTTGGAGAGGTGGAGCCCAATGTCTACGCTGCCGTGTCTTCCGGCATGCCGCTTTGTACGCTGTTCGGGCAGCAACTCGCTGCCTTTGTCGTGGATGCCGGGGGAGACGCCCTGGATTTCGTCCTCAGGCGGTCTCACCCAGCTGGTCTGCCACCGGAGCCTATTCTCCGCTACACCGTGCGTGCAATGACATCGTTACGGCAAAATCAGGAATGGATGGAAATTTGACCAATGACGGTCTTACTTCGACGGAAGCGTTGCTGCAGTCCGTCAAACTCAATGATCGATTAACGCTCTCCAATCGTATCGTCATGGCGCCGATGGCACGATTTTTCGCTGATAATGATCTCGTTCCAACCGCCGAAATGGCAGCCTATTACGGTCGGCGCGCGAGGGCGGGGTTGATCCTGACGGAAGCTGTTGTCATCAGCCCTGATAGTATCGGCTATCCCAATTCACCGGCAATCTTCACCCAGAAACAAACTGACAACTGGGCCCGCGTAGCCGATGCTGTACATGAAAACAGTGGGACAATATTCCTGCAGCTCTGGCATGTCGGCCGGGTCAGCCACCCCTATTACCTGAATGGCGAACTGCCGGTCGCTCCGTCGGCCGTGCCCCTATCGGGCCGGGTACCCCGAGCGAAGGGGTTGGAATACGGCATGCCCCGCGCGCTGGATGTCAATGAACTGGCGGGATTGGTAGAGGGTTATGTGGCGGCCGCCCAGAAGGCTCTTGCCGCCGGCTTCGATGGCGTGGAAGTTCATGGCGGCAATGGTTACCTGATTGACCAGTTTTTGCACCACGACACCAACCGGCGCGAAGACGATTATGGTGGATCACCGGAGAACATGTGCCGCTTTGGTCTGGAGGTGCTGGACGCTGTTGCCACGGAAGCAGGCTCGGACCGGGTCGGTATGCGGCTATCACCGGCAGCCTATATGAATCTAGCGCCTCATCCGGAAGATGCGAAAGTTATTCAGCATCTGCTTGAAGAACTGAACAGCCGCGATCTCGCCTATGTCCATGAAGCTATTTCTGACGACCGGCACGACTACAAGGATTTCGGTGGTCGCGTCAGTGCATTTATTCGCCGCCATTACCAGGGGACGGTTATTGGTTGCGGCAGTTTTACGCCCGAAGAGGCGAATAAATCAGTTAATGCGGGTGAATTGGATATGGTGGCCTTCGGTCGGCTCTTTATCGCCAATCCGGATTTGGTGGATAAATTACTTGATGGTCGGACCCCGGAACCGTACGACGTCGCCATGTTGAAGACGCTATATTGAATTAAGGAGATATCCTCGATGATACTCAACGAAGAACAGGAAATGTTCCGCGATACTGCCAGACGTTTCTCGCAGGAAAAGTTGGCGCCCCATGCGGCCCAATGGGAACGGGACAACATCTTTCCCAAAGTTGCCTACGACGAAATGGGGCAGCTCGGACTGCTGGGCATTAATGTTGCCAAAAAATGGGGGGGCTCTGGCGCTGATCATGTGGCGCTTGCTTTGGCGATGGAGGAGGTGGCGGCCGGCTGCGCTGCCGTTGCCACGGTCATGAGCGGTCACAACACTGTTGGCAACGCACCCATCGAGAATTTCGGCACGGAGGCTCAGAAAGAGCAATATTTACCGACAATGGCGACGGGCAAGCTGCTTTCGTGCTTTTGCCTCACCGAACCCCATTGCGGTTCGGATGCCGCAGTACTGAAAACGAGAGCGGAACTAAAAGGAGATAAGTATGTTCTCAACGGTACCAAGCAATTTGTTACCTCAGGTTCCAATGCTGATGTCGCACTGATATTCGCCAAGACCGATCCAGAGGCCGGCAAGAACGGTATTTCAGCTTTTATTGTTCCGACCGACAGCCCCGGCTACAATGTAGTGCGGATTGAAAAAAAGCTGGGTTTGAAGATTTCCGATACATGCCAAGTTGCCTTGGAGGATCTTGAAGTGCCGGTTGAACATCGGTTAGGCGAAGAAGGCCAAGGGCTAAAGATTGCTTTGTCAAACCTCGAAGCCGGCCGGGTCGGTATCGGAGCGCTTGGTGTCGGCATTGCCCGAGCTGCCTTGGAAGTGGCGCTGGCGTATGCCAAGGAGAGAGAAACCTTCGGTAAACAGATCATCAAACATCAGGCCGTGTCGTTTCGGCTTGCCCGTATGGCCATGCAGGTGGAGACCGCGCGGCAAATGGTGTTACATGCCGCTGTGCTCAGGGATGCTGGTCGGCCATGCATCAAAGAAGCATCAATGGCCAAATTACACGCCTCTGAAATAGCGGAAAGTGTTTGTTCAAACGCTATCCAGATTCATGGCGGCTATGGCTATCTCAACGATTTTCCCGTCGAACGATTTTATCGTGATGCTCGAATCTGCCAGATTTACGAAGGTACCACCGACATTCAATGCTTGGTGATTAGCCGGGAATTGGAGAAAGAATCAGGATAACATTCTTTTGTGTGGTTGTTTGATTCCTGTGTATTCGTTCCTATAGTGATCTCATGAGCAGAATTGAAAATTTTACGCCGAACCCGCGGGTGGCCTACGCTTGGATCGTTTTCGCCACGTTTCTTTGGGGACTGAGTGTGGTGATTAGCAGGGGTGTACATGACGTCATCCCTCCCTTGGGGATGTCGTTTTGGCGTTGGTCCATCGGTCTCGTCGTCTTGTTACCCTTGGTTTGGCGGGAACTTGGAGAAAAATGGCCGCTGGTTAAACAGCACGCCAAAATGCTCGTACTGATGGGCTTTCTGCAGGTCGGCTCCTCAACTGTCATGTTGCTAGCGGTTAATTTTACCACGGCCGTGAACGCCACGATCATGAATGCCGCTCTGCCGGTTGTCACAATTGTTCCCGCTTGGTTGATTACACGCGACCGCGTGACCCTGGGGCAAAGTATCGGGATCGT
>PBQI01000137.1 GCA_002725625.1 Rhodospirillaceae bacterium | reverse complement strand
TAAACCGTCGTCGTGTCGTCATCTCGTATTCCTCCATCAAATGGTGGAATACACCTTAAACAACTGTCCGATTTTCTGGGACCACCTCACTTGGCCATCAGGGACAGCGTTGGCCCAAGAACAAGACTTTTCACACGTCACTCTCGCGACTATTTTTTCCTAAAATGTAAAAACATTAAAGGGGAGAAAATATGTCACATCAGCGGAGTATTAAAGTGCTCAGGACATCAGTGATTTTATCTAACACCTGCTGAGTATCCATCCTAGCTATGCAGGGATAACGATTGTCTTCAAGAGGGTGTGAGCATTGGCCTAGGCACATGCGACATTCCATATCGTGGTATAGAAAACACACATTCTTTGGGATCATGCGTTCATCATATGGGATGCTGTCAATAACATGGGCTGCCGATGCTAGGCAGATGGTCGGCGTGCCACATAAAGTGGCTAGATGCATCACAGAGGTATCGATTGAAATTACAAGCTTGGTTGCTTGCAAGGTTGATGCCCTATATTCAAAAGAGCACATATCTACGTACACACGGGCATCGTCTAACAGCATCTTAAATTCGGGATTTGTTGTCAAATCTTCTGGGCCGCAAGACAGGGCAATATCGCAATCCAAGGGAAGGATTTCTAAAATTTCCTGAAATATTTTCACACTATATTGGCGTTCTTTGACAGCTGAAAACGGATGCAACATAAAAAGGTCACGTTCCAGATGTGCTGGTGGTGGCAAGGCCGCCTTGGGCAGAGATGCCTTCGGTACCGGTTGCACGTCGCCGCAAATTTCATTGGCCAAATGCCACCAGCGAATAAGACGGTGTTCCATGTGGTCCGGTACTTCGATCAGAGGGTCATACTGTTTGATGTTGCGCTTAAGAAGTGTATCGTATTTTGGCCAACTACGTGGGTATAAAGCAAATTTCTGCGGGGCAAGCGTTGCACGTACGATAACGTCATCAATCAGCGGATGACGAAGATGGTCGGTGCTCACTGCTATGCGTAGGTTCAATGCATGCATCTTTCTGCACACCGTACGCCGATAAGTCCGGTTTTTAATAAAATGTGGATAGTCAATAGAGTGGATTTGAATATCTTTTGGAAATAGGAAAGCGACCTGGCTACAATCCTGGCGGATAACCAAATGAAGCTGTTCATTTGGTAACAGCAGAGTTTGAAAACGCAGAATTATCAGACGAAACAATAGAGTGTCGCCAATTCCTCCACTGGAAATCAGAAGGACCCCATTACGTCCTTCGCTAAATGCAGTGGATTTTGAGCGCCATATGTCAAAGCGGTCGATCAAATTGGTTAAGGTTTGTCCCATTATTGTGCTGTTTTTAATACGCCTGAGAATTAACCGTCGTCACGTCTTTCGACTTATATAAATAAAATTGTAATGGTAGCCGAGTTGAAAAAATACGCCAAGGGCCTCTACTTGTTGCTGGAAGTGATGAAAAGCAGCATCACCCGTAAACATTATCAGCCGCGCACTTTGCCAACCATTGATTAGTTCTCACAACGCACCCATGGTGGACATCCTCAGCCGACACGGCACCAAGTTGGCCGTTTTTACGGCGCTGCTGGCCATTGCCATGATCGCCGTCATCGCCGGGCTATATCTTGCCTATCCGGGCTATGCCGACCACACCGAACCCAGCGTCGCGGCGCTTTCCTGGCGTCTACTCGAGGGCCATCCCGTCTATCACGGTCTCGAGGCCCCGGACCGGACCGGCATCCCTTACGGACCCCTGTCCTACGGCATTCATGCCGTGATCTTCGCTCTTTTCGGCGGTTCCTTGGCGACAGGAAAACTGGCTGGGTTGGCGGCCGCTATATCCGCGCCCTTGTTTTTCCTCATTGGCTGGCGGTGCTGGGGACTGGTTTACGCTTCGGCGGCGAGCCTTCTCGCCTCGGGCTTTGTCTTGCTGCTGATACCATTTTCCATTTGGAACCGGCCGGACCCTTTCATTGTCCTTTTCGTCGTCATCGCGCTCTGGGTAATGAGCTCGGCGGATAGGGAAAAGCCGGAATGGACAAGGACGCTGATCATCGCCATTGCCGGCGGGATGGCGGTAAGCCTCAAAGTTCACGCCGGCATCTATTTTGTCCCGATCGCGTTTTTGCATTGTTATGGCCGGGGATTCACCCACTTCTTTTCCTTATGCCTTGCCGGCGCGGCGGTGGCTTTGGCGCCTTTCGCCTTTTCTGCCTTCTCGCTTGCCGATTATACGGTGTGGTTTTCCCTGCAGGCGGCGGGCAAGGCCTTTTCCCCGGAAGCATACGGTCCGGTCTTGAAAAAAGCGCTTCTCTACCTGATTCCGGCGCTGGTCTTCTTTCCAGCTCTGAAATCAACCGGCAAGGGAGAAAAAATCTACTTCTTGTCCTATATTGCCGGTATTTTGGTGTTAATTCCCTTGGCGGCGAGACCGGGCGGCGGGCACTATTACCTCTATCCTTTTTTCCCCCTGGCCATAGATATGACGCTGCGCTTCTCCGGCAACAGCCGTTACAAACGTTTTTCCACCACCATCTTGCTGGTGGCGGCGGTGTTTGTTCTGATGCTTTCGGTGCCCGTTCAGAAGCGGTTTCTGCGTAACCTGGACTGGCCCCTGGCGGCGAGCATCAATGCCGAAGTCAAAGACATCATCACCCGCTTTTCCGGCAAAACGATAGAGATGGGATATGGCGAAAAAACAGCCGGCGGGGCCAGTTACGACCTGACCTACTACAAGTCCTTGCTGGTCATGGCCGGCAATCCTTACAGCCTGGACGCCACGGTTGGTGCCGAGATGCTGAAACTGAGCATCGCCTTTCCCGAAGCCGCCATCGAGCGCATCCGCGCCTGTAAGACCGACCTGTGGCTGGTGCCGAAGGATGAGGCCCCCTTCGCCATGTGGAGTTATTACGGTGAACCAGCCTTTCCCGAAGTTTTTCGCCAAACCTTCCTTGACGCCTACAAGAAAAGTACTTCGTTCACCTATTTCGATATTTGGGTTTGCCGCGAATAATGGCGCGCCGCAACTTTAATTCAAGACAACAATTCCGCTGGCACTTACTTTAATTGATCAAATCTTTGTGGGCGCTTGTTGGAACCTTACCGATGTCCACGGCAACCGTTGCCATGACGAGGATCAGGGCAAAGATACGATGGTAGTCCTTGACTGTCGCCAATTTGACTTTGCTATCAGGCAATTTTCCACCCCTCATGGTTACGCCTTACATCCCTGAAAGCTGATTGACAAAAGCCTAATAGCAGAAAAATAGCTTGGCTAGGTAATGTCAGTTTGTGGCTATTTTCCGCCCTTTCAGAGGGCACGGCTATACGACTGCTTTCAGGCAGTAAACGGACATCGGGGCGGCAAGCCATCGTCTAATTACGGGGCATCATTTATGAGTACTTGACCTTCAACAAAACCGCCTACACCCCGCCGGCCTCACTCCGCCCTCAAATCAAGCCCGATGTCGGCGGCCGGGGCGGAGCTGGTGATCCGCCCGGCGGAGATGAAATCGACACCCGTCTCGGCGATGGCGCGGACGGTCTCCATGGTCACTCCGCCGGAGGCCTCCAGTTGGGCCCGGCCGGCGGTTACTTCCACGGCCCGGCGCAAGGTGGCCAGATCCATGTTGTCTAAAAGCAGGCGCTCGGCGCCGGCGGCGAGCGCTTCTTCGACTTGGCCCAAAGTGTCGCATTCCACTTCGATGGATTTAAGGCCCTCGGCCTTAGCGCGCCGCACCGCCTCGGTGACGCTTCCCGAGACGGCAATGTGGTTGTCCTTGATCAGGACGCCATCATCCAGCCTCAGGCGGTGGTTGCGCGCGCCGCCGAGGGTAGTGGCGTATTTGGCCAGTGCCCTTAAGCCCGGAACCGTTTTGCGGGTGTCCAGGAGGACGGCGGGCGTCCCGGCGATGGCTTCCGAGTAGGCGCGGCTCAGGGTGGCGATGCCGCTCAAATGCTGGACGATGTTCAAGGCCGTCCGTTCGGCCGCCAGCAGGCCCAGGGCCGGACCTTCGAAGCGGGCCAATACGCTCCCCGCCTTGGCGGCGGTGCCGTCCGGGGCCGCGATGGTGATATGGGCCTCGGGGGCCAGGCGGTGGAATACCCGGGCGGCGATGTCAATGCCGGCGACGACGATGTCCTGGCGCGTCGTCATGGCCAGCTTGACGGCGGCGCCCTCCGGGATGACGGCGTCGGACGTGATATCGCCAGATCCTAAATCCTCGGCCAGGGCGCGGTCGATGAAACGGCCGAGGGCGTCGGCGTCAAGAGCCATGGTGGAGCGAGGCGAGCTCACTCGGCGGCTTGCGCCGGCACCGCGCCCGCCGGCGGCGACATCTCCAACATCCGTTGCAACGGGTGTAAGGCGGCCAGGCGCAGGTCCTCGGCAATTTCCACCCGGGGCGCCATGTTGACCATGGCCAGGTAGAGTTTTTCGATGGTGTTCAACTCCATGAACGGGCAGTTGGAGCAGTTGCAGCCGCCGTCGGCGCCGGGCGCCGGGATGAAGGTCTTGCCGGGCGCCGCCTTTTTCATCTGGTGGATGATATGGGGCTCGGTGGCGATGATGAATTTCCGGCTCGGATCATTGACCACGAAATCAAGGATCGAGCGCGTCGATCCCACATGGTCGGCATGTCTCAAGATGCCGTCGTGACATTCGGGATGGGCGCTGACCAGGGCATCCGGATGCTCGACCTTGAGCTTCACCAACTGGCGCTCCGAGAACTGGTCGTGGACGATGCAGGTGCCCGGCCAAAGGGTCATCTCGCGGCCGGTCTTGCGCGCCAGGTAGCCGCCGAGATGGCGGTCCGGCGCGAAAAGAATGGGCTGGTCAGCCGGCAACTGGGAGATGATATCCTCGACGTTGGACGAAGTGACGATGATGTCGGAATAGGCCTTCACCTGGGCCGAGCAGTTGATGTAGGTGAGCGCCAGATGGCCGGGATGGGCGTCGCGGAAACGGCGGAAGGCGTCGGGCTGGCAGGCTTCCTCGAGCGAGCAGCCGGCCTCGGCGTCGGGCAAAAGGACGGTCTTTTGGGGGCTCACGATCTTTGCCACCTCGGCCATGAAACGAACCCCGCAAAAGACGATCACCTCGGCGTCGGTGGCCGCCGCCCGCCTGGAGAGATCCAGCGAATCGCCGACGAAATCGGCCAGGTCCTGGATTTCCCCGTCCTGATAATAATGAGCCAGGATGACGGCGTTTTTTTTACGCCGCAGGCGTTCGATTTCGGCCCATGGATCGAGGAAGGGATCAAGGTCCGCTTCGCTCTTGGCGCCGCCAGCCGGCGGGATCACGGTGTTGGTCAACGATTTTCTCCATCTTTTTATCCGGCCCCCGTCAGGAGCCGGAATTGGAACTCCACATTATAGATTTAGTGCCGACGACCCCCGTGCCGCAAGTTCCCATTATCTTAAGGCAAATACGGATGGATTGGAATCGCCAAGAGCGATCCGCTCCAGGGCTCAAATCCGGCAAGGTTGCTCTTCGCGAGACCCCTATGGGAGGGCACCTGCCGTGGCTCTTTGCACTGTCCTCGTAAAACCGCTAAATTCATTGTCTTTGGAGAGCCAAGACCATAACGAATTTTCTTCTCGGCAATGAAACGGCGATCCGGCTAGCATGCTTTTTCGGCATGCTGGCCTTAATGATGGTCTTGGAGCTGACCGCGCCCAGGCGGGCCTTGAGCCAATCCCGGGCCGTTCGCTGGTATGCGAATTTAGGCATCGTCGCCTTGAACACGGCCCTGCTGCGCCTTGTCTTTCCGATCGCCGGCGTCGGCCTGGCGATGCTCACCGCCGATCGGGGCTGGGGGCTTTTCAACAACCTTGCCGTTCCCTATTGGCTGGCCGTCGGCGCCTCGGTGGCGATCCTTGATCTCGCCATTTACCTGCAACACGTCATGGTCCACGCGGTGCCCTTGCTGTGGCGGTTGCACCGCATGCACCATGCCGACCAGGATATCGACGTGACCACGGGGGCGCGCTTCCACCCCCTGGAGATCGTCTTGTCGATGGCCATCAAGATGGCGGTGATCACGGCCCTTGGCCCGCCCGCCGTGGCGGTGATGATCTTCGAGGTGTTGCTCAACGCCACCGCCATGTTCAACCATGCCAACTTCCGTCTCCCCTTGGGCCTTGACCGTTGTCTCAGGCTGTTAGTGGTGACGCCGGACATGCACCGGGTTCACCATTCGCTTCTGGTCCAAGAGACCAACTCCAACTTCGGCTTCAACCTGCCCTGGTGGGACCGTCTTTTGGGAACCTACCGCGGCCAACCAGAAAAAGGACATCAGGGGATGACCATCGGCATCGACCTGTTTCGCGATCCGGGCACCCAGCACCTGCACCGGATGCTAGCGCAGCCTTTTCGGGAGGAGACCGGAGACTACGCCATCAACCGCCGGAACCGGGATTGAGAAATGGGCAACGGGCAGTGCGGCGGCAAATTCGACTTTACGCTTCACCATATCGGCTTCGAGACCGACTACTATTATCACGATAGCGGCAACCTGCAATTGTCCACGCAAACGATCGATAGTTATGAAAACAAAAAAGAGGGTGCCGAAATCTTTTTTCAAAACGCCACCGGTGAAGGCTTCAGTTCGCAACATATGCTCGCCTGGTTCCTGACCCAAAGCCGGACCACGATCGCCGACCACCTGCCGCCGCCGGGCAAAATCAAGGCGGGCCGGTGTTACCTCACCTTGCCGATCAAATTCCAGGAAGGCCATTTCCATATGATGACGGCGTCGGGCGTGGCGGATTTGAAAACCTTGAAGCTCTACGTCCGGGTCACCGCGCACGCAAGGACGGCTTAGATCGCCGGGGCGATTGCGGTCAGCGAATTCGCGAAAATCCATTTTTGCGGATTTCCGTTGTGGATAGGCAAAAGTCTACATAGGCGCACTCGTATCGAGGCCGCCCTAGAAAGCGACTCCATTGCCGAGGTTTTTTCCGGCGGCGTCTGGCGCTAGATTCCGGTGGTTTTCAGTTATCGCGGAGTTACCGATGCGACGTTTCACCTTGCTCTCCGTTCTCAGCTGGGGCTTTTTCGCC
>PBQI01000136.1 GCA_002725625.1 Rhodospirillaceae bacterium | reverse complement strand
CCATCAATTTAGGCAGTTTTTTGATCGCCCTAACGCCACTAATAACCCTATTAGGCCAATATTTAATTTCTGAAATAACCATTACCAGATTAATCCATAATTCAAACTCAACATAATTGAATAAATTAATACATTAATCTAGTCACTAGCAGCGGTCCGTCTTTTCAGTCAACTATTAGAACCGTTTGGAGTGGTCCGGTGAAAACCCGTTAACCGCGCAGGCATGAACACCAAGTTTAGTCAATATTGATTCTTATACTGGCAGTCTTTAGTCCAAGAAACCATGCGGCGGGGCATTGAAACTTATTCACCCATAAATTTAGGTAACCACAGCACAGTTTGGGGAAAGGCTAACATGATAGCCATCGCAATAGCGTCGCAACAAAGGAAGGGCAAGGCCGCACGGTAAATATCTCCAATAGTAGTATCCTTTGGGGCAACCCCTTTCATTACGAATAATCCCAATCCAAATGGCGGAGACGTGCTAGCCATCTGCATGTTGAGCAACATGATTGCTCCAAACCAAAAGGGAGATAAGTTAAAAGCCTCAACTATTGGAAAATAGATCGGCACCGTTAACATCATAATGGATAACGGCTCCATGAAAGTACCAAGTAGTAGCAAAACAATCTGCATCAAAATTATAATGATGACAGGAGAAACGCTGAACGCAGTTGCAAATTCGATAAGTCCTGATGATGCACCGGTGAATGCTAGGAGCTGAGAGAAAGCTGTTGACCCTGTTAGGATCACAAACATCATCACGGTAGTCATCAATGTAGATTTTAAAGACTCTTGTACGATGGGCCAATCGAGCCCGCGATACATTGCGGCTAATATAAACGCTACGACGGTACCCAAAGCTGCTGACTCCGTGGGTGTTGCTATCCCCAAAAAAATTAAACCAATTACGACAAAAATAATTGTCGTTAGAGGAAAGACATAGATTAGCGTTGCCTGAAGTTTTGAATAAAGGGAGATCTTTTTTCTATTATAAGATGGGGCCAGTTCTGGCTGTAATTGGCAACGAATTACTATATAAGCAGCGTAAAGAGCCGCCATTATCAACCCTGGTATTAATATTGCGATAAGGAATTTGCCTACAGAAAAATTAGCCAGTGCAGCTAAAAGTACACCTAATGCCGATGGAGGAATCATTATAGCCAGACCACCGGATCCTAATATTGGCCCAATGGTCATCGCTTTCTTGTAGCCTCGGGCCTCCATATCCGGAACAAGTATTTTACCAAGCATGGCCGTACCAGCCATCGCTGACCCAGTTAGGGTTGCAAATAAGGCGCCTCCCCCGACCGCCATCAAACTCAGGCGACCTGGAATGCGCCCCATCCAGGAATCTAGGACATCCATCTGTTTGCCAGCTATACCTGACCTGAACATTATTTCGCCCATAAGGATAAACAAAGGTACTGGCAAAATGGTAAAATGGTTAATTGAATCCAGCACAGACAGTATTAGCTGATTCCATCCCAAGGCGCCGTTCCAAAATACGAACGCACCAACAACATTTATTGCGAGAAAAGCAAATGCGACCGGCGTGCCGATCACCAACAAAAACATTAGTGATGCAAACAGAATGAGCAAAACATGCCACCACTCCATTTGAATTCAATAGACCTTATCAATATCGGCTGGGTTATTTTCTTCCTCTCGCCAGTGAGTAATAGCCTGCCGGATAAATCTAATACCAAGCAAAAAAGAGCCTATAGGGATAACTATTAGCAAGATCCACGAAGGAATTTCCAAGACGGTTGGTTTATAAATACCCCGCATCCAATGGTCCCAAGTGGTTATTGCGCCCCAAATGGCAAGTATTGCTGATACAGCCACCCCAATTAAGGAAGTCAAAATTCCAAGCCGGTGAAAATGTTTCTTTCTTATACTATTGATGAGGATGTCAACCTGTACGTGTCCCTTATTCCTTAAAACCCAAGCGGCACCTAAGAACGCTATAAATAGAAGAGCATTTTCCGATACCTCTACAACCCATATAAGCGGGTTATCGAACCCATATCGCATTACAACTTCTAAACAGACCGAACCGGTAATGAAAATCAGAATAATTATTGCGAGGGAGGCAAAAGTGTTTTCAACAAAATCAAAAAACCGCCCTAAAGATTTCATCAAATTCTAGATCCATTAGTTCAAGGCGGTTAGCGGTTAATTGTATTTATGGGATTAGTTGCCTGTCAAACGTTTGAGTTCCGGAATAGCATTCGGAATTTTCGTTGCCAAATGATTCCACTCTACGTCATAGGCTATCTTTATGAACTTTTGGCGTTGATCTTCGGAAAACCTCGCTTTTATTACAATTTTGTTAGACAGGATTTCTTTTAATTCATTTACTTCGCCGTTTGTAAAATGTTTGACCATTTTAGGCTCAAATGCCTGAGTAATCGAAATTACCTTGTCTTGAGTAGCTTTCGATAGTTTTTTCCACTTGTCATAATTCATTAATATAGTCGCGTTACTTGCCCCAAAAAGTGGCGCATCTATTATGAATTTGACCTTCTTTAGCCAACCCTTTTTTCGAGGACCAATTACGGGATATGCAAATCCGTCAACTACACCGCGTTCTAAGGCCGTATAAGTCTCAGAGCCTTTAATTTTTACGGGTACGACATTCACTGCTTTCATCGTTCGGTTAAAAAGTGATCCTGTACGCAGTTTCAGACCCTTGAGTCCACCTACGGATGTAACTTCCTTTTTTGTCCAAAAATAAAAGTTGCCCATTTGCCAGCGACCAATATAGCGCGAGTTTAATTTCTCAACGTGTTTTTTTACCATGTAATTATAAAATCCGCTTTCCCTTTCTTCTGAAGGGGTCAATTTGGATAAAGTGAAGGCACTGGCTTCTGGGATAATTGCCTGATAAGTAGAGGCGACGTTAAAAATAATATCTACGACACCGTTACGCACAGCTTCCGCCTGCTGGTAGCGCGGTATAACTTCAGCACCACCTACATAATCAATCTTTACCTTTCCATTGAGGCGGGAATTGATGGTTTTAACCCAGATATTTGCTTGAGATGTCAGGGGGTGGTTCTTTGGAAGAAAGCTGATTGCACGCATGTTTTCTGACAAAGCAAGCGAGATAAACGTTACCTGGAAAAACAAAATTAATGTACAAATACTGATAAGCCTATTCATGATCGACTCCCCATTTTAGTACTATAATTTTTTGTTGTTATTTAAAAAAAACACATTAGAGCGTAACACAAAGCTAAGCTCCGTACAAAAGAATTCACACTTGGAGATTGCTTGCACTCGGGTCGGAAGCTGATAGCGGTGCGAAGAAATTTACTTTCAAATTTTGCGTCAGGCGAATTGCCTGCATTACGTTTACCGGCCCGTCGATTTGGAATTCAAAAGTTTCCAGATAGAGTGAATTATCACGATCGGGGTGCTAGCGGAGCAGCTGAAAATTAAGTTTCACTATGATTATTCGGTCTTCTCCGGTTCCTTATCCGATTGAACGGATTCGGTGGGGATTGACAAATTGCCGTTGATGAAATCAATTAAAGCGATCCTGCCGATCGTCGGGTTGGTGATTTTTGTTGCCGTATTTTCGATTTGGTTTCCCAACGTCATTATCGCTCTGCCCAAGCTATTTATGCCAAAGGTGTTCGGCCTATAATGCTCGAGTCGAGGTTGATTGAAAGCGTTTTGCAAGGAGGAGTTAGAAATGGCAAAACAGAGAGTTGAAGGTTCGTTTGTCGCGTTGATCACGCCATTCAATAGGGATGGATCGATCGACTTCGAAGGGTTTCGGACATTAATGCAGTTTCATGAAGAAAATGGAACCTCGGCGGTTTTGATTATGGGCTCGACGGGTGAGGTCTCCATGCTGACCCCCGATGAACGCAAGCAAATTGTTCGGGAAACCATGAAGCTCCGAACCGGTAAGACGCTCTTCTATTACGGCTGCACAGGTACAACCACCGAAACGACCATCGATTATGTGAAACAGGCTGCCACCGAGGGCGCGGACGGAGCGATTATCGCCGCCCCCGCATACATTTGTGCCTCTAACGAGGACATTGTGAATTATTGCCTGGAGGTGGCCAACGCCTCGGCCATCCCTCTGGGTTTTTATAACAATCCACCTCGGGTGAAAACGGATTTAACGACGCCGGATTTGCTGCGCCTTGCCGAACACCCTAATTTTGCGGTTTTGAAAGAGTCCACCACCCGGGTAGGGCAGGTCGCTCAGCTTTGCGCCGCCAAGCCGGACATGTCGCTGATGTGTTGTTGTTCGCCGAATTTGGGCCTGGTTGTGCCCATGATGGCGCTTGGCGGCCACGGGACGGCTAATATGACTGGCAATATAATTCCTCAAGAAATGGCCGTTATTTCCAAACCCTGGAGCAATGACGGCGATGCGTTTAACTGTCGCGAGGCTTGGTTGCATAACTTGCCTATGTTGCATTTTGCCTATTCAAAAACCAACCCGGTGGCTATTAAGTCGCTAATGCAAGCGGTTGGCCTGCCCGCCGGTAGTCTACGCCGTCCCTTACGACCCTTGGCGCCGGAAGCCTTGCGGGTGGGGTTGGATATTGTCCGTGATCTGGAATTGGACAAGAAGTACGGTTATTCACTGAGACCCGGTCTTGCGGCCGCCGAATAATTTTGGACCGGTTGCGCATTTGTCATGAGTGAAATACTGGGCCGGGTGGTGCTGATCACGGGAGCCGCCAGTGGCATCGCCGCCGCCGTCGGGCGGCGCTTTACGGGACCTGATTGCGCCTTGATTTTGCATACCCGTGGCCATCGCAACGAACGCCGCTCGGATTTGGAGAAGATCGTTGACGAAGTAAAAAGAAAGGGTGGGCAAGTGTTGACCCTGTTTGGCGATCTCGCCGATGACGGTGTTGCCCAGGGATTGGTGGCCGCAAGCATGGAGAAATTTGGCAGGCTCAAATCGTCATCAATACCTAGTTGAAACAGTACAATCATATCCGGCCTCATCAGTCATTGAACATGAGACCACCGGTGCCAGAAACTCTGCGACAGAGTGGTATATAACAAGGGGGCTAGACAGGCCCCTTACCCGTTCCACCCATACAGCCGAGCAGGATTGTCCACTAATATTTTCTCTCGTGTAGTGCGATTGGGGGCGTATTTTTCAAGTAAGTTTACAAGATCACCGTCATTGGGCATCACGCCATGAATGTTGGGATGAGGCCAATCGGTTCCCCATAGTATCCTGTCAGGCGCCGCTTCAATGACAGCTTGTGCAAATGGAACGACGTCATCAAATGGCGCGCCGGTAACGGACAACCGTTCGGCACAGGAGATCTTAATCCAGAAATCTTCATTGCGTACGAAATCGAGCAGTAACTGAAAGGATTTCTGCTGCACGCCTTCGGCCACTTTTACCCTGGCCATGTGATCTATCACGACAGGTGCTGGGAGGGAACCTAACGCCTTTACATTATCGACGATATCCTGAGCTTCAAGATATAGAACGGCATGCCATCCGAGAGGCGCAAACTTCTCAGACAATCGGATAACTTTGGAAAAATCAGGTTCACTTCCTAAATGTCGGGCATAGGAAAATCGGGCGCCGCGAACACCGCCGTCGTGCAAATTCAGCAATTCCTTGTCCGTAATTTCATCCGCCACCATGGCCACACCTTTATAACGGCCATTGGCATGGGCGATAGCGTCCAGCATAGCACTGTTGTCGTCGTCATAGCAGGTGGCCTGCACAATGACGGCCCGTTCCAACCCTAAGGTACTGTGCAGTTTTCTCAGTTTCTCTTTGGGAGCATCAGGCGGCGTGTAGGAGCGGTTGGCATGATAGGGGAAGACGCCGCTGGGACCGAAAACGTGGCAATGGGCATCGCAGGCATTTTTCGGTAATTCACGATTAGGTGTTTTCGTATCTGCTACCGGTGGCTGACAAGATTTTATCTTTCGGTCCGTCATTGTTCGGCCTCCCCCATTAATTTTAAGAGCGCGTTATACCCCTCCGGAAGATCGGCGCTCAATTCATCCAGCTTAAGATCAGCCAGCCAGCCGAGCCGCTTGGCCGATGCCATTGCCGTAATCGGTTCCACGCCTAGTTCTTGTAGCGTCTCGGCCACGGAATGCATTTCCTCGGACTGCCGCTTGGCGTGCTGGATCAGGCGCGCGGTATAATAGTCGCCCATTTCCTTCCATTTGAGTTCGGGAAAGGTCATTTGCAGCGAGTCGATAACGGCGTCTTCAGCATTCAATTTGCTGGCGGCGAACAGGCTTTCCAAGAAAACTGCCGAAAACCCTTTCATGAATACACTGCGTACCATTTTTACCGAAGATGCTTTGCCGATATCCTTTCCAATAACGCGCACATTCATGCCGAATGAAGACAATTGATCGGCCGCTTGCGGCGCTTTTTCGCCGGCGAATAACATTGGTACTTTGTGACCATGGGGAGGCACCAGATCCATTATGGCGGCTTCAACAAAATGGGCGCCATTGGCCTCGATTAACACCGCCGCCTTCTTTTTGGCCGCCGGAGAGGCCGAATTGATATCGAGGTAAGCTTGCCCAGCCTGCAAATGAGGTGCCGCGTTCTCCGCAGCGGCCAGGATTTCCTTGGAGGTTACAGCAGAAAACACCAACTCGGCACCGGCGATGGCGTCTTCGGTTGATTCCGCAGCGATGATGCCTTTTGCCGTGCATTTATCCCGGTGGGCTGGCGCTTCATCCGCATGATGGATCAAAATGTCATAAGCTGCTCTGACGTCCGCACCGGCGGCCAATAGACCGTCGGCTAAAAGGCCGCCCGCTTCGCCGAAACCGATAAAGGCAATCTTGGTCATGGGGATTGCTACTTATTCCGCAGGGAGGGGTCTTTGAGCGTTGTATCCTGACCAACGGGCGCATTGTCGATGGCGCCCTCCAGGGAAAATTCCTCCACCCATTCTTCCGGCGGGCGGGCCTGGTCATGGGGGCCGACCTGGTCCAGCCCCCAAAAAATTTCCAGCCAATGACCATCGGGATCGAGAAATTCAACCGCAATTTGGACACCAGCGCGCCGACGTCCCTCAAATAGAATTCTTACACTATGTTTTTCGAGATGTTCCCGGGCCCGCAAGACCTCGTCCAGTGACGACACTTCGAAGGCCATATGGTGAAGCTCAATATTTTTCGATTCATGGGGCGCGCCGCCCACTAGCGCCACACCGTGATGATCGTTGTTGCAGCGCATGAAAATCATTTTCCCATCGATCATGCTGTCGGGGTAAACATCGCTAACCCTGAATCCCAAAACTTGCGTGTAGAATTCCACCGACCGCTTAATATCCGTCACTTTCAGCACGACGTGACCGATTTTATTTATGCTGAACGGCAGGTCCTCCGGGGTTCCCGTATTTTTAAAGGCCTGCATTTCAGGCCCATTAATTTCTTCAATGTCGATGACGCCTCGTGGCATTTCCTAACTCTCCGTCTCAGGAACGAACACCGTCCCTTCATATAGTTTCCGTGCGGTTCGTATAAATCCAGATCGTTTGATATTCACCTCGCCGTTATCCAACTCGAGATCTATATCGACTGCCATACTTCCTGTTGGATGCTCAACCAGTAAGGAATTAATTTTCCGGTTGTGTTTTCCAATGATATTTGCCGCCACTGTCCCGGGGATGAGGCAAGCGGTTGCTACAGTCACCGCGGCAAAGACTCCAATTGTGGAATGGCAGCGGTGAGGGGTGAAGGATCGGGTGGAGATGAAACCACCGTTTTGAGGTGCAGACACCATGGTCATTTTGGGTACGGTATTGGTGCTAACGTCATCCAGGGTCATGGTGGGGCCGGCTTTTAGGCGGATGTTTTCTAGGCGCTTCTTCAGAGGCTCGTTGGCTTCAAGCTCCGCAACGCTTTCCGTGCCGCTGATGCCCATATCAGCCGCCCGCAGTAGGACCACGGGCATGCCGTTGTCGATGCAGGTAACCTCAACACCGCCTATTTCATCCATGATATTTCCGGTCGGCAGGAGGGCGCCGCACATTGAACCTGCGGTATCGAGGAAATTCAGCGGTACCGGCGCAGCAGTCCCCGGCACACCGTCAATTTGCGCGTTGCCCTCGTAGTTTACCGCGCCGTCAGGAGTCGATATAGAGGCAATTGCCTTATCACCGCTATTGACCATGTGAATGGTGACATCGGTTACTGGACCGGCCGCCTTTACGAGATCTTTTTCAATGGCGAATTGACCGACTCCAGCCAAAATATTGCCGCAGTTTTGTCCGTAGCCGACTACGGGTTGATCAACCACCACCTGAGCGAACAAGTAGTCGATATCGGTATCCGGCATGGCAGAAGGGCTGACAATGGCGATTTTACTGGTGAGTGGATTGGCGCCGCCCAAGCCGTCAATCTGTCTGTTGTCGGGTGATCCCATGACGGCCAGCAAAACCCGATCGCGTGCTGCCGGATCATCAGGCAGATCCTCGGCCAGGAAATAGGCTCCCTTCGATGTCCCCCCCCGCATCATGGTGCAGGGTATCCCTGTCTGCATTTTACGGTCCTTAAAACTCAGGCGAACTCATCGGTAACCAAGGGAAAAATGCGCTGATAGGCCTCGCCGTAGGTCATTTCCCGGTTCGAGTTCCTGGCACCTTGAACACCCCGTTGCAAGGCCACCCTCGTATAATACTCCCACAAATGCTCCTGACCTGCCATAGCCTCAATGGCTTTTCTCTTTTTTTCCCATACTTCGGTGATGTCTAAAATAACCTGCGGTTTCCAATTGCACTGTTCCGTCTGGTGAGGTTCAAATAGGAACACGCCGGGTGCACCCAGCACTTTTTCGCCCGGTTTGTGGCCATGCGCCTGGGCGATAATGCGCGCTTCCTGCGCCATGTGGGCGGCCAGAGGATGATCGAAATTGTAGGGATCCTCCAAAGAGTGCGTAAGCACTAATTCCGGATGGTGTTGGCGGAAGAGGTCTGTCAACTTGTAGAGATCGTCATTGGTGGGGCGCATGGGATAGTCGCCGATATCAAAAAAAATCGGTTCACCGCCCAAAATGTCCGCGGCGGTTTCCGCCTCACGACGGCGTTCTTCTTTGACTTTGTCGATGGTGTAGCCTTCCTGTTTCCAGAGCTTCGCCGATTCGCCCCGCTCTCCATAGGATAGGCAGACAATCAAAACCTTGTAGCCGCGGCTGGCGTATAGGGCGATGGCGCCGCCGGCCCTCCAGACAAAATCCGCCGAATGGGCGCTGACCACCAAAGCAGTCTTGCCGCCTTCACTCATTCCACAATGCCTTTGTCCATCATTTTTACCCCGGTTGCCGCTTCATATTGTTTTCTGACTTCTTCCGGTTGGCCGGCATGAAACAGGAACCGGTTCGGTGTCGAAGGGTTATAGTCCCGCGGAAAATTGTCAATCTCTTCCCGCGTGTGGCCGTTGATGAATTGTTCCTTGCCGATGATAGGTAAGTCAATACATCCGTTGGCCTTCTTGTCCCGGTAAATGCCTTTGGGTTCTTCGCCATTATCTATTCGTTTCATATCGTCCACATAGCGTTTCCTGATCATGATGATACCTTCATCACTGCGGCCTAGATGTTCTTGGGTACGGTCCGCCTGAACGCCTTGTCCCACCCAGGCAATTATATCTTGGTTGATAATGTGGCTTGATATCCAGCGCCCGGTTTCCGGGTCCTTGATGGGGCTGGTCCAATAAGGAATACGCTCCTGGACAAAGGGCTCCCGGTCGTGGGGAACCCGGCTGAAAAACCAAGAAACGCTCAAGGTATTTTCGTCATCAACCGGAACCCGCCATTCGAAATGCCCGCCGGTAAATAAGGCATTGGGCCACAAGCAAACCCGGCCCACCGTCCAGAGCGGATTCTCCTCATCGGTGTCTTCCCGGACCCGCTTGTATATAAAGCCGTGCTCGAATTCCTCAAACTTAATCTTTTGATGGGTGGGGGCGTAAGGCCCTTCCGCGTTGCCGAGTCGGGTGCTCCAATTGGCGTGCATCCATTCGAAATGAACCGGATCAATGGAGTTCTCCTGGCACTGAAACCAGTTGCAGGGAATATGGGAAAATACGACCTGGGAAAAACCGTTTTTCCAGGTGAAGGGTTCCCAGTTCGGAATCAGCGGCGTCGGTTCCGAGCCCATATAAGCCCACAACATTCCGGCTTTGGCCTCGACCGGATAGGCCTTGATATTAACTTTGCCTTTGAAATTACCGTCGGGATCGATCATCTCCTCGAAGGGCTGTTCGATACAGGCACCTTTCTCGTCGAATAGCCAGCCGTGATAATTGCACCGCAACCCGCATTTTTCGACAAAGCCGTATGACATATCGGCCCGCCGATGGGGGCAATGACGGTCAACCAATCCGTAGCCGCCGCTTAGGTCCTTGTATAGGACAAGATTCTCGCCCATCAACCGGATCGGCTTGGTGGGGTTGCCGTCAAGTTCGGCCACGGCTGCAACCGGATGCCAATAGTGCCTCATCAGGTTACCCATGGGAGTGCCGGGACCGACTTCCTGAAACATTCTATTTTGCGATTCTTTAAGCATCTAATTACCCACCTCAATATATAATAATTGTCACCACGCCCAAATTGCCGTCGCCGTCTTGACCACAAGCTGAAGCCTAACAAATTGTTCTTCGGGACCGATTTCCTGCAGCTGGCGGCGGGTTCTCGCTTTTAGAAGTTTCTGTAGCCGATTTTTATTTTATCTTGTTCGTCAAAAATATAACACCGCGCAATCTATCTATTTCGATTGCGCGGCGTCATAGTGGTCAGAATTATTTCCAGCTTACACGGTTAAGTTCGAACCCTTCCGGATTCTTGTGACCGCCGTGAACCCTGACTGATTTGTGGTGCGCCAACACCACTGGCAGCGGGATCAGCGGCATCATATAGGCTTCTTTGGTCACTCGGTCGAAAGCGGCACGATAAACAACTTCCCGCTTTTTGATGTCATAGGACGCCCGGCCCGCCTTATGAGCTTTGATCAAGGCTGTATCACCCATATAATTGCGGGATCCTTTCATGAAGAAAAAGCCGGCCGTGGTGTCGACGTCGGGCGCCGCTCCGCCATTGTCCCACAGGCTGACGAACATCTGCACCTTACCCTTGGCGCGCTTTTTCACGAATCCGCCGACGGTCAGAGAGTCGATTTTGGCCTTAATGCCGACCTTTCGCAGCTGACCGGCAACGGCCTGGGCGGGCAGGCGAGAGGGACCCCAGGTGGTGATTTCCACTTCAAACCCGTTGGGATGCCCGGCATTCGCCAGCAGTTTTTTCGCTTTGGCGAGATCGTGGGTCGGCGCTTTTACTGAAGAGACGCAGCCGGTATGCCAGGAATTACAGATCGCCTGCTGCAAAGGTGCATTCTGCAGCGCTTTCGGAACAAGGGCTTTGACCAGCGCTTTCCGGTCGATGGTGTGCAGTACGGCCTGGCGGACCCGTTTGTCCTTGAAGACGCCGATGCCGGACCGGTCGGCTGAATCGAACAGGACATAAACGAACGATACCGTCGGCGTTACCGAAATGCCGAAATCGGGATGGGTTTCCAGATTTTCGCCCTGGTCCTTCGGCACGTTGTACATGATATCCAGGCCACCAGACATTAATTGGGCGATCTGGGTCTGCTTATCGGCGATGGGTCGGGCGATCAGGTTCTTGACGATGCCTGCCGGCTTGGACGCGCCTTTGTAATAATTATCATTGCGCTCGAAAAATATGCCTTGATTAGGATCTACTTTGGTTACCTTGTAGGGGCCGGTGCCGACTGGTGTTCTGCCGAACGTGCTTTTGACCTTCAGGGAGCCGTGGAAATCCGATGGATAGATGGGAAAAACCGTTGCCAAACGTGATAGAATGGCCGGATAGGGCCCTTTGCTTTTGAAGCGAACCTTATATTTGTCGATTTTTTCCACGCTTTTGATCCAGCCGAAACGGCTACCTTTAAAACGGAATTTCACTTTGGGATCGGTGACGAACTTCGCCATATAAACCACGTCGTCGGCGTCGAAATCAGAGCCGTCATGGAACTTAACGCCTTGGCGTAACTTGAACTCCATGGTTGTCGCATCAATGCGTTTCCATGAAGTGGCCAGTTGAGGTTTGAAGACCCGCTTCTCAGCGTCGTAAAAAAGTAGGTTGTCGTACACGGCTGGTGCCGTCAGATTGGTTTCCGGGTGTGGATCGAAAATCCGGTCGAGCATCTTGATCGGCTGATAGAGACCAAACCTGAGAGTGTCTTTTGATTTTTGTGCATGGGCTTGATTAAAAAACGGTATGCTGGCCAAAGCAGCAATTACTGGGATAGCCAAAACCTTTCCTAATAGTTTAAAAATATTCATTGGTGCCTCCGCTGTGAGTTAAAATATTTTAATTTCAACAAATTCCGTTCGTTCCAACTCCGTGGAACTAAAACGGAAACCCTGTTTCGATGCCGGTATGTATTTTTTTGTTTAGTTTATCGGTAATTTACCTTTCGGCAACAGGCCGCTATCCTCCTCCAAATTTCTTATTCGAACAACCGGTCCTTGGCATTTTTTATTAGTCAAATATAAATTTCATATATATGATACATGGATCAATTTCTTAAACAAGAACCAATTTTAACTTGGCGGTAAAGATGAAAGACCCTGCGGGAAAAAATGAAGAGACCTGGACGCCGGTGCGGGCCCGGTCATCGTCATCGCAAATTGTAAATCAAATTTGCGATGCTTTGTTCGCCGGAGAAATCTCGAGCGGGCAGTTCTTGGGGTCCGAAGCGGAACTGGCTGAGCAATTCGGCGTTAGCAGATTCCCGGCCCGGGATGCGCTCAGGACCCTCGAAGCTCTTGGCGTTATCGAAATCCGGATGGGTGCGGAGGGTGGTGCTTTTGTCGCCAAAGGAAATCCTCATTTGTTCGCTCGGGCCCTCGCCATTCAACTGCAATTGGTGGGTTTGACCTACGGCGAAATATTCGATGCCCAGAAAGCCGTTGAGAGTTTTGCGGCGGAACTTGCGGCGCGGCAGGCGACGGAAGAGGATCTGGCGCTGATTTCCGACATATTGGATGAAATGGCTGGACTGGTAGATCAGCCCGATAAATTTTTTGACCGTAGCTTGTCTTTTCACATTGCCATCTCCAAAGCCTCTCAAAGCCGTGTCCTGGTAGCTCAATTGGAGATGATTGGTCAATTGTTGGTTCCGGAATTCAAACGGTTTGCCAATAAACAAAAAGACAACGTCCTGCAACGTCATCGGGAACTCTTCGAACATATTAAAAATGGTGAAGGAGATAAGGCCCGGGCTCATGTCTGCGATCACATCGACGCGGTGCGAGTGCATTTTTCAAAAGCTGATTTGAACCGGCGCGCCGCTGTTGAAAAGAAATAAATGACCGGTGATAGATTAAGTGGGCGGGGTAACACGAAGGGACTGAAATTGGCAAAAATAGTATTAGGTATCGGCACCTCACATGGCCCTCAACTTTCAACCCCACCGAACGAATGGGGCCAGCGGGTGGAAGCGGACAGGAACAGGCCGGATCACCCGTTCCGTGAAAGCACCTACACATTCGATGAACTGGTCGCACTGCGCGCCGGTGAAAACCTTTCTTCAGAAATCACTTTGGATGTTTGGGAAAAAAAATATGATGCTTGCATGACGGCAATTGAAAGACTTGCCGAAGTCTTTCATGCGGTCAAACCTGATGTTGCCATCATCATGGGAAACGATCAGCGGGAGCTGTTTCAGGAAGACAACAACCCGGCGTTTTGTGTTTTTCACGGCGACAAAATAGTTCATCGGCCTGCAACAGAGGTGCAAGTTGCCAGCATGCCGCCGGGTATCGCCGTGTCCATGGGGGGATACAGTCCGCCGGAAGACCGGGAATATGACGGCGTACCTGATTTGGGAGATCATATGGTGCGGTGTCTGATGGAGAATGGTTTCGATGTCGGTGTTTCGAACAAGGTTCCGACGGCCGCTGCACGAAACAGCGGCATTCCGCACGCTTTTGGGTTCGTTTACCGGCAGATCATGAAGGACGCCGTTGTTCCTAACGTACCGCTGTTCCAAAACACCTTTTTTCCGCCCAACCAGCCGACCGCCAAGCGCTGCTTTGAATTTGGCCAGGCCGTTCACGCTGCAATCGAATCCTGGGAGAGCGACAAAACAGTCGCGGTGATTGCTTCCGGAGGGCTCAGCCATTTTGTAATCGATGCCGAACTGGACAGGCGTGTGCTCGACGCCATGCAGCGGAACGACTTTGAGGAACTCACCGCGATACCAGAAGTGCTTTACCAGTCAGGGACCTCAGAAACCAAGAATTGGATCGGCGCAGCCGGAATTCTGGCCGCTTCGGGACTGAAGATGGCGCTCGTTGACTATATTCCCTGTTACCGGTCCGAAGGCGGCACCGGTACCGCGATGGCCTTCGCTACTTGGCGGTAATCTTTCAAGGTACGTGAAGTCTTGATTAGATGGTCAATTGCTGAAGCGGTCCAACTTAATCACCCGCGGTCAGATCAATCCGAGCGATGCCTTGGTCCAGCGAAAAACAATGCTCAACGCTGTTGTCACCGAGACCGCCGCGGTCGATGACCAGAAATTCGTGGCCGTCGGCCAAGACGAGAAGCGGATGATGCCATAGATCGCGTTTGTAATTGACGCCCTGATTACCATTGGCCCGGAAGGCGCGGAGGTCGGTCGGCGAGACGCCGCTGGCAACAGGCGCCACAACCACCAGGTAGGGATGATCCTGCAGCGGATAGAACGCTTGGGTACCGAGAGGGTGACGTTCCATCATTTTTATCTCGATGACATCACCTGTTTTGGTAAATCTGGTCTGGCCGCGAAAAATACTGGTGATGGGGTGTCCGCCGTCAGCCCCGACATCAATCGCCGCTAGGTCGTGAAAGCGTTGAGTGGTGCCCTCATTAATTAGGAGAGTTTCGGCCCCGGCGGTTTCGATGACGTCGCCAAACGGCGCGAAACTTTCACTGGTTAGCGGTTCGACGTCCAGGATACGTGCCATGGCTATCCGTCCGAAGTTGCCAACTTGCCGAACAGCCGGAACCGGCTGACACCGCCGTCCGGAAATATGTTAAGCCGGGCGTGGGAGATCGGCCCCAGTTTATTAACCACATCATCTTCGAAGGTATGGATTTTATCCATTTCGAGTTTTTGCGGTGACACCAGATCCGCCCATGAACAATCGTCAGTTAACAAATCCACGTCGCTCGACGGGTCGACCAGAGCTGCCTGGACCGAACAGCGGTCAGGATAATTGCCTTTGAAATGCGCCGTATCGACTTCGATGCGCTCGACGATGCCAGGCGCACCGAGTGCAACGACGATCCAGTCGTTGCCCGGTTCCCGTCGCCGACGGGTTTCCCATCCGTCGCCCATATCCAGGCCCCGGCCGGGCGCTAAAATGACCCAAGGATTGCCGTAGTGAGCATCGTTATAGCCGACGATGCCGCCGCCATTGGTGATGGCCGTCAATTCGTGAACGCCGTTGGGTTCGTGGCGTTTCCATTCACAATGGGGTTCTCCGTAGACTCTAAGGCGGGCAACGCCACCATCGGGAAAAATGTTAAGCCGCAATATGTTAACTTTTTCACTATTGTCGACGGCGATAAAATTTTGAGCATTGGCAGTGATTTTGGTTCGCGGCACAATTTCCGCCCATTGTGTGTTGTCGCCCGGGTCGCTTTCCGAGAGGGCCCCCTCGATGGATGCTTCGGGTGGATGATTGCCCGTGAAATGACGCGTATCAATGTCGACGCCGGTAATGGTGCCGCGGGCGCCCAGGCGGAGGATGCAGTGATCATTGCCGCCGTCCCGCCGGCGCCGTGATTCCCATCCATCCATCCATTTACCGTGATCATCATACTTATCGGCAATAAAGACAGGTACCTCGTTTTTAATCAGGCGCTCTTTGGGAGCAAAAAAATCATCGGTGGCATAGATGACCTGAGCGCCCAATCGCGATGACGCTAGATTTACGGAGTTCCGGGCGAAGTCGGGGAGATTGATTCCTTGGTCACTCATCACTTAATTTCTCTCAGTCTTAGGAGGGCAATATGGTGGACCTGCGCCAAAGCCTCGTCGAATTCCGTCGCCGGGTCATTATCCACCCGCGCCCGGAAAATCTCCAAAACTTCACTCCGATGATAACCTCGGACGGCCAGTATAAAGGGAAAGCCGAATTTTTCCTTATAGCTGTCATTAAGGATCTGGAAATCGGTAAATTCTTCAGGCGAACAATTGTCGAGATCGGCGCTGGCCTGTTCAGAGGTGGACTCTTCCGTAAGTTCCCCCCGCACGGCCAACTTACCGGCAAGGACGGGATGAGCCCGGAGAAGTGCCAGTTGCGCTTCACGACCGGACTGATTAACCGTATTTGCCATCAAGGTATGAAGGGCATCGGCATTGTTCCCGGTTTCCACTAATCCCCAGTCATAAACGGATTCGGCTATCCAGGGCGAATGTTCGTAAACACCGCCGAAGATGGAGAGAAAGTCATTCCGGCTCATGTGGCTCGGCTGGTTCTCAAAATATTCGTGCCGGTCCGCCATTAGGAATCTGCCACGTAAGGATGGGTTTCACGCCAATGGCGGGCGATATCGATCCGGCGGGCGAACCACACCTTGCTATGGCTCCGGGCATATTCGACAAAGCGTTTCACCGCCTGGAACCGACCAGGACGTCCTACCACCCGGCAGTGAAGGCCGACCGACATCATTTTCGGTGCCGTGGCACCTTCATCATAGAGGGTGTCAAAGGAATCCTTGAGATAAGTATAGAACTGATCGCCCCCGCCAAATCCGGCCACCGCCATGAAGCGCATATCATTGGCGTCGAGGGTGTAGGGGACCACCAAATGCGGCGTGTCGATCATATTTGACCAGAAAGGCAGCTCATCGGAATAGTCGTCGGCATCGTAAAGAAAACCGCCTTCGTCGGCGATCAGCTGCCGTGAATTCGGGCTGGTGCGGCCGGTGTACCAGCCAAGTGGCCGCTCACCCGTTACCTGTTGGTGGATTTCTATGGCTTGTTCGAGATGTTCCTTCTCGATCTCTTTAGGCACATATTGATAGTCGATCCAGCGAAGCCCGTGGCTGCAAAATTCAAAACCGTTTTTGAGTCCCGCTTCGGCAACGGCGGGATTTCTTTGCAGCGCCATGGCAATAGCGAAGACCGTCACCGGAATTTCATTCTGCTTAAAGAGATCGAACAGGCGCCAGACACCCACCCTGCTACCGTATTCATAGAGAGATTCCATGCTCATGTGGCGGACGTCTTCGCGCATATCGGCATTGCTGATTTCAGAAAGAAAGGCTTCCGACGCGGCGTCGCCGTGAAGAATACAATTTTCGCCGCCTTCCTCGTAATTGATAACGAATTGAACGGCGATACGAGCACCGTCCGGCCAATTGGCCTGGAGATTGGCGGGGCCGTAACCGATCAGATCACGGGGATAATTGCTGAAATCAGTTTCTTTGGTCATTTGTTTCCTTAGGCGCCCTGGCGGGGTTCAGTTTGACGGGCTTCGATAACGTCGGCGAAAACAGCTTTGAGATCGTCGGGCGAGTTTGGCGTATCGAGCTTCATCTCAGCTTCGGCTTTGTCGAGATGGTGGGCCATCAAGTCTCGGCTTTTCTCTGCCGCGCCGGCACTCACAGCGTTCACAATATTGATGTGATCGTCATCGACGCACAACAGATGTCCGGGGGCCTCGTAGAGGGCAAGGGCGAGGGAAGACTGAGCCACCAGTTGCCGCAATAGATCCTGGATAGGCCGGTTACGGGCCACCTGAGCCAATCTGACATGGAATTCCCCGGCCAACCGGATAGCGCCGGAACGGTCACCCGAATTTATGGCGGCGTTTTCCCGGGCGACGATTTCCATGAGAGACTGAGTGTCTTCGCCGGTGCAAAATTCGCAGGCGTCACCGATGATGCCAATTTCCAGTAGACGACGCGCGGCAAAAATCTGTCGGACGTCTTCTGCTGCTGGTGTTGCTATTACGGCCCCTCGATTGGGTCGTAATTCGACCATTTTGTCCAATGAAAGGCGTAGCAATATACGTCGAATGATCGTCCGGCTGACGCCGAAAACCTCGCACAGTTCACTCTCCTTAAGCTTGGCGCCAGGGATCAAACGCTGTTCTAGAACGGCGCTAAAGACTTGGTCGTAGATCCAGTCGTCAGAAGTTTCCGCTTGTCCGCTCATGGCTACACCTTTGGTTGGGTTGAGAAATATTGTATACGAAAATATTTAAAATAGAATACATAAAATGAAAAATAATTCCCGATAGGCTAAAGTCCGAGGTAGCTTATAGTTCCACATGATCCGACAAATTCGATTAATTTCATTCAAAACATGACTAAATGTGAGCTTTAATAACAATATCAAGAATCTTTATCATTGCATTCTGAGTAAGGTATGAAGTAGCATATCAAGATAAATTGACAACAATATAATAGAAAAATGTATACAAAAAAATGGGTGTATTTTTAGATGGGTTATTTAACAACACATATTCTCGATGCGGCGCAAGGATGCCCGGCCGCTGGGGTGCGCATTGAATTGTACGATGTCGGCAGCGGTGAGGCGAAATTCCTGGCTGAAGCGGTGACCAATAGCGACGGCCGCTGCGACGAACCTATTCTTGGTGAGAATTCTTTCGCCGCCGGTGTTTACGAATTACGTTTCCATATTGGAAATTATTTTAAGGCGGTCGGTATTGGATTACCCGACCCGGTTTTTCTCGATGTTGTGCCCATTCGTTTTGGTATGGCGTCGCCCGACGATCATTATCATGTCCCGCTGCTGGTTTCGCCCTACGCCTATTCGACCTACCGCGGCAGCTAAAAAGAGAAAAGGTAGAGTAAACGATGATCGATATCGCCTGGGCAGACTGGTTGGAACTTGTATTTCGGTGGCTCCATTTGATTGCCGGCATCGCCTGGATCGGCTCATCATTTTATTTTATTTTTCTCGATCTCAGCCTGCGCAAGAAACCCGGTATGTCCGATGCGATCAAAGGCCAATCCTGGAATGTTCATGGCGGCGGCTTTTATCTGATGCAGAAGTATGTCGTCGCGCCGGAACAAATGCCCGAGGAACTCCACTGGTTCAAATGGGAGGCCTATTTCACTTGGATTTCCGGCTTCGCCTTGATGACCATCATTTATTACTGGGGCGCCGAAAGCTTCTTGATCGACCGGGAGGTCCTTGATCTTCAGCCCTGGCAGGCGATCGCCATCAGTGTCGGCATTTTCATCGCCGGTTGGATAATCTATGACCAATTGTGCAAATCGCGTTTGGGCAATAACGGCCTGGCCCTATCGGTGGTCGTGTTCCTGTTAATCCTCGCCGCCGCCTATGGTTTTACCAACGTTTTCAGCGGCCGGGGCGCTTTCGTCCATGTGGGGGCGACCATCGGTACCATCATGGTAGCCAATGTCTTTTTCATCATTATTCCCAACCAAAAGATTGTCGTTGCCGATCTAATCGCCAGGCGAACGCCTGAGGCCAGACTCGGCGACGAAGCCAAGCAGCGGTCGACCCATAACAATTATCTGACTCTGCCGGTCCTCTTGATGATGATCAGTTCCCACTTCCCAATGATATTCTCCAATCAGCATTCCTGGATCGTGGTGGCCCTGGTGTTGATCATCGGCGGTGTCGTGCGCGATTACTTTAACGCCAAGAACGAGGGCCAGAAGGGCAATCGGTTGAAGTGGCAATGGCCGGCGGCTACTGTTTTGATGTTCATATTGATGGCTTTTGTCAGCTACCGGGAAGACGTTAAGGTAGCGGAAGATGATCAGCTCGAATCGAATGACGTTCTGGCCATCGTCCAGACACGATGTGTCTCCTGCCACGCCACCAAACCGACAGACCCGGATATCGAAGAAGCGCCGGGTGGGGTGAAACTTGAATCCATAGCCGATGTTAAAAAATACAGCGCCAAGATACTGAAACAATCGGTGCTGACCAATGCTATGCCCCTGGCCAATAAAACGGAAATGACCAAACAGGAACGTCAGGGAATCGGAGATTGGATTCGACGAGGTATGCCGATCGAAGAAGAATAGGATATACTCGGTCCCAACGAATTATTTTAAAGTCGCCGGAGCAAAAAATATAATCAGGGAGCAATCGGTTAATGGCGATCCAGTTTTATTTGAATGGGGAATTACGCCAGGTTGCGTCGGTTGCGCCGACGACAACCGTGCTGGATTATATCCGTGATCATGCCGGTTTGACCGGCACCAAGGAAGGCTGCGCCGAAGGTGATTGCGGTGCTTGTTCGATTGTTGTCGCTGACATGTTCGACGGTAAGCCCGATTACCAGGCAGTCAATTCCTGTCTGCTGATGTTACCGCAGTTGGACGGCAAACAAGTTTTGACTGTCGAAGGCGTTGCCGGCACAGAAGGCCGGCTTGACCCGGTGCAGGCCGCCCTGGTTAAAAGTGATGGCACCCAGTGCGGTTTCTGTACGCCCGGATTTGTCATGTCGCTGTTTGCTTTACGCCACAGTGAAGAGGATATCACCGATGAGTTAATCCATGACGCCTTGGCTGGCAATCTCTGCCGCTGTACCGGCTACCGGCCGATCGTCGAAGCGGCGCGGGACTCCTGCAGCGTTGCGGGGGGCCGGGAACTACTAGAAGCCCTGGCGGCGAGTGACGACTATAATTCGGATGGCCAGGACTTTTTCGCACCAGGTAGCATTGAAGATCTGGCGGGGGTTTGCGCCGACCATCCCGGCGCGCATTTGCTCGGCGGTGGCACTGATCTCGGCATTCTGGTCAGTAAAGAGCGCCGGCCTCTCAAGACCGTCATCCATACGGCGCGGGTGCCGGAATTGAGAGAAATAACGGAAGACGAAAAATCGCTGACCTTGGGTGCGGCGGTGACCTATAGCCGGGCTCTGCCCTCTATCAAGCGTCTTTACCCGTCCTTCGCCGCGATGATCAAGCGGATCGGCTCCCGCCAAATTCGCAATGTGGGCACCATCGGCGGCAATATCGGCAATGCCTCACCTATCGGCGACACGCCGCCTTGTTTGATCGCCCTTGACGCCACTTTGATCCTGGCTTCAAAAGCCGGCGAAAGGGAAATGTCCATTGAGGAATTTTTCCTCGATTACCGGAAAACTGATTTGCAAGCGGGTGAATTCATCAAGTCGATCCGCATTCCCAAGCTCTCGAAAGACCAGGACTTCCGCACCTATAAAATTTCCAAACGCTACGATCAGGACATATCCGCGGTGATCGGTGCCTATCGGTTGGAATTCGCCAATGACAAGATTGCTGATGTCCGCATCGCCTATGGCGGCATGGCGGCGACGCCGAAACGCGCCCCGGCCTGCGAAGCCGCTCTGACCGGTCAGACCTGGAGCGCCGACATCGCCGCTGCAGCCGCGGCGCAGGTCGGCGGTGACTACGCCCCGATCAGCGATCATCGGGCCAGCAAGGAATATCGCCTGAAGGTTGCCGGCAATTTGTTCCAGCGGCTTTACCGGGATTTATCCCGGGAAGATAAAACCCTTGAGGTAATGGCCATTTGATGGATGGACAAAGCGATATAGTGGGCGCGGCCCATGATAACGTCCGTCACGACAGCGCCCGCAAACATGTGTCCGGCGAAGCAGTCTATATTGACGATATGCCGCGACTGCCGGGGACCCTGGAAACGGTCCTGGTGACCAGTCCCCATGCCCATGCCGCCATCAAATCCATCCAGGTAGAAAAGGCACTTGCCCAAACTGGTGTCCAGGCTGTTTTGACGGCGGACGATATTCCCGGTAAAAACGATATCGCGCCGATCTTTTCAGAAGAGCCGTTGTTGGCCGAAGGTGTTGCCGAATATGCCGGCCATCCGGTCGCTATTGTGGCCGCCGACACCTATGATGAGGCCTTGGCAGCGGCCCAGCTGGTAGAGGTCGACTATGAAGAACTGACACCGGTATTGGACATCGCGGAGGCGTTAGCGAAAAAGCTATTTACCTATAATCCCCCGACCGTAGAACGCGGTAATCCCGATCTGGCGTTGGAAACAGCGGCGCACCGCATTTCGGGGGGATTCTCCTGCGGCGGTCAGGATCATTTTTATCTTGAAGCCAATATAGCCTTGGCGGTACCGGCCGAGGACCAGGATGTTACTGTTTATAGCTCCACCCAGCATCCGACCGAAGTTCAGCACGGCGTCGCTCATGTGTTGGGCGTGCCCAGTAACGCCGTAACCGTAGAGGTGCGCCGGATGGGGGGCGGCTTCGGCGGCAAGGAAAGTCAACCAACCATCATCGCCGGTCTGGCTGCTTTGGTTGCCGCCAAGACCCGCCGGTCGGCTAAACTGCGTCTGCGCCGGGATGACGATATGATCGTGACCGGTAAGCGCCACGACTACGAATTTGAGTATGATGTGGGGTTTGATGATGAGGGACGTATCGACGGGATTGAGGCTAGCATGGCCATGCGGTCGGGCAACGTCGCCGATCTTAGCTCCGGCGTGATGGCCCGGACGCTCTGTCATGGTGACAATTGCTACTTTCTGCCCAATGTCCGGTTCCGCGGTTATCCCTGCAAAACCAACACGGTCTCCAACACAGCCTTCCGGGGGTTCGGCGGCCCCCAGGGGATGCTGGTGATTGAGATCGTCTTGGAGCATATCGCCCATCATCTGGGTAAGTCCCTCGATGCCGTGCGGGCGGTCAACTATTACGGTACCGACGACCGCAACGTAACGCCCTACGGGCAGACCGTGACAGACAATATCGCCGTTGAACTGGTAGATCGTCTAACCCAGGAAATTGACTTCGAAAGCCGTCAAAAGGAAATCGATAAATTTAACTTGGAAAACAAAATTCTCAAAAAAGGTATCGCGCTGATGCCGATCAAGTTCGGCATATCCTTTAACATGCCGGCCCTTAATCAGGCAGGGGCCCTGGTGCACGTCTATACTGACGGCAGCGTGCATCTGAACCACGGCGGTACCGAAATGGGGCAGGGGTTGTTCATTAAGGTTGCCCAGGTGGTGGCGACGGTATTTCAGATCAATATCGACAATATCAAGATTTCCTCGACGCGCACCGACAAGGTCCCCAACACGTCCGCGACGGCAGCTTCCGCAGGCTCTGACCTTAACGGCATGGCCGCCTACGATGCCGCGGATAAAATAAAAAACCGCATGACCCGCATCGCAGCGGCTCATTTCGGCGTCGATGAAGGGGACATCGAATTCCGCCAAAACTCGGTTTATGCCGGCAATCAGAGCCTGACCTTTGCAGAGTTGGCACAGAAAACCTGGGAGGCGAGGGAATCGTTGTCGGCTACTGGCTATTACCAAACGCCGGATATCCATTGGGACCCCATATCCTGCACCGGCAGTCCCTTTTATTATTTTAGTTACGGCGCCGCTGTTTCCGAAGTCGTGATCGATACTTTAACCGGCGAATCCCGGACGCTGAGGACCGATATTCTGCAGGATTGCGGGAAATCTTTGAACCCGACAGTGGATTTCGGGCAAATTGAAGGTGCCTTTGTTCAGGGTATGGGTTGGCTGACATCGGAAGAAATAGTTTGGGATGATCGCGGACATCTTTTGACTCATGGGCCATCTACCTACAAAATTCCCGGAAGCAGGGATGTGCCGCCGGAATTTAATATTCATATCCTGGGGGACGTGCCGAATAGTGTGCCGACAATATTCAGATCCAAAGCCATCGGCGAGCCGCCGCTCATGCTGGCGATCTCAGTCTGGCTGGCGATCCGGGATGCAGTACGACGGTCGACAGCGGGGAGCCGCAAGTTCCCCAACCTGAATACACCGGCGACGCCTGAAGCAATTTTGCAGGCCGTAGACGAAATGAGGGAAGGCGCATAGTGGTGGATGATAATATGACGGAGACACCGCGTTTGGAATTGACCGGGATTACCAAAGCCTATCCCGGTGTTATTGCTAATAATAATGTCAGCATGAAGATCATGCCCGGCGAAATACATGCTCTGCTGGGGGAGAACGGTGCCGGCAAAAGCACCTTGGTTAAATTTATTTACGGGGTGCAAAAAGCCGATTCCGGTGTCCTTAAGTGGGAGGGCCAGGAGATGCATATCAACAATCCAAATGCGGCGCGAAAGCTTGGTATCGGGATGGTCTTCCAGCATTTCTCTCTATTTGATGCTATGACGGTCGAGGAGAATATCGCCATCGGCATTTCACCCGAACTTGCCAAGGGCGATCTCAATCAGCGTATCCGTGACGTTTCCCAGAAATACGGCTTGCCCCTTGATCCCGACCGCTATGTTCATACGCTGTCGGTCGGTGAAAAGCAGCGCATCGAAGTGGTTCGTTGTTTGCTGCAGGATCCCAGGTTGCTAATCATGGATGAGCCGACATCAGTGTTGACCCCGCAAGAAGTGGAGGAATTGTTCAAGACCCTCAGGCGTTTGTCGGAAGAAGGCGTGTCGATCCTTTATATCAGCCACAAGCTTCAAGAAATCAAAGATTTGTGTCATGTCGCGACCATTATGCGGATGGGCGAAGTGGTCGATGATTGCATTCCTTCCGAAGAATCACCCCGCAGCATGGCTGAAATGATGATGGGCGCAAATCTGATCAGTCCGGAAAGACCGGACAAGGCTGGAGACGGCACCCCCCACTTGATGGTGCGGAATCTGAACCGGGCTTCCACGCATCAGCATGGCGTCGATCTCAAGGACATTAATTTTGAAGTCCGCACCGGTGAGATTCTCGGTATTGCCGGCATTGCCGGCAACGGTCAAATTGAACTAATGGAAATCCTCAGTGGTGAGATCCTGCTGGACGATCCCGAAACCGTACTTATCGGCAGCAATGCCGTTGGTAAATCAGGGCCGAAGGAACGGCGTGCTGTTGGCATGGGATTTGTTCCCGAGGAACGTCTCGGCCACGGCGCCGTACCCGAAATGACATTATGGGAGAACGGCTTCCTGTCAGGCTCCAAGAGCATGGAACTGGTGTCTAGCGGCTTTATCAAAGTTCCCGAATCGGTGCTCTATGCCACCAATATCGTCGAGGAGTTCAACGTTAAAACACCGGGTGTGGAACATACCGCAGCCAGTCTTTCCGGCGGCAATTTGCAGAAATTTATATTCGGCCGTGAAATTCTTCAAAGTCCGGGGGTATTTATTGCCCTGCAACCGACCTGGGGTGTCGATGCCGGCTCGGCGGCATCCATCCGCCAGGCCTTGCTGGATTTGGCAGCCAATAACGCCGCCGTGCTGGTGATCTCCCAGGACTTGGAAGAACTGTTTGAAACATCCGATCAGCTGTCTGTTATCTGTGAAGGTAGATTGTCAGAAGCGCGCCCTACCGATCAATTAACGGTTGAAGAAATCGGTCTTCTGATGGCGGGAATCGAAGTAAGCTCCCATGCGGGAGCCGAAGATACCGGGGACGCCCATGTTCATTAGACTGGAACTTCGGGGCGAATTGTCCCGATCGATGATTTATTGGTCGCCGATCTTTGCCGTTATCCTGTCGTTCATTGCTGGTACGATCATGTTTACCATGCTGGGTGTCGATCCCGTTGCCGCCATCCGCACATTTTTTATCGACCCTCTGACAACATTGGATGGATTTGCCGAACTCTTTGTAAAAGCAACGCCCCTGGTTCTCATTGCGGTTGGCCTGTCTTTCGGCTTCCAGGCCAATGTCTGGAACATCGGCGCCGAAGGTCAGTTGACCATCGGCGCGTTGGCCGGTGGCGGTATTGCGCTGGCGTTTTTCAATGTCGATTCACCGTTGCTCCTGCCGGGCATGATCATCGCCGGTGTTCTGGGCGGCATGGCCTGGGCGGCAATCCCGGCATTTCTGAAAACCAAATATGACACCAATGAGATTCTTACCAGTCTAATGTTGACCTATGTCGGATTGCTGGTCCTTAGTTATTTGATCCATGGACCCTGGAAAGACCCCGAAGGTCAGAATTTTCCTGAATCAAGATTGTTCCACGAAGCGGCGGTCATTCCGATCATATTAGAGGAAACACGCCTTCATTTGGGATGGGTGATGGCGCTGTTTGGTGTTGTCCTCGCCTGGTTAATAATTACGCGCCACATAATCGGCTTCCAAATTCGCGTCATCGGTATGGCGCCGATGGCGGCAAGCTTCGCCGGTTTCAAGGAAAAGCATATTATTTGGCTGACGCTGACGCTCAGCGGCGGTGCGGCCGGTCTTGCTGGGGTCATTGAAGTCGCCGGCCCGATCGGACAGATCGTGCCGGTCATCTCACCTGGTTACGGCTTTACGGCAATTATTGTCGCCTTTTTAGGCCGCTTGCACCCGCTTGGTTGTCTGCTGGCCGGTCTTCTCATGGCGCTAACATATTTAGGCGGTGAAAATGCTCAGATTGAGTTGAATTTGCCTAATGCCGTAACCGGTGTGTTCCAAGGAATGTTGTTGTTTTTTTTGCTGGCGAGCGATGTCTTGGTGCGTTATCGCATTCGTTTCGGTGCCAGTAAGGCGACGACGGTAAAGGAGGGCGCATAGGTGTTTCCTGATTGGCTGATTCCAGCTCTCCTGACCATAATCACTGCTTCAACGCCTTTGGTCTTTGCCGCGGTTGGCGAAATCGTCGTCGAGAAATCCGGCGTCCTTAATCTCGGGGTTGAAGGTATGATGATCGTCGGCGCGATTTCCGCTTTTGCTATCGGTGTTTCCACTGGCAACGCCACATTGGCGATTATCGGCGGCGCGGTGGCGGGCGCCGGGGTGGCGCTGATTTTCGGTTTCTTGACGCTCTATTTGCTGTCCAACCAGGTGGCAACCGGATTGGCGTTGACCATATTTGGTCTCGGTTTCAGTGCACTGTTGGGTCATGGCTTTGTCGGCAAGACCTTTCCCGGCCTGCCCAGAATTGAAATACCATTCTTAAGCGATATCCCTCTCATTGGACCGTTGTTTTTCAGTCACGATATTTTGGTTAATCTGTCGGTTCTTGCGGTCGTTGCGGTGACCTGGGTTCTCAATAAATCGCGAGTAGGATTGTTGATCCGTGCAGTTGGCGAAAATCATCACGCGGCACATTCAATCGGTTATTCAGTGAACGGTATAAGGATGGCCTGCGTTCTGTTTGGCGGCGCCATGGCAGGACTGGGCGGCACCTACCTTTCCCTCGCTTACACGCCGTTATGGGCAGAAAACATGACAGCCGGCCGTGGCTGGATCGCGCTGGCGCTGGTGGTGTTCGCATCCTGGAAAGCCTGGCGGGCGTTTTTCGGGGCCTACCTGTTTGGCGGTTTGACCATTATTCAATTGCATGCACAGGGATTGGGCATTGAAATCGCCCCGCAGTTCCTTTCCATGCTACCGTATCTTGCGACCGTGGTGGTTCTTGTGCTGATATCACGAGACAGTGCACGGGCGAGACTCAATGCTCCGGCATGTTTAGGTCGGAGTTTCCATGCATCAGGTTAATTAAAGTTCACGTCAACATTTGGAGGAAATTATGAGAACAAAGAAATTATTACTCGGGGCGCTTCTTTCGGCGGTGTTGGTCGTCGGCGCGTCAGCCGGTCAGGCTGCAGAGAAAACCAAAGTCGGGTTCGTCTATGTCGGACCGATTGGCGACCATGGCTGGTCCTATCAGCACAACCAAGGCCGTCTGGCGGTGTCCAGGGCGTTCGCTGACAAGGTAAAGACCACTTATGTGGAGAGTGTGCCTGAAGGCGCTGACGCGGCGCGGGTTATCACCAAGCTTGCTCGCACGGGCCACAATCTGATTTTCACCACATCTTTCGGGTATATGAATCCGACCCTGAAAGTCGCCAAGCGCTTTCCCAAGGTGAAGTTCGAACATGCAACCGGTTTCAAACGGTCCAAAAACGTTTCGACTTATTCAGCTAGGTTTTATGAGGGTCGTCATGTTGTTGGCTTGGTCGCAGGCAAGATGACAAAAACAAACGTGTTGGGTTATGTCGCCTCCTTCCCAATCCCGGAAGTCATCCGTGGGATCAACGCAACAATCATCGCCGCCCGTTCGGTTAATCCGAATATTAAAGTCAAGGTCGTCTGGGTTTCTTCCTGGTTCGATCCGGGTAAGGAAGCCGATGCGGCAAAGACATTGATCGATCAGGGCGCCGATATAATTATGCAGCACACGGATTCGCCCGCGCCGCTGCAGCAAGCTCAAAAGCGCGGTGTTTGGGCCGTTGGTCAGGCGTCCGATATGGTAACTTTCGGGCCGAAAGCTCAGCTCACGGCAATCATCGACGATTGGAACGCCTATTACATCCAACGCACCAGAGCGGTGATGAGCGGCACCTGGAAATCGCAAGACGTCTGGGGCGGCTTCAAGAGCGGTATGGTTAAGCTGGCGCCCTTTAACAAGGCTATTCCGGCTGATGTGGTCGCCATGGCCAAGAAAGCGCGGGACGGTTTGTTCAACGGCACCCTCCATGCGTTCGCTGGTCCGATCAAGGACCAGAGCGGCAAGGTTGTCGTGCCGGCGGGCCAGAACGCCAGCGATAAAATGCTGGCCGGCATGAACTTCTATGTCGAAGGCGTCGACGGCACTATTCCGAAGTAAGGAAATGGAAATATCGGGGTCCGGGACATAGAGTCGGGGCCCCGATATATCTCAGACAATAGGCGAATAAAAAAATGTCAGCCGACCCTGACATAAGCGGTACTTTTGCTCTTAAGGGGCGGGTTCTGACCTTTAATCAGGGTCCCGACCGGTATGATTATTGGGAGAAAGGCTGCGTTGTCATTGAGGACGGTCTTATCACGGCTGTTGGTGACGCAGCGGGAGTAAATTCCAAGAATCATTCCGCGGTAATCGATTACGGCGAGGATTTGATCCTACCCGGTTTTATCGACGGCCACGTGCACTATTCCCAAATGGGTGTGATCGCTTCTTACGGCACGAAACTCCTGGATTGGCTCAACACTTACACGTTCCCAGAAGAAGCTAAATTCCTGGACCCGGAATATGCGGCTGATACCGCGCGGTTTTTCCTGGCGGAGTCGGTAAAGAACGGTTTCACCACCTCGGCGGTCTTTTGTACCACACACCCGCAGTCGGTCGACGCTTACTTCAGCGTGGCCGAAGAACGCGGGCTGCGGACGATTGCCGGTAAAGTCCTGATGAACCGCCATGGGCCAGATGAACTCTGTGATACGGCAGAAACCGCCTACGACCAGTCAAAATCGTTGATTGAGAAATGGCACGGTAAGGGAAGGTGTTTGTATGCGGTCACGCCGCGTTTCGCGCCGACCTCGACATCGGCACAACTCGAAGCGGCGGCGGCGCTCTACCGGGAATCCGACGGTGTTTATGTTCAGTCTCATGTGGCGGAAAACGTGGCGGAAATCGAATGGGTGGCCGAACTGTTTCCGGCAGCCCAATCCTATCTCGACATTTATCAGAGGTTTGGATTGCTGGGCGAGCGCACGCTATATGGCCACGGGATTCATTTTTCCAATGCGGATATCACCATGGCGGCGGAAAGCGGTGCTACCATCGTCCACTGCCCAACCTCCAACTTGTTCCTCGGCAGTGGTTTGTTCGAATACCGGAAGTTAAAGGCTGCCGGGGTCGAGATTGCGCTGGGGACAGATGTCGGTGGCGGCACCTCGTTGTCCCCATTCGCCACTGTCAAAGCCGCTTACGAAATTGCCCAGTTTCGTGATACCTCGTTTTCACCGTTTGAGGCCTTCTACCTGCTGACATCGGGCGGCGCCAAAGCGCTGAGGCTGGAAGACAAGATCGGTCGGATCGCACCCGGTTACGAAGCCGACCTGACGATACTGGACATGAACTCGACCGATATCATCCGCCGCCGCTTGAGAAATGCTGATAGCCTATCCGATGCTTTGTTTGCCCAGATAATTTTGGGCGATGATCGTGCCGTTCGGGCGGTCATCGCCAACGGAAAACCGATCTATGAGAAAAGCGGGGGAGATAGCCTGAAAGAGTATGATCGATAATCACCCGGGAAAAAATAGCACAAATGATCAAAGCCGAACTGTAGGTCCATATCGAGGGAACCTTGGAGGCGGATCTTTAGTTTTGAACTGGCGAAAAGGAATGGTGTTGAGATTCCCTACAATTCGTCGGAAATCGGACTTCCTCTGAACAAGTATTAAGGGCACCCCAAAAAATACCCACTCCCCTCATTGATCTGATAGAATCACGATATGACGCCGCTGAGATTATGGGGACAAAATATGAGCCAGCTTGGAAT
>PBQI01000135.1 GCA_002725625.1 Rhodospirillaceae bacterium | reverse complement strand
TGGAGCGGCTGGATATGAACCACCCATCCGTCTTGCCTATCTATATCAGCGATGATGTGACCGACGAAGCGGCGTTCCAGGCCTTGCGTGGAACTGGTGTCTGCATCTGCGTCAGAGGGGAAAACGACACCCGGATGACATGGGCGGATTACACGGTCAAGACACTTCCGAAGTCGGTGCTTTTTTATCAATGCTGATCCATCCGGCCTAACGGGATTAATTTTGCAGGCTTGTTTTTAATACCGTGCTCACCCATTATTCCGCCCAACCATATAACACTGGAGACCTATTCTTCATGTCAGCTAACGCCATCAAAGTTGAAATCGCGCCCGGCGAACTGATCGATAAGATCACTATTCTCGATATCAAATCGGAACGGATTGATGATCCGGAAAAATTAAAAAACGTTCGGCATGAATTGGGTATTTTGAAGAAGACCCAGGAAGAATCTGTGCCATTATCTCCCAAACTGGACGAACTTACCGCCGGCCTGAAAGGTGTCAACGAACAGCTTTGGGAGATCGAGGACGACATCCGCCTCTGCGAAGGCGCCAAGGATTTTGGTAAGAAATTTATCGAACTTGCCCGCGCCGTCTATATCACCAACGATGAAAGGGCCCGTCTGAAGCGCCAGATCAACGAATTGCTGGGGTCGGCGATTGTTGAAGAGAAGTCTTACAAGCCCTATTAAAAATACCAATGGACCGCTATGGTAACCGCCTAAAAGATGTTACAAGGGCGGAACCATGAGCGTTGATTTTTTTGTCACTTCTTTGATCGTCGTGCTGATTCCGGGTACCGGCGTTATCTATACATTTTCCAATGGCATCTTCAGGGGCACCGTCGCCAGTGTTTTTGCCGCGTTCGGCTGCACTTTGGGAATTCTGCCCCACATTACCGCCAGCGTGCTGGGCCTGGCCGCCATTCTCCACGCCAGCGCCGTTGCCTTTCAGGTGGTTAAGTTCGCCGGCGTTGCCTATCTCTTTTATCTGGCGTGGGGTATCTGGCGGGATTCAGGAAAACTGGCTATCGACGATCCTGACCAGAATGGCGGAGCAAGCGCCGGCCGCTCGCAGATCGTCATCCGCGGTTTTCTCATCAACATTTTGAATCCCAAATTGTCTGTCTTCTTTCTTGCCTTTCTGCCGCAGTTTGTGCCCGTGGGCGAAGCCAATCCTCTGCCGCTGATGATCGGTCTCGGGGCTATTTTTATGCTGATGACTTTTATTGTTTTCGTGGGCTATGGCATAGGCGCATCCTACGTTCGGTCCTATGTCCTTTCTTCACCGAAGATCATGACCTGGGTACGGGGCTCATTCGCCGCTGCGTTTGCCGCGTTCGGCGTGAAACTCGCCCTTAACGAGAGATAAATTTGAACCTGGGGGGAACCCAATGTCTCTAACGCTATACCATTTCAACAACTCAATTTATTCTCAGAAAATTCGTATGGTGCTGGAGGAAAAGAATGTCTCCGATTGGGAAAGCAAAGAGGTCGATCTGTTCCATGGTGGACAATTCGATCCGGAATACCTGAAGCTCAATCCGAAAGGCGTTGTGCCTACTTTGGTCCATAACGAGCGTGTTATGACGGAGTCCACACTGATTGTCGAATATCTCAAAGAAATCTTCGCCGACCCGCCCGTTCTGGGCCGACCACTATAATTCCCGAAGTGATTTCCAAAACCATCTTAGCATGCAGGCGGGGGGGGGCTATCAGAACTGCTGCTGGGTGGCTAGCACTGCCAAGGCCGGTATCGAGGATGGCGCCGGTCTGACCGGCGGTAGCGCTATTATTGCCCCCACGGGTGAAATTATCGCCCAATGCCTGCCCCGATTTTCCGCTACAGTAGACCCGTCACTTTTCGATCCCGATACAGCCCAGCGAAGGCGACATTACCACTTCTCAAGCTCCTTGAAGCGCTTAAGATGATTGCGGCTCATACCTCCATATTGTTTGCACCACCGATAATAAGTCTGCTCCATTGTGCCGACTTCACGAGTTGCTTGGGCTATCGGCAGGTCCTGGTCATTCAGCACCTCAATCTGGCGAAGCTTCGCAACAATCTCTTCTGATTTAACTAGCTTCTCTGGCTTTCTACAGTCCTCCTTTGTAACGGGATAATTCTATCCCGATGGCTGCACCGCTTCAGAAGGGGGTATTCAATTTAGTTCAGCCTTGAGGTACTCCGATCGCTACAGGACGGACCGGTGATCCAGCACCGCCTTTACTTCTAAGTGGTAGTATCATTGTGCATGATGTCCATACTTTATCAGCAGCAAGTGCTTTGAGGTTAGCATTCTGGATTTGGTGGATTCCGGAAACCGCCAAATTGTAGTGATGAATTGCGAAGGGCAATCCAGGAGGTGTGCCCTTTGCGGGAGGAGCCTTGCCAAATATCATTCCTTTCGCCGCGGGATCGGTGAAAGGATTATCTAGAGCCAATAGAGTAACACGCTTTTTTTGAAGATATTTAGCCGCATCAAAAGAAAGTCCGGGTCCCATCGTATAGTATGTCTTCGCCGTATCTGGATCGGACCAGTTATCAGACCAGCCAGTGTAAATGTATAATACATCGCCCGGAAGGATTCCACGCCATTCCAGACCCTGTTTCTTAATCATCGCTTCAATATCTTTGGCTGTAATTATCGCGCCGTCTTTCATTGGCTGACCGCCGCCGAGATACGTTTGAGCGTCCAATAGCACCGCACTGGTCACAATTGGCGGGACCTTATCAATTCCCAGTCTGAGTAATGGTGAAGATGGGCTTGGTTTAACATCTTTTTGCATATAACCACCGTAATACTTGGCCTTATCGGCAGGTATCGCTCCCTTACCTTTCCATAACTTTGGAAGAACGGCAAAGTGACCAAGCGCATCCATCTGAGTACCTTGAGCTCCCGGTTGTCCTGACTTAAGGACCTCGTCATTAAATGCGTGCTTACTGTATGGGATCGATTTAGTGGGAGTGTATTCATAATTTAACGGCACCCCGAACGGCGATTGCGGCATGGTGTTGGAGCGCAGGTGTGAAATTTCGTAGGATTTTGCACCTTTTTGACTGAGATGCCATGCACAGCGCCCCCATGTTCCATTACCAATCGCATTTGCCATGCCAACTTCATCGTCACTAGCCCAAGGCGGCGACGGAACCTTATCGAGGGATGCTTTTACTGCAGCGCGCTGACTGGCTGATTGGGCCAACGTTACATTATTATTTAGAATTAAAAGTGCCGATGTACCCAAGATAGTGATAAATACTATCGTAATAACCCGTTTCATGAATATCTCCCCGATGAGTTTATGATGCGATAATTTAATGCTTTGGTCTAAATTAGCATAAGTCTAGCTTAGTGATCAAAACTATTAGTTTGGGGTCAGAACATTTGCTAAAAGCGCAAATGACGATCGGGCTGGCTATCACAAATGGTCACAGAACTACAGCGATACTGGCTCAGCAGCTCCTGAAGTTCTGCCTCTACCACCTGGCAAATCAACTGCTGGCACCCGATTTCGACAAATCTGTCAGGGGGGGATATAGCGTCTCGACCTGCAAATTCTAAAACGTTATTCTTCTTCATGGTGGCCTATCTCCTTTGGTTGGATTGATGTCTTGCAACAAAAAATCAACCTGATACGCCGCTTTCTTTTAAATACCCCAACACCAGATTCAGTTATAACTCAAAATTTATGTCTACATAACTATATGAACTCAGCCTGGAATATGGCTCATTTTCTTCGATTTCTGACGGATTTCATTTTTTTGACGCATAAATTAGTACTTTTCGCTTTAAGGATCTAAGCGCGCCATGTTAAAATTTACTACTTTTTAACAGTGGATTAGCGATAAATCTCTCTAGGGTTACCGATTTATCATGGTAGCTATGCAAAATTTGCAGGGGTAATTTGAATCGAATTTCGCCTATAACACTCAACAGTATTTTCGGATACGGCCAAATCTAGGCAAACGCCCACACCAGAGGGCAGTTCGTGAGGAGTAGAAATTTGCGCTCCTAGGGGTTTTTTTGTCTTTCGCTGTAAGCCGAGGAGGAACGGAAGATTCCGTTTTTATATTTAAATAGATAATTGGAGGTGGTTTTATGGCCTCTCGCTCGGAAATGAATAAAAAACCTGTGTCGGACAAGCTTGTGCCGAAGCGACGGAAATGCCTGATGTGCCTGGATAACTTTCAATCCAACCATATCGGTGAACGCGTCTGCCCGGATTGCAAAGGCACGTCAACTTGGCGCCAGACCGGCATCGCCATTTAATTGTTGCTCGATAGAGCTTAATAAAATACCGCACAAGGGATAGGATTAATCCTGTCCCTTTGTGTTTGGAGAATCAATCGTTCGCCAAATCCACAATTTCAATCTCGTGGATGATCTCGGCAGTTTTCCCCAGCATGATCGAAGCCGAACAATATTTCTCGGCCGATAGATCAACCGCCCGTTCAACTTTCTTAGGGTTCAGGTTGCGCCCGCTGACAATATAGCGGAGTGTGATCCTGGTAAAAACCTTTGGTATCTCTTCTGCCCGATCGGCTACCATCTCAATGACACAGTCGGCGACGTCTTCCCGTGACTTGACCAGAATATCAACAACATCAAAAGCGCTGCATCCTCCCATACCCATTAACAACGTCTCCATCGGGCGGATGCCGAGATCTCGGCCTCCGGATGCCGGGTCGCCATCCATCACGAGGGAATGTCCGCTACCCGATTCTCCCAGGAATGTTCGGTCCTGGACCCATTTAATCCGTGCTTTCATTGCTGTTTTCCTACGGCCATATAAATCAATGCTGCGTTTCCATCGTCAAATTCCTTTTGACAGAGCTGAATATATTCCGATTATAATCCACAGCACTGTTTGTAATCACTATAACATTCTAATCCATTGGGGGGGGGCTAAATGCTATTCCAGCCTGCCGGTCTGACTTGTCACGATAAAGAACGCGCTACACCCGGATTCACACTGTTCGCACCGATCCATACGGAGACGGCCAAAATCATCAATATGGAAGGCGGGACCGTTCAACAGTGGGATTTGGAGAGAGGCGGTGTCAATTTGTGCCGGCTTCTCGACAACGGCAATCTGATTATCTCTGAGCTGTCGGAAGACGGTCCGATTATTCCAGCAGGTAAAGGTGGCCTTTTGCGGGAATATGATTGGGACGGCAATATCGTTTGGGAACATCACGATCCAAATCAGCACCATGACTTTAGGCGGTTACCTAACGGCAACACTGTATACATTGCCTGGAACCAACTTGATGACGAGACAGCCAAAAAGGTCAAAGGGGGAATGCCGGGAACCGAATACGAATACGGAGACGGTGGAATATTCGAAGACGTGCTCCGCGAAGTCGATCCGGATGGGAACATCGTCTGGGAATGGCATACCTCTGATCTCGACATGAACAAGTACGAAATATGCCCCCTTTGCAGAAGACATGAATGGGCCCACGCCAATACGTGTTCGGTGCTCCCCAATGGCGACATTATGGTGAGCTATCGGGTTTTGAACCTATTAATTATCGTCGACCGTCAGACCGGTAAGGTTAAATGGGAACATCACGACAATGACCTCGGCCACCAGCACGATTGCCATATGCTCGATAACGGTAACGTTTTAGTATTTTGTAACGGCTTTCATGGCGGACCCAAATTTTTCTCCACCATCCTGGAGTTCGACGCAGAAACCAGGGAAACGATCTGGGATTATCAGGCGCATCCCTCTCTCAGCTTCTATAGCCCCCATATCAGCGGCATGCAGCGGTTGTCCAGCGGCAACACTTTGATCTGCGAAGGAGGCAAGGGCTGCCTATTTGAAGTTACGCCGGAAGGCGAAACCGTGTGGGAATTCGTCAACGATATTTTCGGTCCCAACCCCCTCCACGGGCGGATGAACTGGGTCTTCAGGGCCACACGGTATGCGCCTGATGACCCCCGGCTCAAGGGTCGGCTCTAGAGCATTTCCGGATTATCCTGACGCATATCCGTCAGCGATAAAGTATTTTCTTCATTCTTCCGACTTGAAGAGATCACAGACCGTTCCGGTGGTTTTCCACAATTCTTCAACGCTTCGCGGTTTGAGGCGCTTGATATGAGCCTTGAACTTAGCCAAGGCGATTTCGATAGAGTTGAAGTCAGGCGATCACAGCCTAACCCGGTAAAAAAGGTCATGCTCTTCCAATGGCCATGAGGGATGCTGACGACCCATCTATTGACCTTTGAGATAGCATCCCTTGAGGCGCACCATTTTGGTATTGATCTCGGTATCAGGAGATAAAGCTGCCGCGCCGGCCAGCAGCCCCGTTGCATGGTCCACTGCATCGCCGATCAGGCGCGGGATGAACAGCTGGAACAACCCCGCCACGTTAACGGCGAAGGCCGCCAATGACAGCTGGACCGGATAATTGAACGCCATTTTAGCGATGCGTATCAACGCCTCCGCGCCGCGCCGATAATCACCCTCCAGGGTCACCACCTTATAATCCATGCCCAATTTTGAGCCCGCTATCGAATCAGGCGCCGACGATGCCGCATGGTTCAACATCGTTCGTTTCCGTATAGAATCATTCAAAGAATCTAACCCACTAGACCAGCAATGACAAACCAGAGTTGGGTGACCGGACAAAAATCAGCTATACAATTCCTTATGAATACATACGCCCTAGTCTGTCCCACCCGGGGACGCCCCGGACGCCTGCTGGAATTTACGGAAAGTGCAATAAAGACCGCCGACCGTCCGGACCGACTTGAGTTTCTGCTTTATGTGGACGATGACGATCCGACGCTTGCCGAGTACGAAAAAGCGGTTGCGTCCTTAAAGAACAATTTTCCCGGCATGGCGATATCCTTGACCATCGGTCCGGCCATCGGCGTACCGCGGGCTGTTGATAAACTAGTCACCCAGACCAGCGCCGATATCTTCATGACCGCCAATGACGACCAGGTCTATATCGATAAAGGTTGGGACAGCCGCCTCGATCTGGAAATTGCCGAATTTCCCGATGGTATCTTCTGCATGTGGTTCAATGACGGCTGGGAGGCCGGAAATTTCTGCACCTTCCCCGTCCTCAGCCGCACCTGGATAGAGACCTTGGGATACCTGCAGTTCCCCTTCTTCGAACATTATTTTGCTGACGCCTGGATTTGGATGCTGGCTAAGGCGGTCGGTCGCGATCACTACATCGATGACGTTCTGGTCGAGCACCGGCATTGGAAAACTGGCAAATCGGACATGGACGCCACCTACGAACGCCATGCGACTGGCCCGGAAAATTCACCCGAAGATTTCCGCCACGCCCGCGACCGGGCGGTGATCGACAAATTTGAGCGCTATTTCCTGGCGGATGTGGGGGCGCTTAAAAGCGCTATGAGCTCAAGCTGATGCCAATAAATTAAACAGCTCCTCAAGGTCACCAGGATCAATATTGTAATCCTGCCGTTCACTCTCCGGCGCGCCGATCAAAAACCCGTATTTCTGACATCGCACATTGGCGAGATACCAATTGGCGCGATTGACAAAACTTGCGGGTAACAACTCAATCACCGAAGCTGACGACGGCATAAATACGAGATTAGTCAGCGAAGCTCCATGGGGCGCTACGATAAAGGACGCCTGGTTGAAGAGTTGGACCTGTTCCCGCAAAGTCAATTTTCCCGGATCGATGGTTTCAAAACCGAATTCGGCCAGGCGGCTTTCAATGTCCATCTCGTTGAGGACTCGTTTAGACGCCGCGCCGCGCCGGGTCAGATAAAGCGACTTCCCGCCCTTTTCCGCCAGTGTCACATCAAAGGCCCCAAACAATCTATCCCGCAACCAATTGAACTGACGGGTCGAATGGCCGCCCGGGGCCAGAAAGGAAGGAACGTAAAGCCGGTCGAAGTGCCACACCGATCCGTCGAAAAAGCGCAGCCGATTCTCGGCAATTCCCAACGCCCGCAGAGACCCCTTTTGAAATGCCGAAAGGTCACCCGGGACAATTATCGGGCAGTCTGCCAACTGCGGGTATTCACCCAGCACCCACAATCGCGGCAAATCCTCCAGCAGCCAGTGATGATAATTCCACGACCATGGCCCGATCATTAGTACAGCCGGCTCTTCTATCCGATTATAACCGGTTGGATCGGCTAAAAGACTTTGGGCAAGGTCGCGCACCTCCCTATAGGGAATAGCGCCCATTTTTTTATTGTGATAACTGTCAGCCACGGGAACCAGATCATCGGTAAACAAAAAGCCGTGGGGCATC
>PBQI01000134.1 GCA_002725625.1 Rhodospirillaceae bacterium | reverse complement strand
TAACCGGTATTGTCCTTGCGCAGAGCATTGAGCCCGTTCCAGATATCACCGGATGGCAGGACAACTTCCAGGCCCAGAATTAAATCCCTCGTGTTGCCATAGCGGAGCACGTTCGATCCGCCGGCATTGGTGGCAATATTGCCGCCGATGCGGCAGCTTCCTTCCGCGCCCAGGGTCAAGGGAAACAAACATTTATGATCAACCGCAGCATTTTGAATTTCGGCCAGAATAACACCGGCCTCAACGATCATGGTGTGGTTCAGGTCGTCGATTTCGATGATCTTGTTCATACGATTCGTGGCGATGACGACGCCACCATCGGCAACCCCGCCGCCAACCAATCCGGTGTTGCCGCCGACGGGAACGATCGGTATCGAATTCTCGACGCAAATTTTCACGGCAGCGGATGTTTCTTCGGAGGAGGCCGGGCGAATTACTGCATCGCAGCGGCTTACCATTAATCCTCTTTCTTCATGGAGATAAGGCGCCATATCCGCGTGATCGGCCAAAATACCATTTTGCCCGACGATATCGGTGAATGCTGAGAGTATTTTTTCGGACAACGACATGACGAAAGCTCGAAATTAAAGGGGCCGCATTTTCTAATCTAGCTGGCTGCCCGGCGCAACCTGTCATTGATGGCGCGTCCAAGACCTTCTTCCGGAATTGGCATAACAGCGATGGTGCCGCTGTTGGGATCATCCAGCTGGTGCAGCATTGAAAACAAATTAGCCGCCGCTTCCACCAGACTGCCTGTGGGACTTAAATTGAGGAACTCCGGCGGCACATCGGAACCGAACGCGAGCAGTGTTTCCCCTTGTGCTGGCCTTACCGCATTTAAACGCAGGGGAGCATCCGGCGCATAATGTTGACTGAGCATGCCGGGAGATTTGATCTCACTATTTTCACTAGCAATCGGCATGAGGCCGACGATCGATCTAAGCGCCTCGATTTCGATTCCGCCAAAACGCAACAATATGGGTGGACCGCCGCTTAGATTTATCACCGTCGATTCCAGTCCCACCCGGCACGGGCCGTCATCCAATATCAAATTAACATTAGGTCCTAAAGAATCGTCCACATGCCGGGCTGTGGTCGGACTGATCCGGCCAGAGCGATTGGCGCTGGGTGCGGCAATCGGACAACCCGCTTGGTTGAGAAGGCTCTTTGCGACAGGATGATCCGGCGCCCGCACAGCGATGGTATCGAGCCCGGTGCTGACCAGCAGGGAAATAGCGCAGTCAGGTTGCCGGGGTAAAATCACAGTGAGTGCGCCAGGCCAGAATTTATTCGTCAAATCTTCGGCGGCCTGGCTCCACTGGACAATTTCTTTGGCCGCGGATGTATCTTTCACGTGGACGATCAATGGGTTGAAGGCAGGCCGGTTTTTGGCGGCAAATATCTTTGCCACCGCTTGGTCGTTGGTGGCGTCGGCGCCGAGGCCATACACGGTCTCCGTCGGAAAGGCCACGAGCTCACCTGATCGGAGTAAACCTGCTGCTTCTCCAATAGTTTCTCTGTTGGCTGCTTTGATCACCTTAGCGGCCCTTAGCGATAAAGTGGGGATTTAGGATAACGTCCTTACCATAAAGCAAGGGAGCACCATCCAACGTCCTGACACTGCCGCCGGCGGCGTCGAGAATGGCGTGGGCAGCAGCCGTATCCCATTCGGATGTGCCGGCCAAGCGGGGGTATAGATCAGCCTTACCGGCGGCAATCAGGCAGAACTTGATTGAACTGCCGGAATTAATCTCCTCCTTGACGTTATAGTCCTTGAGGAATTCGTCTTCGCCTTCCCGGTGGGAACGGCTAGAGACAACGACGATGCCGTCTTCGGCCGGTTCTCGCGCCGCAATTTGGACTATGTCGCCACCATTTTCGCGCATGAAAGCACCCGCCGGACCACCCCAGTAAACGTCACCTTTGACCGGGGCATAAACCATACCAAATATCGGTGACCCATTTTCAATCAAGCCGATATTGACCGTAAACTCGCCCCGCCGTTTAACGAATTCCTTGGTGCCGTCCAATGCATCGACCAGCCAAAAAAGCCCGCCGCTGATATCTGGGCGGTCCCCGGCGGTATAGGCTTCTTCACCGATAGCCGGAATATCCGGGACAAGCCGCGTCAACTCAGCCAAAATAATCGCTTCGGCTTTTTCATCCGCTTCGGTTACGGGCGATTTGTCATCTTTGACTCGGACTTCAAAATCCGAATTGTAGATATCCATAATCGCTTCACCGGCTCTGATGGATAATGCCAGCAGTTGGTCGATAAGTTCGTCGGTTGGTTCCGGTTTCAAATTATTATCCTTTAGTCGAGGGGGTGAAGGTGATGCTTGGGCTCTTTCGCACCAATCAAAATGAAGGCGATTTGACAAGATTTGTCCGAGCGGTTGGCCCAGCCTTGCCAGGTGCCGCGCTGGACCATGATATCACCGGCTTTCATATTGATCTCGTCACCATCGTCCGCCACCATGACGCATTCGCCGGACATGCAGATGGCGTAATCGATCGTATCGGTGCGGTGCATATAGGCATCTTTGCCAGGCACCAATTCCAGTACCTGAAAAACAGAACCGCGGGCGGGTAGTTCGATGTCCATATTCCGTTCGGCTGGGTCATCATCGCCGTCAATTTCAGCTGGTGCATCGTCGGTGGCCCATATTAGTCTCTGATGATTTCCCGATCTGAGTTGGCTGACATTGGTCATCACCTTGTCGCCGCCGATGATGACGCGGCCTTCCTCGTCATAGCTTGTCAAAATGCGACCGACGTTCAGTGCCATTTTTTTGTTACCCGATTATATTTTTTCCAAGAGAAGGAGGCTTTAGCAAAAAATCATCTATACCGCCACTCAAACAGTGGTTTTATTTATCCAAAGTCTAGTGATAAGGTTCGGCCAAGTTTTTACAATCGGGCTATCATTTATGAGTGACAGAAAACCTGCCGAATGGCCAGCCAATATCCGCCCGGAAAAAACCCAGGATTGGGATGCGTTCAAGGAAAGCGATACAGAGGCCGGGATACAGGTCAATGATGATTTTGAACGTTTTGAACAGCGGAATGATATGTTCTGCCGGTCTCAATGGGATGAGAAAATTGCCACCAAGGCGGCGATGGAATTCTGGCGCGGTCACCGCAAACCGAATTTCCGCAAGGGCGACGGTTTCCGGCAACGGGATTTTGCGCTCCGCAATGCTTCTTGGGTGATGGCGTCGTCAATCATGGAACGGGGTTTTTCCGAAGGCATCCGGGAAGGGTTCACCGACGACATTAAGCAATTCCATCCACCGGATTCCAACAAAGTGAAGATAGAATCCGTCGAGGATATGACCCGTGAGATTAAGCAGGTGGCGAAGTATTTCGGCGCCGACCTGGTTGGTATCACTGAATATGACGAACGTTGGGTTTATACGTCGAAATTTAATGTCCGGACCAAAGAGGAATCGCCGGTCGCGCTGCCTGAAGGTCTGACCAGCGTTATCATGGTCGGCCATGCCATGGAATACGACATCATAAAATCGATGCCGTCGGCGCTGGCCAGTACGGCGGTCGGTAAAGGCTATTCGACCGAAGCCGCCATCGTCATGCACATTGCCCAATATATCCGCAATCTGGGGTATGAGGCGGTCGGCTCCATGAATGACACGTCGCTAACCATTCCCCAGGCGATCAAGGCGGGGTTGGGTGAGTATGGCCGGCACAATATGCTGATCACCAGGGATTTCGGACCGCGCGTCCGCATTTCGAAAATCTTCACCGATATGCCGCTCTATCATGACAAGCCGATCAAGTTCGGTGTCACTGAATTTTGTGAGGAGTGTCGGCGCTGCTATGAGGCTTGTCCGGTGGATGCCATTACCGGTGGTCCGCCAACTAATTCCGGTCACAACAAGTCTAACGTCGATGGCGTCGAGAAATGGACGACCAATTGTGAGAAATGTTTTGGCTATTGGACGGCGCTCAGAACCGACTGTGCCATCTGTATGCGGGTTTGTCCTTACAACAAGAATTTCTCCAAGTGGTATATGCGTGCCGCCCGATGGCTTGCGGGAACGGCACTGAGAAAACTGATGCTCTGGCTCGATATTAGGCTCGGCTACGGCGAACGGGACATGCCACAGAAATGGTGGTCCGGCGATTACCAGAAATTAAAATAATAAGCTTTTCTTCATGAATAAATTTCTGCTCGCTAATTTTGCCGCCGCGTTTGCCTCCCTCAGCGCCGGTGTATCGATCGTCGCCACCCGGTTTGTGATTGGCGAGACCGATCCGATTTCCTTGGCATTCTTCAGGTATTTTATCGGCGCCATGTGCTTGCTGCCTTTTCTGGCCATCGGCCTAAAGCGGGTTCGCCTGCCTGCCAACCATATCCCACCCTTGATTGTGTTGGGTATCATTCTGTACGCCTATTTCCCGTGGAGTTTCACAGCGTCACTGAAGTATACGACAGCCGCTTACGGCGCGATCGCTCTTGCCACCATGCCCATTATCACCTTGCTGATCGCCTGGACCATGAAACGGGAGCCTCTGACAGGGGCCAAGTTCTTGAGCGTCGTGTTGGCCTTTGCCGGTGTGGTAACTGCTGTCAGCGACTCTTTATTCGGCGATAATCCCGGCGGCAATTATTTGCTAGGTATTTCGATAATGTTGACAGCGTCGCTGGCTGCTTCGATCTATTCTGTGTTTGCCAAGCCGTTCCTGGTCGCCTACGGGACGACGCTCATCACCGCCCTATCTATGACCATCGGCATGATCGCCTTGTCGCCGTTGGCTTACGGGGAAGGGGCGTTGTCTGGGATCCCGGATTTCAGTCCCCTCGGTTGGGTGGCGGTGTTGTTCCTGGGCGTCATAGGCGGCGCCGTTCAGTTTACATCCTATACGTGGGCGCTGAGTTGGCTGGCGCCGACACGCGTGGCGATCTATTTGACGCTTAATCCCATCTCGGCGATTTTTCTCGCCTGGCCGCTGTTGGGTGAACCGATCACTGTAGAGGCCATTATCGGTCTGATGCTGGTGCTTTCGGGAATATTTCTGGTTAACAGCGCCCGGCAAAAAGAAGCCGCCGGTTAATCCAATTTCCCCAATATTCAGATAATCCAGAGGGGGGCATCTGTCGGCAGGTCTTTCGAGTAGACGCTTTCGGTGACGTAGCGCCAAGCTTTGATTGTCGGGGACCAGTGGTCTTCGGGATAACCCGCCTTACGTTTGAGATTGTTGAAAAACTTTCGCGGCTCCGGCAGGGATTCCCAAACGACGGGCAGAAAGACGCCCCGTTTTTTGCCGTCCTGTAATACCACACCATCAACGCCGGAGCGAAGTTGGCTGACCAGATCGGCTTCGTCCTCAAAGGTCATTGGCACCTGCGGGCTGAGCACGGATATGGACATGGTGATTTGGTTGTCCGTGATCTCTTGCATTGTTAACTGCTTGAACCGGGTGTCCTGGAAGGCCGCCTTGCAAGCGTTTTCGGCCACATCGGTGATCAAAGGCCGCCACGCCTGGATAGAGCCGATGCAGCCCCGAAGTTTGCCGTCCTTATCCAAGGATACAAAACAGGCCGTATCCCGCTTTAACGCCGGTGGGAATTTATTCATATCGATTTTTAAGGGACCGTTCTTGTTGAGGTGATTTTGAACGGCCTTGGCGCCAACCCGCAACAGACTCTCGCCATGTTGATCGAGAATGTCCCGGGTCTCAGCGCCGAAATCATCCTCGGCGGTGGTGGTGTCATCACTGCTCTCGTTGAACAGCCACGATCCGTAACCGACAACCTTGTCCTTAGTCCCCGCGGTATCGCCCGAATTGCAGACATGTGCCGTGGTTACCTTGAGGTCCTTTTCCTGGGCCACGACCATAAGTCCTTTGATGGAATGACGCCCACAGGCCTGTTCATCACCAAGGGCCATCTGATCCAGCCGTTCTATCGCTTGGCAGGTTTGTCCGTCTATATTTCGGGCTTGGTCATAGGTCAGATAATGACTGAGGTCCGAACTAATGACGATCAGTGTTTCCGGCCCTCCCCACAATGTATTGAGAACTTCAGCCACTTCATCCGGGGTCGCCTGGCCGACGATCAGCGGCACGATAGAAAAGTCATCCAGCACCGACTGCAGGAAGGGCAGTTGAACTTCTAGGCTGTGATCCTGGACATGGGTGTCATCGAATATTTTGACCTGCTTGAGGCCGATGATGCGGGCAACGGCATTCACATCGAGGGGCACGTTGCCCAGCGGCGTGGCGAAAGCTTCAGTGCCGGGTAGGACCAATCCGCGAACGGCGACCCGATGGCAGGGTCCCAAGAGGACTACCCGTTTGATCGTGGCGCGGGCCGGACGTATGGCATTGTATGCCGCCGCCGCCGTCAGGCCGGAATAAATATACCCGGCATGCGGGGCGATGATGGCTTTGGGCGGAAGCTGGTTGGCACTCTTGAACTTGGCCTCAGCTTCTGAAAGATAAAAGCCGACCGAGGCCTCCAGTTCTTTCGCGTTGCTGGGATAAAACATGCCGGCGACTGCTGCTGGGCGGACCTTTTGGATGTCTGAATTCAGTGCCAAAGGCATGGCGCGTTCCCTTTATAACGACTATCATCCTATGCGAAAGACTATCATCCTATGCGAAAGTTCGTTTGGAGAACAGAGCGAATATGACCTCGGAATTTAACGCAGAACTTGAAAACGGGTACCATCCCAATACGGTTGCCGGGCGCTACTGGCATAAAATGGATGATGGCCGCATTCAGTGCGATCTTTGCCCCCGGTACTGCAAACTCAAGGATGGACAGCGGGGATTATGCTTTGTCCGTGCCTGCCAGGATGATCAGATCGTTCTCACCACTCATGGCCGCTCGTCGGGATTCTGTATCGATCCCATCGAAAAAAAACCCCTCAACCATTTTTTTCCGGGGACGCCGATTTTGTCTTTCGGCACTGCCGGCTGCAATCTAACTTGCAAATTTTGCCAGAACTACGATATTTCCAAGTCGCGGGAAATGGATAGGTTGGCGGATAAGGCGAGCCCCGAGATGATCGCCGAGGCGGCGCGTAAAACCGGATGCCGCAGTGTCGCCTTCACCTACAACGATCCGGTAATTTTTTTAGAATATGCCGTCGATGTCGCCCAGGCTTGTCATGAAAGAGGAATTAAAACAGTAGCCGTTACGGCGGGTTATATCTGCGAGGGACCGCGGGCTGAATTCTACCGCCACATGGATGCCGCCAATGTGGATCTCAAAGCCTTTACCGATGAATTCTATATGGAGTTCTGCTCGGCGCATCTGGAGAACGTACTGGATACGTTGAAATATCTGAAACATGAAACCGATGTCTGGTTCGAAATCACGACGTTGCTGATACCCGGCGAAAACGATGGTGATCAAGAACTTAATGAGGAATGCGCCTGGATTATGGACAATCTGGGCCCCGATGTACCGCTGCACTTTTCAGCTTTCCATCCCGACTGGAAAATGCGCGACAAACCCAATACGCCAGCATCGAGTTTGCAGCGTGCTCAGAAAATAGCCAAGGCACATGGCATCCGTCATGTCTATCTCGGCAATGTTCACGATTTTGAAGGGTCCAGCACGTATTGCCACAATTGCGGTGAGACCTTGATCGGCCGGAACTGGTACCAGCTTTCCTCTTGGCGCTTGAGCAACGATGGAAAATGCCGGGCCTGCGGGGTGCAATGCGCCGGTAGGTTTGACGGTACGGCGGGCAACTGGGGCCGCAAACGCCAGCCGGTCCGGCTTTCCTAAATCACACTTTGCGTACGGGAAATTAACCTTTCCCCCCCTACAATTGACGTGTTAAAAGTGGCGCGGAATTTTTAAATTTTGTCGGAATAGTGAATGTTTAAAAAGTGGCTATTATTTGCCGCCAAGCTGGCCGTTTCTGTTTTACTGATTTGGTTGATTGCCACGAATTTTGAAATCGGCGACGTGGCGGATCGATTCACTCGCATCAATTATTGGCATGTTCTTTCTGCATTCACCGTATTCTTGATATTGGTGGTCAACAATACGGCGCGCTGGTACGTGGTGCTTTCGGCAATTCATACCGATTTGAAATTTTTGACCGCCATGAAAATACTGTATATTGGATATTTCTTTAACCAGACTCTGCCGTCTGCTGTCGGCGGCGACGCTGTTCGGATGTACCTGACGCGGAAGGAGGGTGCCAGCCTGCAGGGCGCGATTAACGGTGTGATGCTCGAACGTGTGGCCACTGTGTCAGGTTTGATATTATTGGTTGTTGCGACCCAGCCCTTGTTACTTGCCCGCGTTGGCGATAGTCCAGCCAAATATGTTTTTCCCGGAATGGCCGCCGCTGCCGTTCTGGGAATTTGTATGTTGATGCTACTGGACCGGTTTCCGGAGCATCTCAGGCAATGGAAAATAATTCGCGGGATCGGTCATTTGGCAGCGGATACGAAAAAACTATTTTTGTCGCCCTATCATGCTGCCAAAGCGATTGGATTGGGCGTAACCGGCAATATCATGATTGCCTTCATGGCCTATTCCTGCGGCTTGGCGCTGGGTGTTCAGGTTTCCATACTGGATTGCCTCGTGCTCATTCCGCCGGTTACACTTATTATGACGTTGCCAATTTCAATAGCCGGCTGGGGTGTGCGGGAAGGCGCCATGGTGGCGGCCTTTGCATTTGTCGGCGTCGCCGAGGGAGACGCTTTCGTCATGTCGATTATGTTCGGTCTGGTGAATATTTTTTTTGTTATACCAGGCGGATTAATTTGGCTGATTGGCGGTAACCGCGGCAAGGACATTGCTGATTCAGGGGAAATGCCGGTCGCTTCTTGAAAATAGAGGGTAAGATGGATGAAGCTCTGAAAAACGAACCGCAACGGCTGGATTTGGATAACCAGCCGAAAAGTGAAGGCCCTTACAAGGACATGGGTGAGTTACGCCGACCGGATGACGAAGCCTGCGGTTTTGATATTCTTGAAAATTTTGAGCGCTTTAACCAAGCCAATGACATCTATACCCGCGGCCAGTGGGATCCCCGCATTCGCTCTGAGAAAGTCCTCAACTGGTTTCGGGGCATGTTTACACCGGGGCTGGGCGCCAAGAAAAGCGACGGCTATACGGTCAAGGATTTCGCTCTTAGAAACGCCGGTTGGATGTCCACCAATATCATCATCCAACGCACTCGCAAGGACGACCGAGCCGACGGTTTCTTGGACAGCATTGAAGAATTCGCGCCGCCTTACAAAGACAAGTATAAAGTTGAATCGCCGCAAGAGATGGCTGATGAGATCAAGCATGTCTGCAAAATCTTCGGCGCCGATGCGGCGGGGATAACGGCCTACGATCCCCGTTGGCATTACACTAATAGCTTTTCGGCCAAAATGATGGTGGAAAAGGAATATGGTATTCCGGATGACCTACCCAACGTCATCGTCGTTTTGACCGAGATGAGTTATGAGGCCGTGCGCTCCTATCCTTCGGCGACAGCCGGGGTCGCTGTGGGCAACGGTTATTCTCACGACTGTAATATGACGCTGACCATCGCTTCTTATATTCAAAATCTCGGCTACCGTGCGGTGGCGACGGTTAACGATACGTCCCAAGGCATACCCTATGCTATACAGGCAGGGCTTGGCGAATATGCCAGAAGTGGGCTATTGATTCATCAGGAATTCGGACCAAGGACCCGCATCGGGCGAATCCACACTGATCTGCCTTTAACCCATGATAAGCCGATTAATTTCGGTGTCCGCGATTTTTGCGAAGTCTGCAACCGCTGTTCCGATAATTGCCCACCGGGCGCCATTCCTGAAGGCCCGCCACAGGAAGAGATTATTTCCCAGTCCAACATCGTCGGCATTAGAAAATGGACGGTGGAGGCTGAAAAATGTTTCAAGTTCTGGGTCAACCAGGGCACCGAGTGCGGCGTCTGTATGCGGATTTGCCCTTACAACAAAGGCCGTGATACGGCGCTGGCGCGTACCTATTACAATCTGTGGAAGAAACTCGCCAATTCCCCGTTTCGCAAGCTGGCGCTTTGGCTAGATATCAAGCTGGGCTACGGTATGCGCTTGAAGCCCAAGGAATGGTGGGCGCGACGCCGTCTATAATTTTTCTTTTTGAAATCAGGGAATAATCTGAAAAGAGGATCACATGAAAATTTCCTTCGCTAAACCTGCATTGCCCATCACTGGCGTGGCCGTCGTCACCGCCACTGCCGGGGCCAAGTTATCCGCCAGCGGCCAGAAACTGGATAAAAAATCTGGCGGCGCCTTGACCCGCGCCATCAAGGCCAGCCGCTTCGAAGGCAACAAGGCCCACAATCTGAATGTCATGGCACCGGCCGGCACCCGGCTTGACCGGGTGCTGATCGTCGGACTGGGTAAAGTGAAAGATGTCAACGAACTGGAAATGCAAAAACTCGGTGGGCGCATTTATGCCAATACGCAGCGGGTCAAAAAAGGCTCGGTTACAGTTGCTATAGATGCGGTAACCGACGCCAAGATGAATACACAGGAGATGGCGGCGCAAATTGCCTACGGTGCGCGCCTAAGGTCTTACCGCTTTGATAAATATAAAACCAAACAAAAAGAAAGCGAAAAACCGAGCATTAAATCTATTACCGTCCAGTGTGCCGGTTTCGCTACGGCCAGGACCCGTTTTGCCGGTCTCAGCAAGATTGCCGATGGCGTATTTTTCACCCGCGAT
>PBQI01000133.1 GCA_002725625.1 Rhodospirillaceae bacterium | reverse complement strand
CGCCGATCTTGCTAGGATGAGCTAGAAGCCAGCTCAGACGTTTGCACCAAACCGCCCGTGCCGCCTGCACAGCGGCGCGCTCCTGTTCACTGGCGTGTGGGTTTTTCTCGATTTAACCCGATATCATCTACATTATCTTCGAATTTGCGCAAGTTGTATTCTGCTAATATGAAAGCCTCATGTTCCGGCATCATTTCGTAGCCAAGTCGCAATGAAGACACATAATTTTCGGCATCTCTATCATCGTTATTGATATTGAACTGTTGGTATTTTTTTTAAGATTAGGTTGAAATCAATACGATAATCACAATTATTTTGAAATTGTGGTTAGTCACAACTAAGAGTGTTTTAGCATGTTTTTTCTAGTTTACTGGGAGCCTCTGAGGCTGGTTTATCAGTCGGGCAATGTCATATCTACTCAATGGCGCGGTAGGTGAGGCTGGAATAGCCTTAATAATGCCAAAAAATGGCATCAACATTACCCGACTGGTTTTCCCAATCCGTTTTACGACAATGGGCTTCTAATCAATGCTCCGCAATGGTATCAAATTTAAGGGCAACCGCTGAGGAAAAGTAGCGAAAACGATGCCTAAAAGGGGCACTGGGGGAAATATGACGACCGTGGATATTCACACCCATATGCTTTCCGAAGCATGGATGAGTCTGGTGCAGGAACATGCCGGTCCGGAAATATTTTTCAAACCGGCGCCGGATGGCGGGGATGTCCTGGTGGAAGAGGGCGCGGTAAGCTTTACCACCTGTCCCGAGATGTTCGATTACGCTCTCAGAATCAAAGACATGGATGAGGCCGGCATTGACGTGTCGATAGTCTCCTTGACAGCGCCCAGCGTGTACTGGGGGTCGTCCGAAGTCAGCGCCCAGGCGGCGCGGCAGATTAACGATGATGTGCAACAGGCCCAAACCACTTATCCTGACCGTCTACGGTATTTTGCTACCTTGCCTTGGCAATTTCCGGAACTGGCGGTGGCGGAACTGGCGAGAGCCTGCCAAAACGGCGCCGTTGGGGTCATGGTGCTCGCTACCATCAGGGGCATACCTTTGATCGATCCGTCCCTCGAACCGATCTGGCAGGAGATCGACCGACGTGGCTTGCCCGTGCTTGTCCATCCAGCAACGCCGCCGGGCACGCCGGATATGGATTTGGGCAGGTTGTTGCCTTCGGTGGGTTTTACTTTTGATACCAGTCTCGCTATCAGCCGCATGATATTAGATGGCTTTCTCGATCGCTATCCCAACCTCTCGATTATCGCCGCTCATGGGGGCGGCACTTTGCCCTACCTGGCCGGCCGGTTGGATCTGTTTTTTGAGAAACGGTTTCGGCCTGAAGATAAAAAAATCGCCGAACCGCCGAGCCAGCATCTTAGCCGCATTTATTACGATTCAATTGTCTATCAGCCCACCTGCCTAAAACTGTGTATCGAGATGGGCGGGCCGGAGCGCGTATTATTCGGCACCGACTATCCGCACCCGGCGGAAATTCCGTTTCTGATGGCGATGGTGGACGATCTGCCCGCCGATCAGACGGCGGCGGTGCGGGGCGGTAATGCTCTGCGTCTGATCAAATTATAACCTAGAAGGAAACAACGAATGTCTGATGATTTTTTAATCGGCAAAGATGGCGATGTCTCGACGATAACCATCAACCGACCCAATGAAGGTAATCGAGTGAGCGACGAAATGGCCATTGAACTGACGGGGATTTTGACAGACGTCTCGCGAGACTCAAGATTAATCGTTTTCCGGGGTGCTGGCGATAATTTTTGCCTCGGACGGGCGGTGATGGGGTCCAGGGGGCCTCTGCCCGAAGCCTATGACGCCCGTGAGAAAAATGACTTGGTTTTCAATTTGTATGGCGCTTTCCGCGATGCGCCGGTGCCGGTGATCGGTGTCATCCAGGGGCGTGCCACCGGCCTCGGCTGCGCTCTGGCGGCCTCGTGCGATATCACCATCGCCGAACATTCATCGGAATTTCAAGCCCCCGAGATGAGCCACAACATTATGCCGACCATGCTGATGTCGTCACTTATTGATCGAATGACCATGAAAGGCCTACTCTACCTGATTTACTCCACCAAGGCGATTTCAGCTGAACAGGCAATGGCGTTTGGTATCGTCAGCGAAGTGGCACCCACCGATTTTCTCGACGTTGTTTTGGTGGAACTGCTGGTGAAACTTAAGGCTATGCCTGTTCCGGCGTTGAAAGCGGTTAAGGAATATGCCCAAAATGCAATGAATTTGGACGCCCAGGGCGCGGCGAATTACGCCCGTAATTTACACGCGACACTCAATACTTCGTCCAAATTACGCGGATGAGAAGTCCGGGATAAGGAGATAAAAAAGTGGCCATCGGCGCAATTCCCAAACTGACCCACATGGTGATTTACGTTAAAGACCTAGCGAAAATGGAGAGGTTTTATACCGAAGTTATGGGCTTCATCGTCTCCGACCGGGGGGCCTTCCCCGATCCCGACGCGCCGGAAAATATTGTCTTTCTGACCGGCACCAAAGAAGAACACCATGAGATGGTGCTGTTTCAAAACGATGAAACGAATATGGAAAGCCAGGGTCAGCAAATTTCCTATCTGGTGGAAGATCTGGACCAGCTTCGGGATCTTTACCACCGAGTGCAGGCGGAAGGTATTACGGAAATAGAAACCTGTACCCATGGCAACGCCTGGTCTATTTACTTTCATGAATTGGAAGGCAATCGCCTAGAAATATATGCCCGAACTCCTTGGTACACGCCGCAGCCTTTCAAAGTCGACATTGATCTGGAGGCGACGAACGAGGAGATCAGGCGTTTGACTGAGGAAATGTGCCGGGCGGCGGCGGGTTTCATGCTGCGGGAGGATAGGGAAGCGAAAATCGCCACTTTGTTGCGGGGAAAAGAAAACTCCCGCCGACCTGCCTGATAAATGTTTCCCATAGAGTTTCTCCAACGGACAGCCCGCCGACAACCGGAAGGACTTGCCGTTGACGACGGTACGGTAAGTCTGAGCTATTCTCAACTGGTGATCCAAGCAAATGCATTAGGTGCCGGGTTTCAGCAAACGACTGGGAGCAATCGCCTAAAGGTCGGTCTTTGTGGCTTCAATACGTTGCCGCAACTACTTTCTTACTTCGCTATTCACGCCGCGGGCGGCGTCATGATACCCCTCAATCCCCGCAATTCGAAACAAGATATCGAGCGTCAAATCGAATTGACCGCGCCTGATATAATTGTGGTGGATGAAAATTGCCTGCATTTATTAGCCGACGTGCACGGTCCGAAAATCGTCGTGGGGTCGGGCACCAGCCTTGGCGAAGTCTTTTCCACGCAAGGCCTTATCGAATCCCATTCCGGTAATGCGCCGCAATGGCCTGCTGTTGCTGTCGAAGACATTAATGCCATCAAATTTACTGGTGGTTCTTCCGGAGCGCCCAAGGGAGTCATGCAGACTTTCAGGGTGCTTAATGCCGTCGCCCTCAGTATCTTAATGACCTATCAATTTACCTCTTCCGAGAATTTTCTCTGTGCCGCGCCACTGACCCATGGGTCCGGATCGTTCCTGTTCCCCACCCTTTATCGGGGAGGACGGATTACGCTTTTGGCCCAGCCGACCGGGCTGGGTATGTTCGATGCTTTGGCCCATGGCGGCGCCACGTCAACCTGGCTGCCGCCCACCGTCGCCTATGCCATCATGGATGCGGCCGCCGGGCAGGCGCCGGAATTTCGGCATCTCAACATGGTTATTTATGGCGGCGCAGCCATGCCGGAAGACAAGCTTCGCCGGATGCGAGAACTGTTCAACGGATGCATCGGCACCGATTACGGCCAGACTGAAGTGTCAACCATCGTTACCGGCATGGGACCCGATGAAATGGCTTTTGACGAAAACCTTTTATCGGCAGGGCGGACCACGCCGTTGACCGGCACGGCGATCATTGACGATAGGGGCAATCATTTGCCGCCTGATGAGATGGGCGAGATCATCGTCAGTGGTGATCTGCTGATGAAGGGCTACTACAAGATGCCCGAGGAGACTGCCAAAACCATCAAGGACGGCTGGCTGTACACGGGCGATATCGGATATTTTGACGAGCGCGGCTATCTTTTTATCAAGGACCGGCTGCGGGATGTGGTTATATCCGGCGGGTTTAACGTGTATCCGTCTGATGTGGAAAATGGCCTGTGCGAGCATCCGGATATTTATGAGTGCGTCGTCTTCGGCATTGCAGATGCCAAATGGGGAGAGCGCGTCGAAGCAGCCGTGCAATTGCGTGATGGTGCCTCGACACCACCGACGGCGATCATCGAATTCGCCAAGACGCGCCTGGGATCGACAAAAGCACCCAAAGCAGTTCATATTTTGGCAGACCTGCCCCGGAGCCCGGTGGGAAAAGTACAAAGGCGGGAAGTCAAAGCCATGTTCGAGCAGCGGGAAGTGGACGAATGATGGGAGTTACCCATGCGCTCCTTTAGCGGTCAGAAATATATCGGCATAATTGCCGTCCTGCTGTTTCTGATGATGGCGGCGGTCGGCGTTTCCGTGAAACTTATCGTCAACGTCGCCGAGGAAGTAGAAGCCGTCGCCGGTGAACAATTACCGATCGCCGAGAACATTTTCAAGGTTGCGGCGTTAACGTTGCATCAAAGGATATTGTTGCAGAAGCTGGATATCCCGCTGGAACAAAGGGAGGCCAGCCAAAAGGAGTTAAGCGGTTACCGCCAAAATATTTCCCTGTTTGGTCATGAGGCCCTCGCAGCCTTTTCCGCAATTCACAAAGAAATCAATGACGGCGGTAAACCGTCGGTGCCCGAACTTCATAGAAATCTGGCGCTGATCGAAAAACTATACCGGAAATACAATGATGAGGCTGGTCTGCTGGCGGTAACACTGGAAGCCGGGGATCGAGATTCCTTTGCCGCCTTGCTGCCTGATCTAGACGATATCCAAAATGAAATCGCCTTGGAAGTTGAGGATTTCCAACGTAATTTGAAAAAATTGTCCGAAAAATCCATAGCCCTGGCCGGAGAGAAGAAACGTCGTGCCTGGCGGGCCAATACGGTCCTCATGGGGGCGGCGATTATTTTCGGAATTGGAATGCTCCTTGTGGCTTTCCACTCCAAAGATTGAGGGTCAAATAATAAACTGCAGTTTTCAAAAGTGAAAAGGCGCGCCGTATTTTATTGTATTTTATTTCAATTTTGAAATAATTATTTCTAGGATCACTCAGAAAATCGCGAGATTTAGCTACTGCCTAGTCTGGCATGGTCTGTGCTTTTAATTGAAATCAATTGGCGTAATACAGAATTTTTTTTCGGGTGTTTTTGATCAAGGCGAATTAAGTGGTATCGTAAAAAAAGTCTTCGCCTTAAAAATGTTAGAGCACGTCAAGGGAGATAACATGAAAAAAATCGTTGTGGGGATGACTGGTGCGACCGGTGCCATTTTCGGCATCCGCCTATTGGAAGTTCTGAAGGAAACGGATGTAGAAACTCATCTGGTGGTCAGCAAATGGGCGCACCAGACCCTGGAGCACGAAACCGGTTATACCCTCGAGCAATTAAAAGATTTAGCCGATGCACATTATGGATCGGGAGATATGGGCGCGGCGGTTTCGTCGGGCTCCTTCCGGACGGATGGAATGGTGATCGCACCCTGTTCCATGCGTAGTGTTGCCTCGATCGCCCAGGGGGCAGGCGATCATCTGGTCCATCGGGCGGCGGATGTGGTTCTCAAGGAAGAGCGCAAATTGGTTCTGATCGCCCGAGAAACACCTCTCAGCACCATTCACCTGGAGAATTTGCTCAAGCTTTCCCATATGGGCGTGACCATCCTGCCGCCCATGCCTGCCTTCTATAACCACCCCAAGAATCTTGACGATATGGTAAATCACATCGTCATGCGGATTTTGGATCAATTTGATGTTGAAACCGATATCGTCAAACGATGGACGGGGGATATGAAAAACCGTACGCCCAAAAATTAGCGTACGGATAAGTTTTAATCACCATCGGAGAGAGTAACGAAAATGGATAAGAACGTAAGTGCATCGACGAAATCAGCAACCAGCCTGAGGGAAGCCATCGAATGGCTGCGTGCCGAGGGGGACCTTATTGAGACCGATAAGGAAGTTAATCCCGATCTGGAAATCACCGGATTGCAAAAACATTTGGACGGTGGCCCACCTATTCTTTTCGAAAACGTCAAAGGCAAACCTCACGCGCGGGCCATCACCAATCTGTTTTCCGATTACGGCGTTATCGAAAAAATGTTCGGTTGGGATGGTCCTACGGATCGGACCAAGAAGCTGGCTCATGCCTTAACCCATCCCATCGCGCCGGTAGAAATCTCGCAAGACGAAGCGCCGGTGCAAGAACATGTCATCACCGATGATCTGGACGTTAATAAATGGATCACGGCCATCCGACACACGGCCCTGGAGCCCGAATTGACCATTGGGTCCGGCATTTCATGTGTTATCGGCGATTATTTCGATGGCGGCACCCATATCGGCTACAACCGGATGAACTTCCGTTGGGGCAATGTAGGTACGTTCCAGATTTCTCCGGGCTCTCACATGTGGCAGATTCAGACCGCCCATTATAATGATGATAAGCCCATTCCTTTGACCATGTGCTTTGGCGTTCCGCCTTCGTGCACCCTGGCCGCCGGTGGTGGTTTTGATTACGCTATTCTGCCCAAAGGGTGCGATGAAATCGGTATTGCCGGCGCTGTCCAAGACAGCCCGGTTAGGATTGTTAAATGTCAAACTATTGACGCCTACACGTTGGCTGATGCGGAATATGTCCTGGAAGGTCATCTCCATCCCCGGGACAAGCGCTATGAGACGGCTGAGGCCGAGCAGCAGGGCGTTCAGGGAAAGACCTTCTTCCACCCGGAATGGGCGGGTTATATGGGTAAGGCCTATAAAGCGCCGACCTTCCATGTTTCCGCCATCACCATGCGGAAGCCGGAAAGCAAGCCGGTTATCTTCCCGCTGGGTGTTCACACCTCCGACGACGCCAGCATCGATACCACGGTGCGTGAATCGGCGATATTTGAGCTTTGTAACCGCCTGCAGCCCGGCATCGTCCAGGATGTGCATATTCCGTACTGCATGACCGATTGGGGCGGCTGCATCATTCAGGTAAAAAAGCGCAACAAGATCGAAGAAGGCTGGCAGCGTAATTTCCTGACCGCCATTCTGGCGTGTTCCCAGGGCATGCGTCTGGCCATTGCCGTCAGCCAGGACGTCGATATATACGACATGGACGACATCATGTGGAACCTGACCACCCGCGTTAATCCTCAGACGGATATACTCAATCCGCATCCGGGTGGCATCGGCCAGACCTTTATGCCGGCTGAACGGATGACGGCGGGAAGCGCCGCTTGGACAGCGTCCAATACCAAGTTCGAAGGTGGTATGGGTATTGATGCGACGGTGCCTTACGGCTTCGAGCAGGATTTCCATCGTCCGGTCTATCCGGTTGATCAAGTCGATCTGAAAAAATTCCTGTCCGACGAGCAGATTACCCACGCCAAGAGCTATATGAACGGCTGGCATCACTCCTTGGCCAAAACGGGCAGGTAAAAAAGTCTGTGTATCAATCGGGCGGTTCAGTAATTTGAGCCGCCCCGCTGACACGGGATGATAATAAAATGGATTCCAGCACTATCACCAATAATCAGATTTTTGATTGGCTGGAGAGAAACAATCGTTTATTTCCGGACAAGATTTTTATCCACTCTATCGATCAGGAAAAGTCAATTACCTATGGCGCAGCCTACGATTGTTGCCACAGGATCGCCGCCTATCTGAACAATCTCGGATTGCGGGCTAACGACCGCGTGGCACTTTTGTCCAATAATTCGCTTGAACATTTGATGACCTATTTCGGGGTGATGGTCTATGGGGCCACCATCTGCACTATTCATGTGGAAATGAACTCGCTCTATCTCGGCGACATTTTACGGCAAATTAATCCCAAACTTGTGTTGGTAGAAGATAGCATTTGTCTTGATCCGTTGGAGGAAATGCCGACGGCAGATATTTTGCCGCTGGGTGAGTGGGCAGAAACCGGCGGTTCCGGATTTTTCGGTGAATTGTGCGGCGGAGAAAAAGGGAAAGCTCTCCGGCCCGTCAATGCTCCATCCGACATTGCGGAAATATTCTATACATCCGGCACGACTTCGACGCCCAAAGGTGTGATGTGCACCTTTGAGCAGCTTTGTGAAAACACTGACAGCGTCATGGACGGCTTCGCCATATCAAATGAGGACCGCGTACTGGATTTCCGCTCCTTCAACTGGCTGTCGGCTCAGATTCTGAGCGCCACAGGTCCACTGAGCCGGGGGGCGACAATTTTGCTCGGGCGAAAATTTTCTGCCAGTAGATTCTTCGACTGGGTTAGGAATTATAGGGCGACCATCGCTACCGGTAATCCGACGATTATCAACATGCTGATTAATCGCCCAACGGATATCGATAAATTTGATATTCCTGATTTCCGCTACATCACGTCGAGTTCCGCACCACTTCTGGCACAGGACTGGAAAAAATTCGAAGACATGTATAACATTCCCATTGCCCAGGGGTTCGGTGCCAGTGAAGCCGGCTGGCTGGCGGCCAGCAACGAAGAAAACCGGCGAATCGGTTCTGTCGGCAAGCCGCTGCCATACCACAAAATCAGAATAGTAGATGAGCAAGGTAATGAGATGCCGCCTAACGAAACCGGCCGGATTGAACTGGGCCGCGACCCTGAAACGGCATACCGGTATATAGAAAACAATGCACCCGCTCAATTGGCGGAAAGTGGGTTTATTCAAACCGGCGATATCGGATACCTCGATGAAGATGGATTCCTTTTCGTCACGGGGCGGGAAAGGGATTTAATCATCCGGGGCGGGGTCAATATATCCCCCGTGGAAATTGAAAACGTTGCCTTGGAACTTGCCAATATCAGCCAGGCGGCGGCAATCGGCGTGCCGGATGAAATTTATGGCGAAGAAATTGTTCTGTTTATTGTTCCGGCGGATGGCAGCGCTATCAACATCGAAACCGTACGCCAGCATTGCCAAAGCAGGTTAAATAAAGTCAAAATACCGAAATACATAGAAATCTATGAAGATTTGCCAAAAACGGATCGCGGTAAATTGGACCGGAGAAGTCTGCGAGGATTTTGCTCCAATCCAAAAGAAGAGACTTAATCATTGAATTAATATTTTAAATCCAATAGGAGGTAATAGTATGAGACATAAAATATTTTTGTTTAGTTTAATCGCCGCCGGGACCTTTGTCGCTGCGTCGGCCGTGCCGGCGCAGGCGCAGAAATACAATCTAACCCTTAGTGGCGCCAGCCCAGGCGGTTTGTGGTCACGTATCGGCGGCGGCATCGATGCGGCCATCGCCAAGGCATATCCCGGCTCAACCGTAAGCTATCAGACATCTTCGGGAGGCCTGGCCAACGTGCCGTTGGTTTCACGTGGTAAAGTGCCAATGGGACTGGCAACGGATGGTGAGTTGAATGCGATCGTCAAAGGTTACCAAGGCAGAAAAAGCATCAGTAATGTGCGCGTATTATTCCGGGTCTATACGCCGGCTTCGCGCTTTCAACAAAGCTTCTTTGCAGTGGCCGGTTCATTTGCCGGCAAGCATGGCATCAAATCATTTGCCGATATTGTTAAAAAGAAACTGCCGATCCGGATTGCTATAAACCGACGCGGAAATTTTGATGCCGATGTAGGAGAAGCGGCTCTAAATTTATTGGGTGCCTCCAAGGCAAATATTAAATCCTGGGGCGGCCAAGTTGTTCATGCTGCATCCAAAGAAATTGTTTCTTTGATATCGGACCGCCGCCTTGATGTAGTGAATTTCGGTATCTCTTATAATCACCCACGCGTTCGAGAAATTGCCAAAGCTGCCGCACCGGTATTGTTGAGCTATGGCGAAGAAATTGCCGCTCGGGTTTCTAAACAATTTGGTGGTGAAGTTTGCCGGGTTAAGCCAGGTGAATATAAATGGACGCCGAACGGCGCAGTGTCCGTTTGCATGGGTGCGGTTATTGTCGCCAATGCAAATATGGATGCTAAGCTTGCTTATAACATCACCAAAGCCATGGTTGAGCAAATAGAGACTTTCAAAAATAAATCTCATCGGCTGATCAAAAAGACAGCAACCACAGCAGTTCTGGCTCAGGCGAGTAATGCACCGCATCATCCAGGCTCGCTTAAATACTTTGAAGAAAAAGGTTTAAAGTAGCCGGTCAAAATTACCTCAGCAGAAAGGCGTGCGGCTTTTAGCCGCATGTCTTTTCTGTTGGTAAATAGACATGAATTTAGCCGAACTTGCATCTTTAAAGACATGGTTCTCTGTGGGCGCTCGTCGGCGCCCGCACGGACTCTATGAATGGATTTTTACGCCCTTCGCGGCGGCAGTGGGTGCCTATGTCATTGTTGCCGCGACGATCGTCATTATCGCACCCTGGACATTAACCGTTTTGTTTTTTTCAGGCGTGGGTGCCTTGGCATTCCTGACCACCGGCGCCTTTGAAGATTCAAAAATTGAAAAACCGTCTATTGTCGATATGGGTTTGGCTTTGGCGAGTATAGCGGTCGGTGTTTATTTTGCCATTCAGGCGCCGACGATTTTAAATCGTATTGTTCTCTTAGACGAATTGACTCAACTAGACGTCATATTCGGTACTCTGGTTTTTATCATTACGCTCGAAATCACGCGGCGAACCACCGGGCTCGGCTTGACGACTCTGGTATTAATTTTCGCCGTCTATAATTTGTGGGGCCATAATTTAAGTGGAGTTCTCCAACATGGTAAAATCGATTACCTGCATTTTATCGAAATTACGGTCTTTACTACAGATGGCATATTTGGTCTGCCGCTTCGCGTGGCAGCGACTTATGCCTTCATGTTTGTGATGTTTGGCACGATCCTTCATGCCTGTGGTGGTGGCGATTTCTTTTTCAATTTCGCTGCCGCGATTAGTGGCAAACGGCCAGGCGGTCCTGCAAAAGTCGCGGTAATTTCATCCGGTATGTACGGCATGCTCTCGGGTAGTCCGACCTCCGACGTGGTGACAACGGGTTCAATTACTATTCCCATTATGAAGCGTCTCGGCTACCGGGGGGCTCATGCCGGCGCCATTGAGGTGGCGGCTTCGACGGGAGGCAGTCTGGTGCCGCCGGTACTAGGCACTGCTGCATTTTTAATGGTTGATTTTGCCGGTGTCGAATATCGCCAGATAGCGATTGCCGCCTTTTTGCCGGCCATCCTGTATTATGTCTCGATTTATGCCCAAGTTCATTATTCATCTCTGCGTTTAGGGTTTGGGCGCTTGGACGATAGCCTCATTCCTTCCATGCGAGAGACCATGAAAGGCGGTGGCTTGTTCATCGTACCATTGGCTATTTTAACCGGGGCGCTCTTAATGGGTTTTACGCCGACCATGGTTGGGATCATGGGAACGGTGGCGGTATTTGTAGTGTCCTTATTTAAGGCGAGTTCTAGGATCGGGCCAATTGCTCTGGCAAAAGTCCTCAGTGAAACCTGCTATCGTATGGTGCCGGTTGGAGGGGCCTGTGCCGCTGCTGGTCTGATTATGGGCGGCATTACCATGACCGGTTTGGTTGGCAAAATATCTCATTTGGTGAATGCAATTACCGACTCGCAGACATTTTTTACCTTGCTGGTGACTGCAGCTGTAACGGTTGTTTTGGGCCTCGGTATGCCGACACCTGCGGCCTACATCATTGCTGCTTCTCTAATGTCACCGATCCTGACCGAGATTGGTGTGCCGGTCCTAACCGCCAATATGTTTGTGCTCTATTATGCAGTCATGTCGGCTATCACTCCGCCGGTAGCGGTGGCGGCATACGCGGCCTCCTCGATCGCCGAAGACAATCCGCTTTTGATTGCAGTGATGGCGGTTAAGTTTGCTCTGGCTGCCTTTATCGTACCGTTTGCTTTTGTCTATGGCCCTGAATTATTGATGATTGGTCCGTGGTATGTGATCGCCATTTCACTCGTTACCGCAATCATCGGCTTGATCCTTATAGCGGCAGCTCTTGAATCCTATTTCCAAGACCATCTGGCACTCCGGGAGCGCCTCCTGCTCGGCCTCGCCGGCTTTGGCTTAGTGGTACCGAATTTGTACACCAGTGCCGCGGCTCTGATTCTTTTCGCCCTTTATTTCGTGCTGCGTTATATCCGCAAAAATCCAAAGTTTGATTTGGAATAGTAATTCTTAGCCGCTAAGCTCTCTTTTCAAATTTGAATATCTTTAGCCATGGTGGATAATCCCCCGCTGATTGCCGTGCTAGCGCCTCATGCTGTGCCTAAACTAAGGAACCGGGCCGGTTAGTCAGACCGGTGCGAAAATTTCGTCTGCCGTGAAAAGTTTTTTAGCCAGGCCCTGTTCATAGGAATAGCGGCACATGGTTTCAATTACCTTGCGGTTTTTGGCGATGCCGTAGGTCCAGTAGTCCTCGCCCATGAAATCTTTTGTTTCCTTCATATGATCGACCAGCCACGGCAGCATGACGTAAAAATACGCGACCTGGTTGAGTTCCTGTACGGCATGTTGCCGTGCTTTCTCAAATGCTCCGTATAGAATGCCAGCGAGGTTCGGGTTTTCTGCCAGCAGGGTATTTCGGATGCCCACCAGATGCATAATAGGAAAAATGCCAGTTTTCTTGAAGTAGTCCTGTTCGGCGGATTTTGTATCCGGGAACAGGCGCTCGATTCCAGGGTCACCCTCGGTAAAAGCTTTCGGTGCTCGTGGGGCGATGATGGCGTCGATTTCGCCCCGCTGCATGAGGCCCCACAGGGTTTCCTCCATCCCCATGAACTTGAGGTTAAACTTGGAGGGGAGATCGGCGGACACTTTTTCCACCCGCCCTTTTTCGTCAATATCGCACGCCAACCACTTGATGTCCTCCGAGCGTACACCGTACTCATCCGACAGGATGCCGCGCGCCCAAACATTTGCCGTCAACTGGTATTCTGGTACGCCGATGCGCCGGCCCTGCAAGTCTTCCGGTTTCTCTATAGCAGCGCCGGTGCGGATATAAATTGCCGAGTGCCTAAAGGCGCGGGAGGCGAAGACCGGAATGGCAGTGTAGGCGTTTTCACCGCGAGACAGCTGCAAAAGATAAGTGCTAAACGACATTTCGGTAAGATCGAATTCATGGTGGACCATGCCCTTTAGAAACGCTTCTTCCGGTGGCATGATCTCCCAATTGAGTTTGAATTCGTCGGTTTGAATCTTGTTGGCAATTAGAGGCCAGGTTCGGTCATAAGCACCGCAACCAATGGTTAGATTCGTCATGTCAATTTCAGCCTTTTTTTGAGTTATGATTATTCCGTTGTCGCCATGAAGCTAGATTTTTAATTATAAATTGTGAATACGAAAAGAGATGAGCGGATCGTTCTAAATTTTAATCAAAATTGCCAGTGGATACTACGATCGAATTCAAGGCGTGAAAACCGAAGAAACGCCGATCGAAGGCTGCCGGGTTGAGTATTTGAACCTGGCGCTACCGGTGACTTTCAAACGGCTGTTTGACGATCAGGAATTCGACGTTTCGGAAATATCTTTCAGCACCCACCTGATAGCGCGCCTGCAGGGCGATTGGCCTTATATCACTGTGCCGGTATTTCTATCCCATGTTTTTCCAAATTTTTCGATTTATATCAGAACAGACCGCGGTATTGAGAAACCAAATGATCTGGCGGGAAAAACCATCGGTATTCCCAATTATCACTTTATCTACGGGTCTTGTGTGCGGGGGATGTTGTCTGATGGCAAAGTTTAACAGCGCGCGGCTTATTTCCAAATAACAATTTCGTACGTTTAACGGCATTGACTGCGATACATTTGACCAGTTGGTCAAATGTATCCGGCCCCATTGGCAAGAGTGGGTCGTGGCATCAAAGAAGCGCTCCGGTCGTCCTTGGGGTGTAGGCGGAGTTGAGGAGACCATTGCCTTAATGGGAGAATATTTTTGGCCCTGCTGTTTAGAAAAAAACAAACCTACCCTGGAAAAGCAAATTCGGTGGTCCCTTGAACAAAGGATTATTGACCGCCGACCGAGTATCGAAGAGCTATTTCTGGATCCTGCAAGGTGAGATAATTTTAAGGCAGTCTTGCTATATATTTTCATTTTTGAAAATATATAGCAATGAGTGAGAAGTATATCAGTCTTGAAATGGTATATTTGGCCTTACCTTTTATCGCCCGGACGACGGGGGGTGTGGCTAAGGTAACCGATCAGGAAGGTGTCTGCCTCTATGCCGTGGGGCCCGATGGCGAGCGGCGTGAAAATATTGAGGGTACTCTCAGTGAAATATGCAAGAGGGCAGCCAAAGAGGGAAAGCCTCAGGGGCGCGGTGAAGGTCAAATCCGGCGGGAGATTTTCGCCATGCCATTGGGCGACTACGTACTTGCGGCATCCAACGAAGATCGGGCTGATCGTCAAAGTCAGTTGCTAGATACCTTGACGGAGACCCTGCCGCTCATCGCCGCCGTCGCCGAAGGGGAAGCTATTCTCTTCGACCAAGTCGGACGGCGTATGTTGACGGCCGGTCCGAAAAAACCGGAGCCCGTCAAAGGTGATGAGAGCATTTCTGAAAAATGCCAGGAAGTCATGCAGACAGGACGGCCCAATATCGGCCGCTCCAGAACCGATCCTGAGGCGACGGCCGTTCGCATTCCCATATGTTCGGCTTTTGGGTTTGGTTTCAACAACGCGGATTCGGTTCGAAAAAGGCGCAAGCTGTTGGATCAGGTGCGGCGTAACCGGACGGCAAAATATACCTGGGACGATATTGTCTCCAAGGGTCCCCGCCTAAAGGAGGCCTTGGCGCAGGCGTCGCGGGCCTCGGAGAATTCCAGCTCGGTGGTTATCCTCGGTGAAAGCGGGACAGGCAAGGAATTGTTCGCCCAGGCCATCCATAATGCCTCCTGTCGGGCCGACAAGCCGTTTGTCGCCATCAATTGCGCCGCTTTACCCGAAAATCTGGTGGAAAGCACGTTCTTCGGCTATGCCGACGGCGCCTTTACGGGCGCGCGTAAAAACGGCCAGACGGGATTATTTGAAGAGGCCGACGGCGGCACGCTACTCTTGGACGAAATTAGTGAAATGCCGTTTGAATTGCAGGCAAAGTTGCTACGTGTTTTGCAGGAAGGAGAAATATCGCGCATCGGTTCCAGCAAAGCAATATCAGTCGACGTTCGAATTATCTGCACCTGTAACCGCAATCTGTTGTCATGTGTGGATGAAGGAAAATTTCGGGCGGATTTGTTTTACCGGCTGAACGTTATCGATATTAATTTGCCGCCTCTGCGCGAAGGCAAGGGGGATATTCCTTCATTGATCAGCAATTTTTTGCTTAGCATAGCCGTGCGCGAAGATAGCCCGTCCATGGTAGTTGCCGAGGATACCATGGATCTGCTGCTGGCTTATGACTGGCCGGGAAATGTGCGCGAGCTCAACAATGTATTGGAACGCGCCGTTAGCCTAGCCGATCAGGAAAAGATAAAACCGATCCATCTGCCGCCCGGTGTGAGCGGTGCCAATATTACCGCTATCCAGGACCACCTGGATGGGTTGATGCCGAAAGAGGCGGCGGCACACAACTTGAAGTCCAGTTTGGCGGATGCGGAATTTGAACTGATTCATCAGACCTTGGTTCGCCACAATGGAAACCGAACCCGCACTGCGGAGGAACTTGGGATAAGCGTCACCACTTTGTGGCGGAGACTTCAGAGGGGGAAGAAATTTTCCCGTGCATAGAATTAGAAAATCAAAAAACTAGGTAAGGGGGCAATATGCCGAAAGTTAAAGAAGCAATCGATCTGCTGGTGGCGGCCAATCATATTTTGGCTCATGAAAATGTGGTCGATGCTTTTGGCCATGTTAGTATTCGCCATCCGGAAATTCCTAATCACTATTTTATTTCTTGCTCGCGCAGTCCTCAGTTGGTGACTCCCGATGACATTATGGAGTTTGATTTGGAGGGGAATTCGGTGGATGGCTCAAAATTGCGGCCCTACGCGGAACGCCACATCCACGGTGCCATCATGGAAGCCCGCCCCGAAATTAATTCTGTCGTTCACAATCATTCCTATTCGGTGATTCCCTTCGGACTGACGGGAGTGAAGCTGCGGCCGGCCATTCATGTCGGCGCGGGGGTCGGCGAAGATATCGGCGTTTGGGATATTCACGATAAATTCGGCGACACTGATCTGCTGGTCAGGAATATGGAACACGGGCGCGATCTCGCCAGTTTTCTGGGGCAGTCGACCGTCGTCCTGATGCGCGGCCATGGCAGTACAGTTGCCGGCCAAGGTCTGAAAGGGACGGTTTTGACTGCCATCTATCTGCAGGTGTCGGCAACTATACAATTGCAGGCTATGCAGCTGGGCGACATCAAGTTTTTGTCCCCGGGTGAACTGGAAAAATGTCAAGAAATGTTTTTTAGTGACTTGTCCCAAGACCGTGCCTGGGAGCATTACGTCATGTGTGCAGAAGAGGAGCGTTGAAGTGGAGGCGGTGGCGACTAGGGCGGGATAGAAATTTTCTGATTGGGGGTAGTAAGACAAAAAGCAGGTAAAGGGAACAAAAATGAAGACCAAGGAATTTGCTGAAAAGATACAGCCTCACGGCGTTTTTCCAGTGGTTGAAGGTGACGGCAAAACGATCATTGGCGACGAAACCTTAAAGTGGAATGAAAGCTACGTGTTTGTTGTGCCGAATTGGAGGCCGTACCGCCATATTGCGGGTCCGAAATCGGTTCTTTACAGCTTCACCGACGAAGCAGCCTTGAAGAATCTGAACCTCTAGCGGGAAAGCCGGCTAGGTTAATAAGTCGGCATCGAACAGAAGGAGAAATAAGTGAAAATCTGCCGCTACGATAACGACCGGCTTGGCCTTGTTTTGGGCGATGAGGCCCGCGATGTAACAGCCGCCTTGGCAGTGCTTCCTTCGGTCAGTTGGCCGGTGCCGCTGGGCGATCTCATGATAGCCAATCTAGGGGCGATTATGACGGCGGTGGAAAAGCTCATATCGGAGGCACCGGTTAAAGAAATTTCCGACGTTCAGCTGAGAAGTCCCGTTGCAAATCCCAGTAAAATCATCGGCGCCCCCATCAACTATCAAACACATATCGACGAATCGATAATCGACGACGGTATCGTTTCCCAACGGAAGATCAGCCATATTTCTGATTGGGGATTGTTTCTAAAGGCCAATACTTCTTTGGTGGGTCCAGGCGACGGCGTTGCCGTGCAGTTCATCGAAGCCCGCAATGACCACGAAGTTGAACTGGCTGTTGTGATCGGCAAGGCATGCACACATGTATCAGGGGAAAATGCCTTAGACTATGTGGCCGGCTACGCCATCGGTCTCGACATGACAACCCGGGGTAAAGAACTTCAAAGTTTCCGAAAATCCAGTGACAGCTACGCTGTAATTGGACCCTGGCTGGTAACGGCCGATGAAATCAATGATCCCAACAATTTGGATTTGCGGATTTCCGTCAATGGCGAGGTGCGTCAGGACTCGAATACACGGGATCTTGTTTATGATGTTGGCAGGCTGATCGAGTATGCGTCTGAAAGATATACGCTCCTGCCCGGCGATATCATTATGACGGGCACGCCAGACGGCGTTGGCCCAGTTGAGCCCGGCGACGTCATGACGGCTGAAATCGAGAATATCGGCGTTATGGAGGTCGCGGTCAGGGCAGCCTGACTTTTTGGCCGCTATTTCCCAGGCGGTTGACTGCCCGCCTGTCTGAAGAACAGATAGAAGCGTTGTTAGTATACTACGCCGATTTACCGTGCCGTATTCCCGATAAACTCAACAGTGCGTTGCCTATCCCCAAAGTCCGTAATTGCCTGGCTTGCTACGGGGAGAACGGCATACCTCACAAGCCCTGGACACCCAAACTGTCCAGTCAGAATAAGATTTATCTGATCAATCAGATTTATATTTTGCAGATCGCAGCTTCGGGTCGGCAGTCCCTGATACCGCTGCTGCGCTCTCCCCCGATCATGGAAGATAAAGTAAAAGGGCTCTAGCTAAAAGAAGTCGAGGCCGTTGCCGATTATTTCTCTACCCGCAGCTTTTGTTGGCCTTCCCTGCGCTCGCGGCGGGCGATGTAGATGATCGATCCCAATACGACGGCGCTGCCCAGGATGGTGAAGAGGTGGGGGACTTCGTCGAAAAATAGGAAACCGAGCATTGCGCCCCATACCAGTCTCATGAACGTCGTCGGCTCTACAGCGCCCACATCCGACAAACGTAATGCCCAGGCCAAAGTGTAGTGACTGAGAATGGCGAGCCCGGCGATAAACAATATCAATAAACCTTGAGTGAATGTCGGCGTCGTCCAAACATATAACGCAGCAGGAAAAGAAAAAACAGTTGCCCATATCGCCTGCCAGACGACGGAGGCAGCGGGGTTATTTCTGGTGGCGATTACTTTGATAATTAACCTGTTGGTTGAATATAAGACGGCGGTAAAAACAACCACGATGACCCCGGCTGACATTTCGGTGAAACCCGGACGAAGGATAATCATGGCGCCGATAAATCCGACCGACAGCGCCGCCCACCGCCAGGGTTTTGATTTCTCACCGAGAAAAATAATGGCGCCCAGGATGGCGTAAAGCTGGCTGGTGAAGCCGATGGCAGCCACCATATCCAGCGGCACACGCGGCAAGGCCCAGAACCATCCGAGCGTTGCTACCGTGAATACCAGGCCATTGACGATCATGATCCCATGGCCGGCGGGCCTGATCCGGGCGTAGCCGTTTCTGGCGAATATCGGAAACAGAAAAGTCGCCATGATCAAGGAGCGGAGGAAAACGAGGATAAAGGGGTGCAGTTCACCGCCCAGTTGCTTGGCCACGGCGCCGTTGGCCATCAGGGCGAGCCCTGAGAATATCGCCAGACACACGCCAACAAAATTTCCGGGTTCGACGCCGATTCGATCAGCTACTCTTTCGGCAAGTCGAAGGATTACATTGGGCATAAATTATGCGGACGAAAGTTTAAAGTGTGTCATTGTAGGCTCTGTCCGCATTTTGAAAAGCTCTGTCATGGAACCTACTTAGCAAATTAAGGCGAATGAAGTAGGATTTTAAAAAAAATATCAGAACAATGAACTTAGGGAGAGTTCTATGATTGTCAAATCTGTTATTGCGGTTGCTGTTTCAGCCCTTTAAAAATTCTCGACTAATAATGCGCTCGCGCAGAAAAAGTTGATTCTCGTTACATTGCCAATACCGTCGATACCGTCATTAGTGAAGTTATCACGCGAAAAGTTTACGCACGGATTGGCATCAAGGTCGTAACAAAAAAAGGGGGCTGACATAGATAAGGAATTTTCATTATGGTAATTGCCCAAAACGTTCTCTGAGAAAGACCAAAGGACCAAAGATGAAAGAGTTGGACAATGAACTGCCCTTTACCCATGTCCACCGGGATCGTTATTTCGAGGACTATATCGCCGGTGAACAACATATCCTGGGATCGGCGGAGGTGGAAGAAGACGCCATGGTGGAATATGCCAAAGCTTACGATCCCCAGGACATTCATATCGATCATGAAAAGGCTCAAGCCGGTGTGTTCGGCGGCGTTATCGCCAGTGGCTGGTATACCGGTGCCTTGATGATGAAGCTCTACGCCAAGCACTATCTTTCCAATGTTTCGAGCCTGAGCTCACCCGGTCTTACCGATCTGAAATGGCTGGCGCCGGTTCGTGGCGGCGATAGCCTGACGACACGCGTTAATATACTTGAGACCAGACGATCAGAATCCAAACCCGACCGCGGAATCGTCAGGACGTTGATTGAAGTACTGAACCAGGATGATACGGTGGTGATGACCATCGATGCTGTCAACCTGATCGCTTGCCGTTCACCAGAGCCTCGCCAATAGTCCCATCAAAAGCCGGACTTAAACTATGCCCCTAGAGAAAATTAACCGTCCAGTACCGGGTATCAGGAATTTCTTTGCCGATATTTCCTCGACGCACCTCGCTAATGGGTTTATCGCCTTTTTGTTTTCCGCCTCCGCCCCCGTCGCGATTGTTTTGGGCGTCGGCGCCAAGGGCGGTTTGACGGAACAGGAATTGGCGTCCTGGATGTTCGGCGGGCTAGCGTTCAACGGACTTGTCAGTATTTTCGTCACCATCGTCTATCGTCAGCCCTTGGTGTTCTTTTGGACTATATCTGGCTCGGTTCTGGTGGGACCCGCCTTCGGGCATTTGACCTTTCCTGAAATCATCGGCGCCTTTTACGCTACGGGATTATTGTTATTAATACTGGGTCTTACCGGCAGCGTCGGCTGGATCATGCGGCATCTGCCCATGCCCATTATCATGGGCATGGTGGCGGGTGTTTTTCTTCAGTTCGGCATTGACTGGATCGTCGCGCTGAAAAATGATTTCTGGATAGCCTTTCCAATGACGGCGGCTTTTTTCCTGTTTTCCTTTCATCCCGCCGTCGCCCGCCGAATGCCGCCCATGATTGGCGTTCTAGTGATCGGCGTGATAGCTGTCGTGCTACAGGGATCTTTTAACCCCGCAGGAAAAGAGATCGCCTTGAACATGGTGGAGCCCATAATATTTACGCCGGTTTTCTCCTGGCAGGCCATGATAGAACTGGTCGTGCCTATCTCCATTACCGTTTTAGCGGCGCAGAATGCTCAGGGAATCGGTATTCTGAAGGCCAATGGGCATAATCCACCGGTGAACACCATCACCACTACCTGCGGCGGCATGTCCATTGTCTGTGCCGCCGTCGGCACTGTATCCACCTGCCTGACGGGACCGGTGAATGCTATTCTCTCCAGTGGGGGAACCAAAGAGTCGCAATATTCAGCAGCTATTTTCATCTGCCTATTGGCCATCCTGTTCGGGTTGTATTCACCGGTGCTGACAAAATCTATGCTGGCCGCGCCGCCCGCCTTTATTGCTACCCTGGCGGGGCTCGCCTTGTTCAGAGTATTACAAAATTCTTTTGTGGCGTCGTTTCAAAGAAGTTTTACCCTCGGGGCGCTGACGGCGTTCTTGGTCACCGTGTCCGATCTGACCCTTTTTAACATCGGATCCCCTTTCTGGGGGCTGCTGTTCGGCTTCATCACTTCCTGGATATTGGAGCGGACTGATTTTCGTACCCTGGAAGGGCAATCCAAGAATCAGTGACAGTTACTGGATTTTGGTGGCACGTTCAGGCGCCTGAGGTGTTATGGCGGCCAGCCGGGCTAAACAGGTCGGGTGATTACGGACGGCTTCAGCGAGGATATCATTGATCTTCCAAATTGCGGGTGACATCGGCCGAGGGTTCAATGTTCGGATCCTGATAAATGACGACCAAAAGGGCATAGCCGGGTTCGGCAGTCGAACCTGTCTCAAGTAATTTTCGCAATTCTTTTATCAATTCAGGTGTGGCAAATGCTTCCTCAGTAGCGATCTTTATAGGCTGAAACTTCTTTAGATGTTAGAAATATATATTAATACTACCATGCGAATTTAAAATTTTACTAAGCGTAACTTCTCGGCGTGAAATCTCTGATATTTTGATTTACTATACAGCCGATGGAAAATCTGACTCAACGGAGTCAAAATTTGAGGGCCCTAAATTGTTAACAGTTAAATTCGATATTGGACAAATTGTTAAACACCGTTTGTTCCCCTTCCGGGGTGTAATTTTTGACGTTGATCCGGAGTTCAACAACACCGAGGAATGGTGGCTCGGCATTCCCGAAGAGACCCGTCCGGCTAAAGATCAGCCCTATTATCATTTATTCGCCGAAAACGAAGAAACCACCTACATCGCCTACGTGTCGGAACAAAATCTGCAAATCGATGAAAATGATGCCCCGATAACCCATCCGGATGTATTGGAAGTCTTTGATGAAATCCGGGACGGCCGGTATGTGATCAAAGATCAAAAGCCGAACTAAAGCCGTTTAGGAACATGACCCTTACTTTTTAATATTCAGATAATCCCTTCCTACCGCTTGTTTAGGCAGGCAATTTCAACGGAATAAATTGATGCCCCATACAATACAGCAAATATTAAGTGATAAAGGCTATCTCCTGGCTGATGGTGCCATGGGTACTGGTCTCATGGCGCTTGGCTTGAAGCGCGGTGAAGTGGCCGAAAGTTGGAACGTCAATCATCCCGACCGGATTGCCTCGGTACATGATAGTTTTATTGATGCCGGTGCGGACCTTATTCTGACCAATTCCTTCGGCGGCAACCGTTTTATCTTGGATCGGTACGAATTGGCTGATCAAGTGCAGGCCTATAATGAAGCGGCAGCAAAAGTGTCGCGCAGATGCGCCGATGAAACTGGCCGGCCAATATTGGTCTGTGGATCCATGGGGCCCACGGGACAATTGCTAAAGCCCCTGGGCAAACTTACCGTGGAAGAGGCCGAGGAAGCCTACGCCGAACAAGCTGCCGCTCTGGCCTCAGGCGGCGTAGATTATTTTTGGGTGGAAACCATGTCATCGCTTGACGAAATGGCAGCCGCCATGAAAGGCGCCGCGTCGACCAGACTACCATTTGCAGCGACCATGTCGTTTGACAGCAAGGGCAGGACCATGATGGGGACAACCCCGGAAGCAGCCTTGGAGGCGGCCAAGACCTTCGATCCGGCGCCAGTGGCTTTTGGTGCCAATTGCGGTTCCAACCCGAAGCAATTGGTAGAGGTGATTCTCAAGATCGTTCAATCGGTATCGAGCAACGATATAGTAATCGCCAAAGGAAACTGTGGCACGCCGCGATTGGGCGCTGAGGGAATATCCTATGACGGAACGCCTGAAATTATGGCCGATTACGCCTGTTTGGTGCGTGACGCCGGGGCGCATATCATAGGCGGTTGCTGCGGCACTTCGGCAGATCATCTAAGGGCCATCGGCGAGACTTTGGCTGCCCGTCCCCGGGGACAAATACCGGATCAGGCGAAAGTGGTTGAGTTGCTTGGTGAAGAATAGGGCCTAACTTTATTCACCCAGCTTCAACCTATGGCTTTTGAAAAAATAGGCCATTAAGGCCAAAGCGCATAAAAGCAAACCCGTCGCGCTGGCGACGACCGACCCGTGGATGCCGACTATACTGCCACCAAGACCGATGGTGACGCCGCTGAACGTCTTCAGGCCGAGGAACGACATCGAATATAGCCCGATTACCCGTCCCCGAATTTCTGCGGGGGCGTTCAGCTGTACCAGGGTCTGGGTCATGGCGTTGTAGGAAAGTTCTAAAAACCCGGCGATAAACAACATGGCCACGGCGACAATCAAATTCGTCGAGACGGCAAAGCCGGAGATGGCGAAGCACCAAAGCAAAACAAGATTAAAGGCTGAGCGCGGCAGAGCCTGAAGCAGGCTTTTGCTTTCCAAAAAGACGCCAGCCACCAGAGCGCCGGCGGCATTGGCGGCGAGGAGAATTGAATAAGCGACACTTGATTTCCCACCGGTGCTAAAATCATGGGCGAATTCTGGCATTTGCGCCTGATGGGCATTGCCGACGAAAAGCGATGCTGCTCCAGCAAGAAGGATCATGGACACGATGGTGCGGTTGTCGGAAATTGTCCGGATGGTGGGAAGGATATCGGCAAAGCCACTGATGCCTCCTTTTTTCGGTTCCGTCTGTCCGTTTTCTCTGAACTTCGGTCCATACGGCGCCTTCCACAGCCAAATTACCAGCGGCAAAAAGATCAGAACATTGATAAAAATACCGCAGGTGGGGCCAAAGGCCAGCAGCAGGCCGCCACCAACGGCCGGGCCCATCAAAATTCCCAAGGTTCGAGATGTTGCCGCCAGCCGAACGCCGCTTTGCAATTCCTTAGGCCCGACAATATCGTGTATTAGCATCTGGCCTGCGGGCGCCCAGAAAACACCGGCTAGGCCATGGATCGTCAGCAGGACTGCCGCATGCCACATTTCCAGAGTGTCAGTTAAAAACAGTAGGCCCCAGGCAAGGGAAACGGCCATGAACAGCAGCATGCCCAGCTGTATGAGCCGTCTCGGGTCGAAGCGGTCGGCCAGAGCGCCGGCATAGAATGAAAAAAGAAGAAACGGTACCCAATGGGAAATCACCGCGAAGCCACCCAGTGCCGGGGACTGGAATTTCTCGAAAATGATCCAGTAACTGATGACGTGTTCGATGTTATCGGCCATCATCGCCAGGGCGCTGCCGATAAAATAATAGCGATAGCCTGAATGCCGCAAAGCGGCGAATGATTTTGGTGTATCTTCTCCTCCCGCCTCGAATTCGCGACGGTCTGTCATTTTTTTTGCCCTACATCATTTTAGAAAAATTTTGCTCGTTCATACTGGACCGGCCAGACGACATTTTCGGCCTTTAAGGATGCGGCAGTGTGGAGGGGCCAATAGGGGTTGGCAAGCATAGTCCTCCCGAGGATTAATATATCGGCGTCGCCATTGGCGATGGTTGTCTCGGCCATATCGGGACTGTTGATCAAGCCGACCGCGCCCGTCATCAGGCCGGTCTGTTTACGAATTTCCCTGGCGAAGGGGATTTGATAGCCGGGATGAATGGGGATCTCTTGGTGCGGATCGTTGCCGCCCGATGAGCAATCAATAAGGTCGACCTCGCCCTGTTCCTTGATCAGATGCCCCAGTTTGATGCTGTCCTCCAAGGTCCAACCGCCTTCTGCCCATTCGGACGCAGATATGCGTAGGAACAGCGGCAGGTCGCTGGGCCATTCGCTGCGGATGGCTCCGATAATCTCGAAAAGCAGGCGCGTTCGGTTGTCAAATGACCCGCCATAATCGTCTTCCCGCTGATTGCTGAGAGGCGACATAAATTCGTTGATCAAATAGCCGTGGGCTGCGTGGATTTCGAGTATTTGAAATCCGGCTTCCTGGGCACGCCTCGCTGTGGCGGAAAAACCTTCAACCAATCGTGCGATATCACTCGTGTCCAATTCCCTTGGTATCGGCCAGCCATCAGCGTAGGGCAGGGGAGAGGGAGCGACCACCGGCCAGCCGCTTTCATTTTCCGTTAAAGGCGTACTGCCGTCCCAAGGCCGGCCGACGGATGCCTTCCGACCGGCATGGCCGATTTGAATGGCCGGGGCGGCGCCCTGTTTAGTGATGAATTCCGTTATGCGGGCCAATCCGTCCCGCTGATCGTCGTTCCATAGGCCCAGGCAATGCGGCGTTATCCGACCCTCTGGTTCGGTGTGAATGACCTCAGTACAAACAATGCCGGCGCCACCGACCGCACGGGAGCTTAAATGAACGTAGTGCCAGTCGTTAGCTTCTCCATCGTCCGCCGAATATTGGCACATGGGTGACATCATGATCTTGTTTCTTAAGGTGACCGATCGAACGGTCAGTGGTCGGAACAAATGAGGTGAACGGTCTATTTTCAACACCCGCCCTAATTCTATCCATTGCTTTTTTTGTGAGTGGGTGTAAAGAAGACCCTCAGCGCCATTTAAAATTGGGGAAATGGTATGCACAGAAAGGATTGG
>PBQI01000132.1 GCA_002725625.1 Rhodospirillaceae bacterium | reverse complement strand
GCCGCCATAGTGATTAGCAACATCAAAAAATCCAAGCTGGCGCATATTTTGTCCCCATAATCTCAACGGCGTAATATCGTGATTCTATCAGATCAATGAGGGGGGCGGGAGTAGGGAAACGGCGGCGGGCCGGTTAAAGCTCAAGCAGTTCCAGGGCGTCGTGGGCTTCCAGCCAATTTGCCTCTACCTGTTCCAGTTCCAGCTTCAGGCGGCCGAGTTCTTTTTGCAGATCGGCCAGGAATGATGCCGGTTTCTCGTAGGTATCGGAATGACCTAATAGCTTTTCAATGCTTTCGATTTCCGTTGTTAAGCGGGCCATTCTCTTTTCTGATGTTTGAACTCGTTTTCGCAACGGGGCGGTCCGGGACCGTTCCTCGGCTCTGGCACGTCTTTGTTCCTTTTTGTTTTCCGTATTGTTCTGAGATATCTGGTCCGCTGTGTCACCATTCGACTTGCCGGTCCGACGGTCGGCCAGAAGTTTGGTTTCGTAGTCGCCGAGGTCGCCTTGGAATGGCTGGCAGGTTCCTCCGTCCACTAGCCACAAACGGTCGGCCACCAGATTGATCAAATGGGGATCATGGCTAACCAGGATGACTGCGCCTTCGTAAGCATTAAGCGCCTCGACCAGGGCTTCCCGGGCATCAACGTCAAGGTGGTTGGTCGGTTCGTCGAGCAGCATAATATGTGGTTTGTCGAGACTCATCAGGGCAAACAGCAAACGCGCCTTTTCGCCGCCGGACAAATTAGCGACCTTGGTATCCGCTTTTTCCTGGGCAAACCCAAACCGGCCCAGATGGGCTCGCAGGCGTGCTGCCGGTTCCATGGGCAGCAGGTCGTTCAGATGATCAAACGGTGAATGCTCCGTGTTAAGTTCATCGGTCTGATGCTGGGCGAAATAACCGATTTCCAGCTTTTTCGATTTGGTCAGCTTACCGGTCTCCGGCTTAAGGCATCCGGCCAGCAGCTTGATCATGGTGGACTTGCCGTTACCATTAGCGCCGATTAGGGCGATGCGGTCATCCATGTCGATCCTGAGGTCTAAATCCTGCAGAACGGGTGATCCCGCTTCATAGCCGACGGTGCAGTCGCGGAGCGCCACCAGGGGCGGCGACAGGGGTGGTGGGTTGGGGAACTCGAAGGAAATAGTCTTCTCTTCCACGACACTGACGATGGGTTCCATTTTCTCGAGCATTTTCAAACGGCTCTGAGCCTGCCGCGCCTTGGTTGCTTTATAACGGAAGCGGTCGACAAAAGCCTGAATGCGCCGCCTTTCCGCCTTCTGCCGGGTTTGCATTTTTGCCTGCAGTTCAAGTTTTTCCCGGCGGGTTTTTTCGAAGCGGTCATAGCCACCGGTGTAACGGTTGAGCCGGCCATTTTCCAAATGAACAATCTCATTGACCGCCCGATTTAGCAACGTGCGTTCGTGGCTGATGATGATTAGGGTGCCCGACCACTTGGCGAGAAAACCCTCAAGCCACAGAACAGCCTCAAGATCAAGGTGGTTGGTCGGTTCATCAAGCAGCAGAATATCCGGTTCGGCGAACAGGGTGGCCGCCAAGGCGACCCGCATACGCCAGCCGCCTGAAAAATCGCTGCAGGGCCGTTGCTGGGCCGCTTCATTGAAACCGAGACCGGCTAAAATAGCGGCGGCCCGTGAAGGCGCGCTTTCGGCCCTGATATCGGCTAACCTGATATGGATGTCAGCAATGCGATGGGGATCGGTCGCCGTTTCGGCTTCTTTGAGCAAACTGCTGCGTTCCGGGTCGGCGGCCAATACAGTCTCGATCAGCGATTGCGGACCGCTGGGCGCTTCCTGGGCTACCGTACCCAGCTTGGCACGACGATTGACCGACAGGGCACCGCCGTCAGGTGAAAGCTCGCCCATGATGAGGCGGAAAAGTGTCGTTTTACCGGAGCCGTTACGCCCAATCAGGCCGATTTTCTGGCCCACGGAGACAGCCAGGGTGGTTTGATCAAATAGTACACGCGCACCGATCCGGTAGGTGATATCGTTGATATGAAGCATGGCCGCTGGTGATAGCATGACCCATGGTCCAGGGAAAGACGCCCCGGATATAGATGGGGGAATAGATGGGAAAATCGAAGGGTGCGCGATTTTTAATCATTAAAATCGGAAAAGAATCTGTTGCCAGTCTGCGGTGATCCGTATATAAGGCGGCGGTTTTCCGGGATTTGTTCGGATTAATATCGGTTTATGCTGAAACAAGAACGATCCCTTAAATAACAGACGAGATTCTAGGCCATGGCCATCGAACGGACTTTATCCATAATCAAACCAGATGCGACTCGCCGTAATTTGACCGGACAAATTAACGCCCGGTTTGAAGACGCTGGTCTCCGCATCGTTGCGCAAAAACGCATTCAATTAACCCTTGAACAGGCCCAAGGATTTTATGCCGTCCATAACGAACGGGCCTTTTTTTACGATCTCTGTAATTTCATGATTTCGGGCCAAGTAGTTGCCCAGGTTCTAGAGGGCAAGGATGCCATCGCCAAAAACCGGGAAGTTATGGGCGCCACCAATCCCGCTAATGCGGATGAGGGCACCATTCGTAAGGATTTCGCGGAAAGCATCGAAGCAAATTCGGTGCATGGATCCGATGCGCTTGATACTGCGGCTTGGGAGATTTCCTATTTCTTTAGCCAGATCGAAATCGTGGGCTAAATAAGTTTATTTAGACGGATTAATAATGGCGCCGGCCGGTTGGCCGGCGTCATTTATTTTGACTCTTTTACCATCCACCTCGATACGATCTTCGGCAATCATGCGGACGGCCTGTGGATAGACGATGTGCTCTTGCTCAAGCACCCGTGCCGCCAGGTCATCCCGCGTATCGCCTGCTAGTATGGGAACGGCGGCTTGAATGATAATCGGTCCATCGTCCATGGCGGGCCGGACGAAATGAATGGTGCAGCCGGAAAATCGTACCCCTTCCTCCAGCGCCCGTTCGTGGGTATGCAACCCTTTGAACGACGGCAGCAGGGATGGGTGGATATTGATTAATTTGTCCCGCCAGCGCTCGACAAAACCGTCGGTTAAAATTCTCATGAATCCGGCGAGACAAACTAATTCAACGTCCGCTAGCGCCAGAGCCTCATGCAGGGCGTTTTCAAAAGTTTCCCGATCGGCATAATCAGTGTGATCGATAACCCGTGTTGCAACGCCGGCATTCTCGGCGCGCTCCAAGCCCAAGACATCGGGTATATTCGAAATTACCGTGACGATCTCGGCGGGAAAACCGTCCGACTGCTGCGCGTCGATCAGCGATTGTAGGTTGCTGCCTCGGCCCGAAATCAACACGCCGATACGCATTAGCGCCAGACCTCCTGGACGCCGATTACATTAATCAGCGTCTCGCCATCCGCACGAGGTACTACCTCGCCAATGGGTATGACGGTTTCTCCATTCTGGCGCATGATGTCGGCGATATCGGGAGCATCATCAGGAGAGGCAATAACAATCATGCCGATACCGCAGTTGAATGTGCGTGCCATTTCAGTCGCGGCCACGCCGCCGGATTTCGACAGCCAAGTGAATACGGGCGGGAGATCCCATGATTTAGCGTAGATATCAGCCCCCAGTCCTGGCGTCAGGACCCGCGGTATATTCTCTACCAGACCGCCACCGGTAATGTGGGAAAAGGCTTTGACGCCGCCATGTGCGACAGCAGCCAGACAGCTTTTGACATAAATGCGGGTGGGGGTGAGAAGGGTATGACCTAAATTTCTTTCGGGATCGAACGGTGAACGCTTGTTCAAATCGAAACCCCGCCGGTCAATGACGTGCCGCACCAGGGAAAAGCCATTGGAATGAAGACCGTTTGATGCCAGCCCAAGAACCACGTCATTGGCGGCGATATTCTGCTGTGGTAGCATAGTACCGCGTTCCACCGCACCGATGCTGAAACCGGCGAGATCATAGTCACCGGGCGCGTACATGCCCGGCATCTCTGCCGTTTCGCCGCCGATCAAAGCGCATCCTGCCTGCCGGCAGCCTTCGGCAATCCCTTTGAGGACATTGGTGGCAACATGATTTTCCAATTTGCCGGTTGCGATGTAATCTAGGAAAAAGAGAGGTTCCGCACCTTGGACGACGATGTCATTGACGCACATTGCCACCAGATCAATCCCCACCGTCTGGTGGCTTTCCACTTCGTGGGCGATTTTTAATTTGGTGCCGACACCATCGGTCGCAGCAACCAGAACCGGATCAGAAAAACCCGCTGCCTTCAAATCGAACAAGCCCCCGAATCCACCCAGGCTACCGGTAACGCCAGGCCGGTCTGTCGATTTGGCCAACGGTTTGATGGTATCGACGAAAGCGTCTCCGGCATCAATATCGACGCCTGCGTCCTTGTAGGATAGACTGAATTTTACCGGCTCATCTGAGTTGGTATTTGAAATTTCTTTTTCCCCCGATTGACCAAGCCTAAATTACGGCTAAATTAGAGTTATAATCGGCAAGAACATACTCGATCCGGGGCGGTTTGCAATGATCGTGAAAAACGATATTCCAGGGTGGCGGCTGGAAAAACATCTAATTGAGGGCAAGGCTGGCCCCTGGGGATTATTGTTGCCGAAAGCCATCTGCTGCGTGGCTATGGCTGTTTTGGCATTTATGCTGCTGAGCCATCAGAATCCTCGAATCGCCCAAGCCCAATCCACTGGCCCGAAGACCATTGATGTTTTTATAGTTTCTAATATCCACGTCGATAAAACAGCCGCCAATGCCACGGCCGCTCGTAAAGAGGCCTTGACTGAGGGAGAGCAGATAGCCTTCGACACGCTGCTCCGCAGATTGACCCTTCACCGCGACTATCAGCGATTACCGCATTTCAAAGATGAGGAAACTTCGGGCTATATTCGGGATTTTGGCGTGACAAATGAAAAGAATTCACCCGTCCGATATCTGGCCGACCTGACATATCGATTTAAATCCAACGAAATAAGAGGCCTGCTGCGAGACTATGAAATCCCATTTGCGGAAACACCCAGCAAGCCGGTTCTGTTGCTGCCGGTTTATCAGGTCGCAGGTGCCATGTCGCTGTGGGACGAACCCAATCCGTGGCGCGCAGCCTGGAACAAGCGTTTAAAACTGGATGGTCTTGTACCGCTGATTTTCGCAAAAGGTGATTTGACGGATATTTCCTTAATTGGAGCCGAGCTTGCCGTGAAAGGTGACAAACAACGTCTGTTGGCGATTGCCAAGCGATATGGCGTAGCCACCGTAATGGTGGCTCAGGGAGATTTGGTGTCGACGGCGAAGGGGCTGCCAGGGCTGCGCATAAGTGTCGATCATTATAGTCAGGGGAGCAGCACGCGGACCCTAAATTTCGATCTGATATCGATCGTCGGCGAAGGAATTGATGATTTGCTTCTACGCGGTGCCACTGACGTCGCTCTTCGTATAGAGGATCAGTGGAAATCAGATAATATACTCCAGTTCGAACAGGTGGCCGTATTGGCGGCGACTTTACCGATCGGTAATTTAAAAGATTGGGTGGAGGCCAAACAACGGCTTTCGAAAGTTGCGGTTATCAGCCGGACGGATCTGGTTCTGCTGTCGCGTAATGAAGTCCGGCTAAACGTTCATTATATAGGTGATCCCAATCAACTAACCTTGGCGTTGGCACAGGCCGATATAATGTTGGTAGAGAAAGAGGGAAATTGGGTGCTGCGCCTGCATCAAGCGCAAAACAGCGAAACGCGTAAATAGATGGGAATGACAGTAATTGAGTAAAGAAGAAGTACGTCTGAATATTCCAAACTTGATCAGCCTAGCGCGGATAATATGTGTGCCGGTGATGGTTTGGCTTATTATAAATGGCGAAATGCAATCGGCTTTCTGGGTATTTGTCGCTGCCGGTATCAGTGATGCATTGGACGGTTTTATCGCCAAGCGGTTCAACCTGCAGACTGAACTGGGTGGGTTTCTGGATCCCATCGCTGACAAGGCGCTTTTGTTAGGGGTTTTCGTCACTCTGGGCCAGGCTGGTTATATTGAATCCTGGCTGGTGATTCTCATCGTCTTTAGAGATGCGCTAATTTTATGCGGCGCTTTTTTGTATCAGCTGCTGTATCAAAATCTCGTTATGCAGCCGCTCATGTCGAGTAAGATCAATACCACTACACAGTTTGTCTATGCGACCGTGGTCTTGGGTTTGATGGGTTTCGGTATTGCGGACGGCGTGATCCTGTACTCCTTATTTCTCTTAGTCGTTGCGACGACCATCTGGTCGGGTGCTAGCTATGTGATTATCTGGGGCCGCCGCGCCGTTGCCATGGAGCCCGGTGAATGAGCTGGGAACGGCAATTCTGGATTTGGCTCGCTGCTTTTGCCGCCGCCGGCACAATCATATTCTTTGTCAGCGACGTTATGCTTCCTTTCATCGCCGGAATGGCGATCGCCTATTTCATCGACCCTCTTGCCGATAAACTGGAGGAATGGGGTTTTTCCCGTCTTATTGCTACGACGATCATTACCGTTTGTTTTTTTTCCGTCGTCATCGCCTTGCTGATTCTCATCGTGCCGCTGTTGCAAAATCAGGTCATCGGGTTTTTCCAAAAGCTTCCCAATCTCGCCGAAGCAGTCATCGGATGGCTTGCGCCGGTTCAGGAAAAACTGGAATCTAAGATTTCCGCTGAGAAAATTGAAGAACTTCGAAACGCTTCGAAATCATTGGGAGCTATAGCGGTCAAATGGCTGATTAATCTGCTGGCCGGTGTCTGGCAAGGTGGCTTGGCTCTGTTCAATGCGATCTCGCTGATCCTGGTAACACCGATCGTCAGTTTCTACCTTCTGCGCGACTGGGATAAAATTATCGCCAAAATAGACGGCTGGTTGCCCCGGCCCTCGGCACCGGCAATTCGTACTGTCATGCGCGATATCGATATCACGATTGCCGGATTTGTCAGAGGACAAGGTACGGTCTGTCTGTTTCTGGCGGTCTTTTACGGCATCGGCCTGACCATTGTCGGATTGGATTTCGGCCTGCTGCTCGGTGTCGTGACGGGCTTGATATCTTTTATTCCCTATTTTGGAATGTTGGTGGGGATGGTAACCGCCGTGGCGATAGCCATTTTCCAGTTCGACAGTATTGTGGAAGTGATCTTTGTGCTGGCAGTCTTCGGCTTGGGCCTGGGAATTGAATCCATGTTCCTGACGCCGAAGCTGGTCGGCGAGAAGGTGGGCCTTCATGCGGTTTGGGTTATCTTTGTGCTTATGGTGGGCGGTGCGGCATTCGGCTTTACCGGTGTGCTGCTGGCCGTTCCGGTGGCGGCGACGATTGGCGTTCTGGTTCGGTTTTTCCTCGCAAAATATCTGGAGAGCCCGCTTTATTCCGGTGGTGACAGTTCCTCTTGAATACGCCTGAGCAGCTTCCATTGGCGTTTGAGCACCGGCCGTCCTTGGGCGGTGATGATTATTTGATTACGACCTGCAATAGCGAAGCCGTTGCCTGGCTAGACAAGTGGCCCAACTGGGGATCGCCGGCATTAGTGATCTACGGCCCGCCGGGATGTGGAAAAACCCATCTGGCGCACGTTTTCATGGCCAGCACGGGCGCCGTGCCCCTGACACCGGCTTTGGTTGAGAATGCCGGTTTGCCCCAACTGCTGTCTTCAGTGAATAAATGCGTTCTGGATGATGCGGATAAGAATTTCAACGAGGAATCACTGTTTCATCTGTACAACGCGCTGACATCGGTAGGCGGCCATATGCTGTTGACGGCGGCATATCCGCCGGCGCAGTGGAACCTGCAACTTGCGGATTTAGTCTCAAGACTAAAAGCGGCGCCGGCGGTCGAAATAGGCTTGCCCGACGACATTTTGATCAGAGCCGTCCTGGCCAAGTTGTTTTCCGACCGGCAACTCCGGGTAGAGGAAGGGGTGATAGAATATCTGGCAATCAGAATGCAACGATCTCTGGACACCGCCCGGCACATCGTGGCGGCGATCGATAGGCAAGCTCTGGCGGCTAAACGCAACATCACCTTGCCTTTGGTTCGAAAAGTTCTCGAGGAAAGATAGGCTTTTTTGGGCGCTCTTTTTTTAACGCTTTTGGATATGTAGGCCGAAACTTTTGAGATGATCATCGGCTTGGAAAAATAGTAACCTTGAGCGAAATCACAATCGAGCTTTCTCAACTGTTCCAGATTATCCTTGCTCTCAACACCTTCGGCGACCGTGATTATCGTAACCGATCAGTTTGCAAAAAGGTGGTTTAGCGATCCTTATCGTGCTGTCCGCGCCGACAATCACGATGCCGGTTAAAGAATTGTCAAAAATGAACGGGAAGCCTCGTTCCTTTTCAAGGCGGTCGATTTCCGGTAGAGCGTCTGGACCATCTTTGTCGGCAATTGATTTTAGTATATCGTCATCAATACAGCTCCTGCCACTTAGCGGCGTTCCTTTTCCTCCACGGGGCCGCCCTCATCACGCCAAGCCGTAAAACCGCCTTCAATATGCGCGACCGGCGATAGCCCCATATTCTGAACCGCTAGTGTAGCCAAAGCCGAACGATGACCTTTGGCGCAGAAGAATATAAACTTTTTGCCAGAGGCATAGATTTCTTTGTGATAGGGACTTTCCGGATCAACCCAAAATTCCAACATGCCGCGGGGGGCGTGAAGGGCTTCTGGAATGGCGCCTTCCCGCCAAAGCTCTCGGATATCGCGCAGATCTACCAGTTGTATGTTGGGATCTTCTTTCAGTTCAATCGTCTCTTCTACGCTGAGGGTTTCAATTTCCTGCTCGGCCTCGGCAACGAGCTGGGCAACGCCTTTAGTTATCATGTGTTAAAATCCTTACTTTGCTTACTTCAGCTGAACGCACCGCAATTCCGCTGATATTGTTCAAGTTATGATAGCATTGATGAGGTATGATTACGGTTGAGAATCTCGCCCAACAATATGTTTCCCTCTATAAATTTGGGGTGAGTAAAAATTATCTTGATATCGCTAAAACATCGACCGCCTTCATCGGCGTTTTTTTTATGTTGCCCGGGTAGAACTTATTCGCCATGGCCCCCGCGATTTGAATGCGATTTAAGCAATCTTGTTAACCAATATAGGCGACGAGGAAATCGTCATCCGTGATCTGATTGAGTGCGGCTACTACCAAGGGTCTAATGTTTCCTACAATAGAAATTGGTGGAAGGCGGGTAAAATGAGCATAGACCTTCCAAAAACGTCAAGCGTTTCGTCCACATCAAACTGATAGATAAGTCCAAAGACATTTGTGAAAAATCAGCGCTCTAGAACAGGAAAACGCTCAGTTGCTTGCCGAAGAAGGGGCCAGCGAAGAGGATTTGGAAAGCACGCGAAAAACGCTTAGGCAGTTGGAATGGATTTGAAGTGACTTTATCCACTGCGGCCGGTAGTAGTTTGCACATTGAATAGCGGTAACTCTGTCAACAGGTCGGCGATAGAATTGAGCGACAATACCTGATAGTTTTTACGTGCCAGAGCCAAAGCCGTCGATTTTTCGTTCTCCCGGGAACCGTGTCCTGTCGTCAAATGAATTCCCCCTGCACACCCGGCATTGAGTCCGGTACGGACATCAATGGCCCGGTCCCCGGCAATCCATGAACCTGAAAGATCTATACCCAGTTGCGCTTCCGCCATTTTCAACATGCCCGGATTGGGTTTGCGTGCCGGATGGTTCGGGTCATAGTAGGGCGGTCTCGCATCTGAATGATAAGGACAGGCAAACACAGCATTGACTTGGGCGTCAGCATCAAAAAGCTCGGCCAGAATCTTCTTTTGCACCAAGTCGAATTGTGGCCAATCATAATAATTTCTACCGATGCCGGCTTGATTCGTGACGATGATCACTGGAATTGCCATCTGGTTGGCTTTTTTAATAACGTCCGCGGCTCCGGAAATGAGGCGGACATCTTCAACCCGGTGAAGGTAATTTACCTCTTCTACGATTACGCCGTCACGATCAAGGAAGAGGGCAGCGCGGCCTTTGGTTTGTTCAAAATTGCCAATGACCTGAGACCATAATCTATCGCTGGTAATATTGGCTTCGAAAAGTCCGGATATCATTTGTTATTACACTCAATTTTTTGGGCTTACAACTTCTGCCACCGGATGAGGGGCTTTGACAAGCGGCTATTTCTTAAATGTCGTCTCATGATGGGAGTTGACTCGAAAAGATGTTTGGAATTATAGTCTCATTGTACAGACCGGCCAGCCGGTCGGCACAATGAGGCGCGAGATAAGACGGAGTGGATATGACTAATTCGGCCGAATTTCAGACTATTAACCGCGAACCGGGTGCCGAAAAACCCGGCAGTTCACTAGGCAATTCAATTGTTGATCGTTTCGATGAGATTTACCGTGTGACCGTCGCTCTGTTTATTGAACGGGGCTATGACAACACGCCGCTGTCTTTGATCGCCAAGAAGTTGGGTGTCAGCAAAGCCGGTCTTTACCATCATTTCGAGAGCAAAGAGCAATTGCTCTTTCAAATTCACAAACATTCCATCAACGAGACCCTGGTACCGGTCATTGAGCGGGCGGAACGCGAACCCGACCCGTTGAAGCGCTTGGAACAATATATCAGTGAGTATGCCGAAGTCATGGTTCATGATCCGGCTATTCGCATTCTCATTGAGGAATCAAAAAGGCTATCTCCGGAAAATCTGTCGAAAATTCGCGCCGCGTGGCGCCGGGGATTTGAAGTCATGCGTTCAACGATCAAGGAATTGCAGTCCAGTGGAGCGGGCAGGGCGGACATTAATCCGACGATCGCGGCATTTGCCGCCATCGGTATGTGCAGTTCTACACCCTATTGGTTTCAACACGGCGGGACCAAGTCGATAGAAGATGTGGGACGCAACTATGCCCAGATTTTTTGCCAGGGCGCCTTGGATTAGGGTGCACTGGCATTAACGCAGTCCGATGACGACAATGGGACGACATAGGGAGAGAATGAAATATGGTTGTTTTTTACCGCCGCATGCCGAAGTTTGACTATCTGAAACCGCAGAGTTTCTCTGAAGTTTTGAGCCTGCTGAAGGAGGGAGGTCCGGATCGCTACAAGGTTTTTGCCGGCGGCACGGACCTGATGGATCAACTGAAACAGCGGAAGATTGATATTCCCAAAGCAGTGATCGATCTGAAGGGAATTTCGGAACTCAATTTCATCAAATTTGATGAAAACGAAGGTTTGCGGATTGGCGCCCTCACCACGGTCACCGACGTTGCCACATCGCCTGAGATCGAACAACATTACCCGGCGCTGTCGCAAGGGGCGCGAGAGATCGCATCCATTCAGATTCAAAACCGGGCGACCATCACCGGTAATATCTGCAACGCCGTATCCTCGGCCGATTCAGCGCCGCCGCTTCTGGCATTGGGGGCGGAAGTGGCGTGCGAAAGCGCCGAAAGCGCGCGCGACATCAAGATCGAGAACTTTTTCGCAGGACCCGGAAAGACCGTGTTGCAGCCCGGCGAATTGGTAAGGGAAATCAAACTGCCGCCGCCCGCGGCGAACAGCGACAGTCTCTATTTAAAACTGGCACCGCGTGGACGAATGGATTTGGCATGGGTCGGCGTCTCCGTCGCTACCGCGGTTACCGACGGTAAATTTGATAATGTGGGCATTGGACTGGGTGCCGTCGGGCCGACACCCATCCGGGCTATCAAAGCGGAAGACGCTCTGCGTGGCACCGAGGTCAAGCGGGAAAACATCGAAATCGCTGCCGCCACCGCGACCAGCGAAACATCCCCCCGGGAAAACAGCTTCAGGGCCGGTGGTGAATACCGTCACATGATGGTCGAGGTGCTGGTACGGCGCGCGCTCAATCAACTGGCCGGGTTAGAAAAAATGAAGGGGGTTCATTATGGATAATGTCACGTGCAATTTTACGATCAACGGTAAACCCGAAGAAGTCACATTTCCGCCCAACCGTTCACTTCTCCATATGCTCCGTGAAGATATGACGCTCACCGGCGTCCGCGAAGGATGCAGCCACGGGGAATGCGGTTCCTGCAATGTTTTAATGAGCGGAAAGCTGGTCAATGCGTGTCTGATCCTGGCGGTCGAGGCTGATGGCTTGGAAATTCTGACCGTCGAAGGTATGGCCGACGGCGAGACCCTTCATCCCATCCAACAGGCATTCGTCGACGAAGCCGGCTTGCAGTGCGGCGCCTGCACCACGGGCATGATTCTATCCACCAAGAACCTGCTGGATGCCAATCCGGATCCCAGCCGAGAGGAAATCAAGGATGCGCTGGCCGGTAATTTCTGTCGCTGCACCGGGTACGCCAAAATATTCGAATCCGTCGAAACGGCGGCCCAAAGCCTAAAAGGGGGGGCGTCATGACCGAGCACAAAGCAAAATCGGGCGACAATTGGCCAAATTTGATCGGCAAGCGCTTTCCCCGAATCGACTCGGTTGAAAAGGTCAACGGTGACGCCAAATATTCCGCCGATTTCGGTCTGCCCGGCCAGCTCTGGATGAAGGTGCTTCGGAGCCCGCATGCCCACGCCAACATCGTCAGCATCGACGCTACCAAGGCGCTGGCCATGCCCGGCGTCAAGGCCGCGGTGACCGGTAAGGATTTCAACGGCTGGTCTTGGGGTTGGGGTCCGACCACCCGCGACGAAACGCCGTTGGCCGACGACAAGGTCCGTTATTTCGCCGAGGGCGTTGCCGCCATAGCTGCCGATGACGAGGAAACGGCCGAGGAAGCCTGTGCGCTGATCGACGTCGTTTACGAGGAACTGCCGGGTGTCTTCGATCCGGAAAAGGCCATGCAGGACGGTGCCCACCAGGTCCACGACTATGTGGAAAATAATCTGAGCTGGGATTTTCATATGGATTACGGCGACATCGAACAAGGTTTTGCCGAAGCCGATTTGGTGCGGGAGGACCGCTACCAAACCGCCCGTACTTTGACTGGTTTTCTGGAGCCGCCCGCTGCCGTAGCCCAGTACGACACCAACGGCATCACCATTTGGGCGGCCAAGCAGAGCCCTTACTTTATTTACCGCCAGTTGGCATCGTGCTTTGATCTGCCCCTCAGTAAAGTGCGGGTTATTCAGCCTTACGTAGGCGGCGGTTTCGGCGGTACTAAGAATGATTCAACGGCCGGGGATTTCTGTGCCGTTATGCTGTCGAAGGTGACCAAGCGGCCGGTCAAATTCGTCTATAATATGGAGGAGGTGCTCACCACCTGCCGCCGCCGCCATGTCATGATCGTCGATTGCAAGATGGGCATGAAAAAAGATGGCACGCTGACGGCGCTACAAACCAAGGTGATCGCCGACGGCGGCGCCTATACGGCGATTGGTCCACTGACCATGTATCTGACGGGCATTATGACGACGCTGCCCTACAAGCTGCCGAATTACAAACATGACGCCTACCGCATTTTCACCAACCACCCGGTCAGCGCCGCCATGCGCGGCCATGGCGTCACCCATACCCGCTTCGCTGCTGAAATCCAGATGGAGAAGATGGCCCATGAACTGAGCATCGACCCTTACGAGGTACGGATGAAAAACGCCATCGAAGCGCCCCATGAAACGGTCAACGGCATTACAGTGGACACCTGTGGGCTGAAAGAGGGGCTGGAACTGATCGCCAGTTTTTCCGCTTGGAAGGACCGGGATAAAAACAAAAAGGACGGGCCCGTGGTTCGGGGCGTCGGTATATCTGGCACGTCACATCTGGGCGGGGCGCGGCAGCGGGGCCACCAATCCTGCGCTGCCATTGTCCGCTTGTGTGAGGACGGCACCGTCAATTACCTGACAGGCGCCAGCGATGCCGGGCAGGGTTCGGATACGGTGCTGGTGCAGATCGTCGCTGAGGAACTGGGCCTCGAGATGGAGGATGTCTCGATCCAACGGGTCGATTCCGCGATGACACCGGTGGACAACGGCAGCTATGGCAGCCGGGTGACCATTCTGGCAGGGCAAGCGGCGCAAGAGGCGACCCGCGAGGTCAAGCGGCAGCTGGCGGAAAAAGCCGGCGAGATGTGGAAGGTGGACCCTGATAAAATTTTGTTTAACGACCGCACCGTGTTTGTTGAGGGCGACGCCGACAAATCGATGCCGTTCCGAAAACTGACGCAGATTTCCTGTTACTCGGAAGCCGGCGCCGTCATCATGGGAAAGGGCTATTCCCAGTACAAACTGGAGAAAATGGATTTCGAAAAAGGCTACGGTAACCCGGGGCTGAGCTACAGCTTTACCTCCCAATTGTCGTCCGTCGATGTTGATTTGGAAACGGGCATGGTCAAGGCCAGAGATTTCCTGATCGCCCACGACTGCGGTCGTCCGTTGCATCCCATCAACGTGGAGGCCCAGATCCAGGGCGCGGCATCTCAAGGATTGGGGCAGACGCTCTACGAAGATTTCAAAATGCGGGACGGCAAGACCATGAACCCAACTATGGTCAACTACATGATGCCACTGTCGACAGAGCATCCCGATTTCGAACTGCATGATATCATTACCGACGATCCCCACGGCCCTTTTGGGGCCAAAGAGGCGTCGGAAGGTAGCATTATCTCGACGCCACCCTCCATCGTCAGTGCCATCCACGACGCCACCGGCATCTGGTTTAACCATTTGCCCATCACACCGGAAAAAATCGTTTTGGCACTGAAGGAAGAAAGGGAGAAGGAGGGGAAGAACGACACCTAACGGAATGGCAGCGCTCATATAACCGAGACATGTAATTGTTACGTGTCACCGTTTTGACTCGCCCGAGGAATACCGTTTCCGGCGCCATAAAGTCGCGGGCGAAGTCCGCAGATTAGCAACATCAAAAGATCCAAGCTGGTTCATATTTTGTCCCCATAATCTCAACGGCGTGATATCGTGATTCTATCAGATCAATGAGCGGGTGGGTGTTTTTAGAGGTGCCCTTAAGTCAAACGGACCATCGTATCGGATACAGGCCACAATCTCACACACGACCCATCATTTAACCAGAGACGGCCTTTCTTCGGTTGTTTGGATGGTACTTTCAATCCTTCCCGTTGCTACAAACGTTCAATGCCCTTGTCGTTGACGTGTCAGCCTGCGTCTCTCAACAAAGCGGCGATCCGACGGTAAGCATGTCGTACATACTGTCGAACTAGCTCAATCATGTCTGCGACAAGGTATTCTTAGGTGTACCGAAACCAGTGGGTTCTCGAATGGGCGGAAAGTGTATGATAACGCTAATACGAGAGGACATGTAAGAAGCACATGTTCTCAATTATCGAAGCCTAGCCGTATCCGCAAATCCTGTTTGCCAGGAACTCGGTCTCGGGCGTCATGTAGTCGCGGACGAAAGCGGCGATTTTTTTGATCCGCGCCGGGTAGGCGGCGTTGGCGGCGGCGGCGTCGATGCGGGCCCAAGCCGCCGCAAAAGCGGTCAGGCCGGTCAGTCTCATGTAATCGTAAGCCACCATGCCCGGGTCGCTCATGTTCTCGACAGCTTCTGAGGCCCGGAGCCAGTCATCGAGCGGCTGTTGCAGCGCGTTCCTGCCGGTTTCTGCCACGTAAGCTTCCAGGGCCGCCTCAATGTCGGCGGTAAATGCTTCAGCCGCCGCCTGGCCGGCCGGTTTTTGCAGGGAGACCGCCACGTTGGTGGCGTGGAGGCCATTGGCGCCCTCGAAGATGCGGGTGATGCGGGCGTCCCGGGCAATCTGTTCGACCTGGTATTCCTTACAGAAACCGTAACCGCCATGGATTTGAATGGCCATGTGGGCAGCCTCGTTAGCGGCATCGGACACGAAGACCTTGCACACGGGTAGCATGATGGCGGCCAGGGGTGATGTCTGGCTTTTCTCCAGTTCAACGGCCGTCCGGTAGACCATGGTGCGCCCGCCTAGGGCGAAGGCCTCCATGGTCTGCAGCATGCGTTTGATGTCGCCGTGATGATTGATGGTAACCGTATCCCCGTTGGCCTCCTTGCCCAGGCTGCGGCCTTGCAGCCGCTCGGCGGCGTAGGCGCTGCCTCGTTGCAGAGCAATTTGGCAGAGACCGATCCCCTGCACGGCTACATCCAGGCGCATGGCGTTCATCATGGTGAACATGCGGCGCAAGCCCTCGCCGGGTTCACCGACCATCTCCGCCCAGGCGGCGTCGAAATTGACTACGCAGGTGGGGGTGGCGTGAATGCCCATTTTATCTTCGAAGCGGGTGACCTGGATATTGTTGCGGGTGCCGTCGGGGAGGACAGCGGGGCAGAGAAACAGGGATAACCCCCGGGTGCCTTCGGCTGCTCCTTCTGTACGCGCAAGGATGCAATGGAGAATATTCGGCGTAATGTCGTGATCGGCGTTGGAGCAGAACACCTTACCGCCCTCCAAGGTCCAGTCACCATTGCCGTCGGGCTTGGCGGTGGTGCGGATAAGACGCAGATCGGACCCGGCCTGGGCCTCGCTTAAGACGATGGTCGAGGCATACTCGCCGGACACGAGGCCGGGCACATAGCGGGCTTTTTGTTCTTCTGATCCCTCACCGACTAATAGTTTTAACGCCGCCGGGGGGCAGGAGGTCAACATGCCAGCGTTAAGGCTGGCGCCGCAGATCATTTCCAGGACGGCATTGCTGAGAATGTCCGGCTGGTCCTGGCCGCCAAATTCTTCCGGAACGTTGAGGCCAAACCAGCCGTCTTCGGCATATTGAACTGCGATCTCTTTGAGCAATGATGAGACTTTAACCCGGCCATCTTCCATACGCGGCGACTGGGTATCCAGTACGGGTTCTTTAGGCGCGATGACGCCTTCGACGAATTTGGCGGCATGCTGAAGAATTTCGCCTGAAAATTCGCGATCCCAGAAGTCAAAATCAGCGATGCCGGAAACATGGTTGAGGATAAAACCAATATCACCGAGGGGCGCCCGGTAGTCGCCCAGGGTATATTCCCTGTCTGCAGAACCGCTCATCATAAATTCCAAATATAAATAATTTTACTATAAAAAAATAAGTACCCTATGGTATGTTGATCGTAAGGTGATGACTTACTGTTGTCAATAACTGGGGCTTTAAGCGCATGGATAAACCCGTCAATAGCCTGAATCGCGACGACTGGGTCGATGCTGCCTTGGCCCAATTGACTGAACACGGCATCGAGCGGGTCAGCATAGCGGCCCTGTCCCGTGAGTTGTCGGTAACCAAAGGCAGCTTTTACTACCATTTTAAGGACCGGGACGATTTGCTGCTGACCATGCTTGATCGTTGGCGGGAAACAGGTACGGAACAGGCTTTGGAAACAGTGGAACGCGTCGGTGGCGATGCGGCGCGCAAACTTAGACATCTTGCAGACATTACCTTTCGGGTATTTGGCGGGCAAATGAGACTGGAATTGGCGCTGCGAGATTGGGGACGCAAGGACGAACGGGTTTGGGCGGTTATCCAGAAAGTCGATGAACGCCGCATGGACTATTTGCGCATCCAATTTTTGGAAATATTCGGTGATGAGAAAGTCGCGGAAGTTAAGACCTGGCTCCTCTACTGCCTATTTAACGGCGAGAGTTCCATCACCATACCGCCCCAAGGCCAAAGCCGCACGGATGTCATGTGGGCGTGTTTTGAGTTATTGATTGGCCGACAAAAATGATTGCAATTCAGCGGGATTAAAATTTAAAATAATAGCATACCGAGAAGTATGTTGATATAATTGGTGTGGCGAAAATGAAATCAAATATTACGTCGGAAAAAGTCAAACAGATTGTTCTTGATTGCGGCGGCGACCTAGCCGGTATCGCCAGTACAAAAACGCTCAACGCATTTCCGCCCGATCCCCGGTGGCCGCAAACGCCCGAGCGCATGACCCCGGACGCCAAAAGCGTCATTGTAATTGGCCTGCGGGTTCCCGTCGCCGGTTTCCGCGCCCGTGAGCCCGAGCCTTATCAGATGATGAATATGATGAATAACCGGCGGCTGGATAAAATCGCCCGCAAGGTTTCCGAAGTGTTGGAAAAACAGGGCTATTTCGGGCTGGTCATGAACAATAACTCGACCGATTGGCGACTCAAGTCGGGTACTTACGGTCATCTCAGCCTGCGTCATTTAGCGGTCGAGGCCGGGATGGGAACTCTGGGGCTGGGCGTTAACTTCATGTGCGTCGAATACGGACCGCGGGTCAATTTGGCCGTTGTGATTACCGATGCCAGACTTGAACCGGGAACACCCTTAACTGAGCAACTCTGCGTTGGTGAAGGTTGTTCGCGGTGCCTTTATGCCTGTCCGACTGATTCTGTCCTGCATTTTCATATTGACAAAAGAGGATGCTCTACAAAAGCACAAGTCACCGGCTTTTATGGCGCCGCTGATATTTTCGATAAGTTTCTCCACGCCGATGATGATGGGCGGAAGGAGATTCTCAAGTCAAACACGCTGATGAAATACTGGCAAGGCCTGACCCGGGTTTGGGGCTGTTTCGGCACCTGTCCCCGCTGCACGGCGGTATGTCCCGTGGGGGACGATTATCACGCCCATCTGGCTGATGATCAGAAGGTCATTCCTGAAACGACGCCGGAACGTGTGGCCAAAGGCAAGGAATATCAGTCGGCCAGGAGAGCCGGCGATGAGGTGCCGGGGCTTAGCGATTGGAATATTCGTTGGGTGGGACCTGACGGCTACAATGGTAAAGCAGCCAAGGAACAACGAAAAAAATTTAGAGCACAAAAGGAGGCTGAATAATGAACCGGGGAAGTCTGACGGCGGCAGCCATCAAGGACAAAGCCAAAGAACTCGGGGCCGATCTGGTAGGCATCGCCGATGGGACTTTAATGGATCAATATCCACCTGATCCGGAGAATCCCAGAACGCCGTCCATGGTTACCGAGTATGACGGCAAGAGGGTGATCGTTCTGGCCAAACGGACCAGCTTCGCCACTTCGCGGCTGCCGGACTGGGATGACCAAAACAAGTTTTATGGTGATGAACTTTTGTTGTCGGCATTGGAAGAACTGGCTCTCGATCTTATCTTCTGGCTGGAAGACAGCGGTGCACCGGCTCTGATCGTGCCCTACAAGCATATCGATCCACTGCGCTTTCAATTTGAATCCAACGAGCGTTCCCATCATCCATTGTCAGCGGAGCATGCGGCGGTTGAAGCCGGCATGGGTACCCTGGGATTGAACCACCAGCTGATTACACCGGAATATGGCCCTCGGGTGATCCTGGGTCTTATTTTGACATCTGCCGAGGTGGAGCCAGATAAAAAAATGGATACGGCTTTGTGTCTCGGTCCCGAATGCGGCCGCTGCCTTAAATCTTGTCCGGCCGACGCCGTTCAGCATTGGGACCGGGACTGGCCCGCCTGCGACCGTTTCAAATCACCGTTCGGGTTTCCCTTCCTGTCGGACTACCTGACCAGCGTGTTGGAAGAGCCGAAATTGGAAAAGAAGATCGGCATGCTGCGGGGCATGGAGACTTCAGAGTTGTTCCAGGCCATGTTACGGGGCAGCGGTATTGTCACCGGTTGTCGTCGTTGCGCCGATGTCTGTCCGGTGGGCGAAGACTATGAGGAGTCCCTCAAGCAATGGGTGGATGAAATCGCCGAAGAGACGCCCGAGAAAGTAAAAAGACTTGATGCTATGCAGATTGAGGAGGCCGCGGGAAAATTGCCAAATTCCTACGAACATCAAAAACGATGGATCGGAAGTCTGTAGTAGGGGCCCCGTGATGAAGAACGAACCGCTTGGCCACAACAAACCCGTGCCGCTTTCCAATGACAATCAGCCGACTCATGAGGGGCCGTATCAGGGGCAATTGCATGATCCTCGGGACGAAGCGTGCGGCTTTGATATTCTGCCTAGTTTCGAACGCTTCAATAAAAACAACGATACCTATAACCGAGGGCGTTGGGACGAGCGTATCATGTCCAAAAAGGTTTTGGATTGGTTCAGAGGTATGTATCGGCCTGACATCGCCGCCCGCGACCGGGACGGCTACACCGCTAAGGATTTCGCCTTTCGCCTGGGCGGTTGGGTCGGCACCAATTTGTTGATCGAACGCAATCTGAAGAACGGCAGGGTCGATGGCTATCAGGATGACATCGAAATCTATTCCCAAACCGCTAAAGAAAAGGTCGAAATCGAGTCGCCGGAAAAAATGTCGAAGGAGCTAAAGCGGGTGGCCGGCATCTTCGGCGCCGAACTGATCGGCATTACCTCCGCCGATCAGCGCTGGCACTACAGCCATTGGTACGATGCCGACCATAATGCAGAAAAACCGGCTAACCTGCCCGAGGGCCTGAACAACACCATCGTCATTGGTACCACCATGGATCACAACATCATCAAGACCTATCCGTCAGCGACGGCAGGGACGGCGGTGGGATTCGGCTATTCCCAGGATGCCAATACGCTTCAGGCCATCGGGACATTTATCCAGGCCATGGGCTATCGGGCGGTGGCTTCCATGAATGATACGGCGCAAAAAGTACCCTATGCCATCCAGGCTGGACTGGGCGAGAATGGTCGTCATTCCATGCTGATTAGCGAAGAATTTGGTCCCCGAGTGAGACTAGGCCAAATCTTCACCGATTTGCCGCTGTCGTTTGACGAATCAAAGCGGTTTGGCGTTAAGGAGTTTTGCACTATTTGCCGCCGCTGTTCCGATTCCTGTCCGCCCAGGGCGATCCACGACGGCGAACCGCAGGATGAAATCTATAACCAGTCCAACTTCGTCGGCATTCGCAAATGGTCCATCGACAACGAAAAATGTTTTAAGTTCTGGGTAAACCAGGGGACAGATTGCGGTATCTGTATTCGCGATTGTCCGTATAATATGGATACGTCCACTTGGCTGAAGCAAAAATATTATCAGTTCTGGGTCTGGCTGGCAGGAACGAGGCTACGGCGGCTGGCTTTATGGCTCGATTACAAAATAGGCGACGGCGGCCGCAAGGAGCCGGACTGGTGGTGGAGCGGCGGCGGTGATGCCACGTTAAACAAATAAGTTAGAGAGGATAAAATATTGATTGAACAAATCCCGGCGTCGGCGCCCGGACAAGAGCGTCCAGATTTTGAAACCATTGTCCACATGCTTGAGCATGCGGGACGGGAGCATCCGGATCATACGGCGATCATCAGCGGCGACAACGAAATCACTTATGGCGACTATTATGCCTGCGCCGCAGGAATTGCCTATCTGCTGCTTGGCATGGGAGCGAAAGGCCAACGGGTCGTCATCCTCAAGGCCAATTCGGTCGAGACTTCGGTCGCCGCCTATGGTGTATGGGCGGCGGGAGCCGAAACCGTCTTATTCAATCCGCTTTATACCGAAAGAGAGTTGGGACCTTTGTTGAAGGATGCTTCGCCAAAAATCGTTCTCTGCGATGACCAATTTGCGGAGATGCTTAGGCCATTAGCGGATGCGGCAGGCGTTACCGATTTCCTGACCTTCGGTGACGAAAAAATGTCCTTTGACCAGTGGCGGGGTGATCGTGGTCTAAAATTTCCGGAACCGAAACCAAAAAATTTAGATTTTTCCATGTTGACTTATACCGGTGGGACAACGGGATTACCGAAAGCGGCGGTGCATACGCATAATACCCTGCTTATGGCGGGCCTGTTCATCGAAGCCACTTGGCCCACCGAAATCGCCAAGGATGTCTGGCTAAACGTGGCTCCGCAGTCTCATATCTGGGGCTGGTGCATGACATTGCTGGGCCCTGTTTACGGGTGCAACACGGTGGTTATCGTGCCTCAGTTCAGGCCGGACCTGGTAATTAACGATTTGGTACGCACCAAGGCGACCATATTCGCCGGCGGGCCATCGGCGATTTATAACGCCTTGCTCAGCGTGCCAAATCTGAAAGAGGCCGATCTTAGCAATCTTCGGCTAAGTGTTGGTGGTGGGTCTCCCTTTGCCGAAGGTACCGTCAATGCCTGGCAGGCCATAACGGGGAATACTATCTACGAAGGATATGGCATGTCCGAGGGCGCTCCGATCTCGCTCAGCCGAACATACGTAAAAAATAAAATCGGTTCGGTGGGTACCGGTTGTCCGCTCACTGAAATTGAAATCGTTGATACGGAAACGGGAACAAAGGTGCTGCCGACGGGTGAAGACGGAGAGATTAGGGTCAAAGGCCCGCAGATGGTGGAAGCCTATTTGAACCGGCCCGAAGAGACTGCGGAGACCATCCGCGACGGTTGGATCCATACCGGGGACATCGGGCATTTTGATGAAGAAGGCTATATCTTTATCGTTGACCGTAAGAAAGACATGGTGATCGTCGGCGGCTACAACGTTTTCCCGCGGGAGGTGGATGAAATCCTTTTCGCCCATCCCGGTATTATCGAAGCGGCGGCCGTTGGCGCGCCTGATGAGTACAAGGGAGAGGTGATTCAGGCCTATGTCGTTCTGGCGCCGGACGCTACTTTGACCGAGGAGGGGATCATTGGCTACTGCCAGGAAAAACTCGCCAAATTCAAAGTGCCGACAACCATCTATATCGAAGAATCGCTGCCAAAAACGCCAGCCGCCAAGATAGATAAAATCGAGTTACGGAAAAGGGCGGCTGGATAAATAGAAGCGATCACTAATTTAACTTTCTAGGCTGAAATCTGCGGAGGGGTACGGCATGGAATATCCATTCAACGAAGATCAATTGGCTTTTCGAGAGCATTTATCGCGCTGGGTCGATGAGCGGCTAATACCGCGCGCCGAGGAGTTGGATGAAACCAGCGAATTCGCTCGCGATCTTTTCGAAGAACTGGGAGAATTAGGATATCTCGGCACCAAGTATCCAGAAGAATACGGCGGCGCGGGAATCGAAGAAAAATACGTCTATTACACCATGCTTTGCGAAGAACTTGCACGCGGTTCCATGGGTTTCGCCGCGACTGTCGCCATGCATGGCTCGGCTGCTTCCCATATGCTGTTTGAAGACGGTACGGAAGAACAGAAACAAAAATACCTGGTGCCGGCGCTCAAGGGAAAAATGGTTTGCGCGTTCGCCATTACGGAACCACAAGCCGGTTCCGATGCCGCCAATATTAGGACGCGGGCGGATCGCACCGATGACGGCTATGTTATCAACGGCAGCAAGATCTTCATCTCCAACAGTATCAACGCCGACTTTATAACGGTGGTCGCCAAAGTGGGCGATGGCAAGGGCGCCAAGGGGATGGCATTATTTTTGGTGGATACCAAAACGCCAGGGTTCAGTGTTGGTCGCAAAATCGAAAAATTCACCACCTATTGTTCTGATACGGGTGAGTTGTTTTTCGCGGACATGAAAGTGCCCTTCGATTGCCGGCTGGGGGGCGAGGATAGCGATTTCAAAAGCGCTTACCGGATGCTTACCGTTGATCGCATTATTACGGCGGCCATTGCCCTGGGCAACGCACGGGCGGCCTATGATGCAGCCTTTGAATACGCCAAGGAACGGGAACAATTTGGCCGGACCATCGGTAGCTTCCAGGCAGTCCAGTTCAAGCTGGTGGACATGCTGGCCACTTTTGAACAGGCTCATCTCTACACCTACCATACGGCGGCCATGGCTGACCGGGGCGAGGACGTCACCAAAGAAGCGGCGATTGCTAAGATCGTTGCCGGTGACGGGGGATGCGAAATCTGCCAGAAAGCGTTGAACATCTTCGGTGGGTATGGCCTGACCATGGAATATCCGGCCCAGCGCTATCTGCGGGATTCCTTTTTTCCCCTGATCGGCGGTGGTACCAGCGACATCATGCGGTTGCTCACAGCGAAACGAATGGGACTTTAGAGCGGAGCCGGTAAACAAGACGAAATACGCAGACGAGCTCTCCCTTTTGACGGGATACTATTTCACTATAGGAAATTATTCTCCATAGGGGCTGGCCTTCTGGGGATCGCGCTGATACTCAAATCGTCAACTTTGACCTTTTGAGGATTGCTATGGCCGATAAAAGCACTGCTGAAATTATTATCGAGCAGTTGTTGCTGTACGATATCGATACCCTCTACTGCCTGCCGGGTGTGCAAAGTGATAACTTCTTTAACGCACTCTTTGATTATCAGGATCGGCTGAAACCCCTTCACGTTCGGCACGAACAGTCCGCAGCTTATATGGCGCTAGGGGCTGCCATGGCCACCGGCCAGCCACAGGCATTTTGCGTCGTACCAGGTCCCGGGTTCCTCAATGCCTGTGCTGCTTTGTCCACCGCCTACGCCGTCAATGCGCCGGTATTTGCCTTGGTCAGCCAAATCGGATCGGGTGCTCTCGGCAAGGGGTTCGGTCATTTACACGAAATTCCCGATCAGCTTGGGATCATGAAAACGCTGACCAAGCACGCCGCCCGGGTGACGTCACCCGAGGAAGCCGTGACGGAATTGCGCGCTTGTTTCGACGCCTTGTTGTCCGGGCGGCCCCGCCCGGTGGCTATCGAAGTGCCCATGGATTGCTGGGCAAAGCGTTCAGATGTCAAAGTACCGGAGGAGCCCATTAAGCCGAATAATCCGCATTTGGATCTGGCTTCGATCGAACGGGCGGCGGATTTATTGGCTGGAGCGAAAAATCCGATGATCGTTGTTGGCGGCGGTGCCCGGGAAGCCAGTGCTGATTTGCGGCGCTTAGCGGAGTATTTGCAGGCGCCGGTCAGCGCCTTTCGCAATGGTCAAGGAATTATGGATGCGCGGCATTATCTGTCGGTTACGTCACCTCTCGGTAATAAGCTTTGGAAAGAGTGCGATGTGGTCCTGGGCATCGGTACACGATTGCAGCCGCAAATCCAAATGTGGGGCAGTGATGACAAATTGAAAATTATCCGCATTGAAGTGGACGAGAAGGAAATGCACCGCATCCGTGTACCCGATGTTGCTATCTTGGCGCGTGCGGAAAAGGCCGTGCCGGCCTTATTAAACGCGATGAACTTCCATCCGCCCCATCCCAGCCGGGAAGCGGAAATGACTGAAATGAAATCACTGCAATTGGCGGAATACGAAAAGCTGACCCCGCAGTATGATTACCTCAATGCCATTCGTACGGCGCTGCCCGAGGATGGTATTTTCGTCGATGAACTGACGCAAGTCGGCTATGTTAGCCGGTTTGCCTATCCAGTTTATGAACCTCGCACTTTTCTATCGACGGGCTATCAGGGAACCCTGGGTTGGGGATTCGCCAGCGCGCTCGGCGCCAAATCGGCTATGCCGGACAAGGTCGTTCTTTCTATTTCAGGGGATGGTGGCTTTATGTTTACGGCGTCGGAATTGGCGACGGCTATCCGGCACAATATCGGGGTGATTGCCGTGGTCTTTAACGACAATGCTTTTGGTAACGTGCGGCGCATTCAGATTGAAGACTATGACGGTCGTACTATCGCCAGTGATTTGAATAGTCCAGATTTTGTCAAATTGGCGGATGCCTTTGGTGTCGAGTCCTGCCGCGCTGCCAGTCCAGCTGCACTGCAGCAAGAAATCGAAAAGGCAATTGAGCGAGGAGGGCCGACCTTAATCGAAGTCCCCATGGAAGATGTTCCCAGCCCCTGGTCCTATATCATGCTGCCCAAAGTGCGTGGTTAAATTCGGCAGCAGGACACACGCGTTGTGTCCCTCCGGTCGAAATTATAGACTTCCCTCATGATCCCCGAACGCTCGACTTTTACCGCGTGGCTGTATTTGGCAATCGCAGTGTCGACCATTGTCGATTTTTTCCAGCCTCAACCTATCCTAGAAAACGTGACCTCGGCGATGATTGTCCTGTTTCTTGTATTCGAGTTCGGCAATTTGCCGCGGGCGCAACAGATAGCCGGCTTGGTGTTGATTGTTGTCGGCATTGCCGGCGCCGCTAGTTCCTCGGATTGGCAGGATGTGCTGCTCGACGGTATCGCCCGATCCCGCGCTTTTCTATTATTGTTCTTCGCCGTTTCCTGGTTGCAGTTTCCCGTTAGCCGTAGTCCTGCTTTACGTGCGGTCCGCCAAGCGATCATCAATCAGCCATCGGGGCGGCGCTTTCTTTTTCTTTCCTTCGGCGTTCATGTCTTGGGATCAGTCCTGAATTTGGCCGGGCTTAGTCTCTTGACGGTGATGGTCGAGGAGCAAAAAGATAAGCTTATGCGCCGGCGGTTGTCTTTGGCTTTGATGCAGGGGTTTACCAGCGCGTCCCTGTGGTCGCCGTTTTATATCGGTATGGTGGTCGTACTGGTTGCCCTGCCATCATTGAGCTGGCAGCAAGTTGCACCAGGGGGCGCCGCTTTGGCGGCCGTTTTGATGGTGTCCAGTTGGGCCTATGACCGCGTCATGCTGCGCCAGCGCGGTATAGATGACGGTGTTCGCAAAAAATTTATAATTTCGAAATCGGATATGTTACGCGCCTTCGTTATCATGGCGCTACTAATGTCTTCGGTGATGATTTTAGCGGAGATCGCAAGCACTTCGATCCCAGTTACCCTGGGACTTGTCGGTCCCATATTTTCCGCTGTCTGGTATTGGGCTATTCAACGTTCCAGTCCAAACGCCCTTAGGCATACAGGCGCAATGGTGGTGCAGGTTGTCGCCGGTTCCTGCATGCTGCGCAATGAAGCTATGATGTTTGTGGCCGCTAATGTGTTCGGCGTGGGGCTGGCCAGCGCGATCCCGGCGGGCGACTTAAGTGCGGCAGTCAACAATTTGATCTGCTGTGCAGACTTAAAGCTCCTGGCCATCATTTTAACGTTTCTTTTGAGCGCCATGATGGGCCTGCATCCGGTGATCATCGTGATTTTTTTCGCCGCTGTCCTGCCACCTGCATCTATCGGTCTCAGCGATTGGACTGTCGGATTAATCTATCTCGCTTGCTGGGGACTGAGCACGCAGATCTCACCCGTATCCGGCACGAATTTATTCATGTCCCGTGTCGCCAAGGTACCCCCCCATATCATCAGTTGGCGGTGGGCTCCGCCAAGTACTTTTCTCGGTGCTTTCGTGGTCTATATAATTGTCATCACGATTCGTCATATGACGATGTGAAAGAATTATTTAATAAATTTTTTCAGCTTCGCCGCCATTTCTTCCGGGCCGACTTCGCGATTAAAGATCAGGATCGGTAAACCCTTGGGCCCAGTCAGGAAGGTTGTTGCCGTATGGCCCATCAGATAAGTCTCTGGGTCTTTCTCGTCATCATCCATTTTAATATAAAGCGCCTTATAGGATTTGGCGACGACAGCGATCTGTTCGTTTGAACCCGTTAGTCCCACCAATCGGGGATGAAAATTCTCTACATAGTCTTTCAGATGTTCCGGTGTATCCCGCGCCGGGTCGATACTGATAAACAGCGGTGTGACCTTTGCTGCGTTTTTTCCCAGTTGATCGAGGGCCTCGGACATGGTGTTCAACCCGGTTGGGCAGATATCGGGACAGTAGGTGTAACCAAAAAAAACAAGCAGGTACTGACCCAGATAATTGCGATCCGTAACATTCTTGCCATTGTGATCCACCAGTGAAAATGGGCGGATGGGTTGTTGTAAAAATAGAGAAGCGAGTTTAAATCCGGTTTCGTTTTTCCACAGCCAAAACCCGGTCACGGCGACAACGAGGATGATGAAAATTTGAATAGAACGGCGTGCCATTGGTGCCTAGACCTCGAGATGGCTATATTGTTTTGGCATCATTTCCGGACGCCCGAACAATATAGCGGGTAGGTAAAAATTGAAAGTTACATCTTCATTTTCATGTCATGCTTCATTTTGGATTTACCTGATGCGCCGACTTTTAAAACCGGAACTTTCACGAGGATTTTTCCGGCTTTTTCAAATTCCAATGTAACTTGAATAGTGCCCCCCAATTTCAACGGAGCTTTGAGGCCCATCATCATGATGTGGTAGCTGCCGGGTTTCAGGATTACGGGGTGTCCCGGCTTCACTTCGATGCCACCTTTAACCTGGCGCATTTTCATGATGCCGCCTTCCAGGATATGGTTATGGATTTCAGTCTTCATGGCGACATCGGATGAGACACCGATAAAGCGGTCTGCCGTATTCCCCTTGTTGATAATCTGGTCAATATAGGCAGCGCCGTTTTTCGCTTTACCGGCGGAAGCTCGCGCCCAGGGGCGACTGACTTCCAATTGGCCGACTTGATAATTTTGAGCATGAGAATTGTCGGCCAAGGCCAGCAATATCAGGCCGAATACAGTCAATATTTTATAGATATTTTTCATTTCTCTGATCTTCCTTTCGTCTAATTTATTCGACATTCAATAGGAACGAGTCCGATCAAATACGGGCCATGTTTCCTGTGAAGGTATTGGTGGTGAATGTTAAAAATTAAACAAAAGAAGGCGGAGCGCGCGGCAGACTTTGATTGCGAATCTCGAGTGAATTTAATTTCGCATGACTAATTTGATAAATGGTTAAATCAGTTTGTTCCGGCGGTGCGAGAACGAGTTGCTCAACAGTAAGCAGGCTACCGCCCAAAAATTTGGCCTGGCAAACGAGACAGAAAATACACGGCATTTCGCTGTTGGCCGGCGTGTCTTGATCCGTATCACCGAGAATTTGAACGATACCGCTGGCGGCAGAACAAATGATCAACGGCGGCAGATTGTTGTCCGATTCGACAGCGAGGGCCCCGACTGAGAGGGCGCCGCTAAATTGAATGCTAATTTGAAACAGGAGCGCGAAAACGGCAACAACAGTACTCCACCGGCAGCGTTTAACCGTCGGCCACCGGTTGTTCCGACTGTTCCTGCGGTTCTTTACCAAATGCCCAATTCCAATTTCTGAAAAAAATAGGATTTTAAATCGTGTTGGGCAACGAAAAAATGACCGATATCAAATGGATTATCCGGGAAAGATCATCTGATAATCGATAACTCGAAGCCGCCGGATAACGGTTAGTAGAAAGGAATGATATAATCTCTCTTTAAAAGTAGAATCTGTCGAAGCCATCTCTGCTGCTATATCATGGTCAACCGACTGAACTTTAACCGAGCCTTTGGCTATCAATGTGGCGCTGGCGCCGAATCTCTTTATCGTCAATTCCTATTTGACGAAAAAATAAGGTGGAAAGGCAAATATCTTATTAAAGAAACGGCAGAATCGTTCGCAAATACCTTGATTATGTATCCTTCCAAAGCGATAAATTGAATACAAAATAATTCCAAGGAAACTTAAAATGTCTGCTGCGCCAGATCAATTGATGAGAAAATATCCGTCGATCGCCCACTTGGAAGGACGTGCGAAGAGGCGCATACCAAAATTTGCCTACGACTATTTAGCCGGGGGAGCCGGCGACGAAAGCGGCTTGTCGCGGAACCGGCGGGTATTTGATAATGTTCAGTTTGTTCCTGATTATCTGGAACCAATCGATGAGCCTGATTTGTCGATCAATGTTATGGGGCAAAAATACAGTCTCCCTTTCGGTGTGGCGCCGATTGGACTTGGCGGGATGATCTGGCCTAAAGTGGCCGAATATTTGGCCGCTTCATCAAGTAAAGCGGATATGCCGTTTTGTATCAGCACCGTGGCGACCAGCAGCATTGAAAAAGTCGCCGCGCGATGCGGTGATGTTGGTTGGTTTCAGCTTTATCCCTTTAGGGATCAGGAACAAGAGCGTGATCTTTTAGACCGGGCAAAAGACGCTGGGTATAAAACCCTAATCGTCACGGTGGATATTCCAGTTGGCGGCCGCCGGCTAAGGGACTTGCAAAATGGTTTGTCGGTACCTCCGCGTATGGGGTTAAACACCTTTTTTCAATCGGTTCTTTGTCCCGAATGGTCTTTTAGAACATTGGCCAACGGCATTCCCCGTTTTGAAACCCTGATGCCTTACTCGGGAGACAAATCAAATTTAAAAAGTGTCGCGCAATATATCCAGACGGTTATGTCGGGCAAAGTGACGTGGCAGCATCTCTCCGATATTCGGGTATATTGGAAGGGTCCGGTTGTGGTGAAAGGTGTGTTGGGCCTTGCCGATGCAAAAAAATGTCAGGAAATCGGCGTCGACGGGCTCATCCTATCCAATCACGGTGGTCGTCAGATAGAAGCGGCAGTGTCACCGCTCGAAATATTGCCGGCAATGAAACAGGAAGTCGGCGACGGAATATCACTTATGTTGGATAGTGGTGTGCGTACCGGCGTTGACGTGGCGCGGGCTTATGCGTTGGGAGCGGATTTCGTTTTCTTGGGGCGTGCATTTATGCTGGCCGTGGCAGCATTGGGAGAAGCCG
>PBQI01000131.1 GCA_002725625.1 Rhodospirillaceae bacterium | reverse complement strand
AGCTAGGCACCAAGTTAGACCTACAATCCAACACTTTCAGTAACTTAGGAATCCCCGAGTTAATTGTAAAGGGGCATGTTTGGTTCACAATTTGGTTCACAGTCTTCCTTGGTCATCTCAGGTCTCCATTAGCCACCTAAGGAACACCCTTTTCTGAGTCATTTAAGCTTCTTTCAGAGGCATTAATTGAGCCGACTCCCCCCGGGACTCGGATGGCCCCTAGATTGACTCCTAATGTCGCCTCTGGACTCTCTGTGGGTGCTCAGGGGGCTTATTGAGTAGACACTCAACACAGGTGCCCATTGGTAGCACCTGAGATGCCATTTCTTGAATTTTTTCCAACTTTCTGTCATCATCACAGGGGAATATCTTTATATGGAGTTGACATAGATGTGGCTGTAAGTGATATCTCTGGCAAAGTTACAGCAGTGACAAAAAACTCTACCTTCGGTAATTGATGTATACCAAATTTAAATTGTGTCGGACTAGCATAATCCAACTTAGTTGGTTGTCTTGTCTAAGGGGCCTGTTTCTGCCATTAGTATCTCCTATTCTATAGTCTATTTATATCATAAATAATCAAATGAAGTTCTGGTTCATCCTTCCCCTATTTTTATTATTGGGTTGCGGTCTTATACCCCCGCCTTTGTCTATACTTCATACGGGCTTGGATGCTTTGTTATGGGAAACAACTGGCAAAACATCATCTGAACATGGATTAAGCAAACTAACTGGAAAAGAATGTAAATTTTTAAGAGTTTTAAATAATAATAAAATCTGTATGAATGAAGAAGAATTTTTAGATATGTTTATAGAAATGAACTGTGAAGTATATGTATTTGATAAACATTCGAATCCCTCATGTCTTGGAGACAAAGACTAGGGAGAGCAAAAGCTCTCCCTAGTCTTTGTTAACATCCCTATTTTACATAAGGTTAGTAACTTTAACTCTGCGATACCAAGCATTCGTATTGGCATCAAGTGAAGCATCGGAGTTAACGGTGTCACCAGCTGCAGCAGCACCAGAAGCGGCAAATGGGTTAGCGGCAAGACCATAACGAGTCTTAAATCCGATTTTCGGCTGGAAGGAGTTTTCACCAACACGGTTCACACTCCTACGGTCTCCATTGGGAAATCGTTTGATTTCAGTAGGTTAACCTGTGTAGCACCTAAGGACTGGTGCCCAGGAGAAGACTCGAACTTCCACGACCTTGCGGCCACAGGTACCTGAAACCTGCGCGTCTACCAATTCCGCCACCTGGGCTAATTTCCGAGGGGAGGTGGTACCGCTCTGCCTCCGGCCTGTCAATGGAGTTTCGCGCTGCAGGGGTGCGGTTTGGGGCAAGCGGCAGGTTGTTTTGCCGCGTCAGAAAGTATATTAGAAGGATCGTATTGGTGTATTGAATATGGGTATTAGCTGAGGATCGGGTGGGGAAAAGATGAGAAAGCGCACCATAACTGTTTTCGGCGGATCTGGATTTGTCGGCCGGCATTTGGTGCGGCGCCTGGCGGCGGATGGCTGGACCATCCGCATTGCCGTCCGTGATCCGGAAGACGCCGCCTATATGAAACCCATGGGGAATGTCGGCCAAATCGTCCCAATTCCCACGAATGTGCTGAACGAAGAATCTGTCGCCCGGGCCGTCGAAGGCGTTGACTGTGTAGTTAACTTAGTGGGTATTCTGTCGCAATGGGGCCGGCAGAAATTTGAAAATATTCATGTAACGGGTGCGGCCAATATCGCCAAAGCGGCGACAGCGGCTGGCGCTTCCCGAATGGTTCATATTTCGGCAGTCGGTGTCGATGCCGAAGCCTTGTCCCTCTATGGCCGCACCAAAGCCGCCGGCGAGGCGGCAGTCCGTGAAGCATTCCCGGCAGCGGTAATTCTTCGTCCCAGCGTCATTTTTGGCCCGGAAGACAGCTTTTTTAATTTATTTGCCGGGCTGGCGCGCTTTACTCCGGCCCTGCCGGTTTTCGGCTGTCCGGTTATCCCCAAACTGACCTGGTTCTCCGATAAGGGCACCGTGCATTGCGATATCTACGGTGATGGTGGTACCAAACTTCAGCCGGTCTATGTCGGCGACGTCGCCGACGCCATTGTCAACGCCTTGAAAACCTCGGCGGCGGCGGGTGAGACCTATGAACTAGGCGGCCCGCAAGTTTATTCCAGCAAGGAAATCATGGAATTGCTGCTTAAGCACATCCAGAGAAAACGCTGGTTGATTCCCATTCCGTTTTTCTGGTTGTCCTTCTATGCCTGGTTCCTGGAGAAATGGCCTGAAACAATAATTACCTGTGACCAAATCAATCAGCTAAAGACAGACAATGTTGCCGGGTCCGATGCCAAGGGTTTGGCGGATTTAGGTGTCGAGGCAACGGGCGCAGATACCATCCTGCCCAGCTACTTGACCCGCTTCCAGCTGTCGCGGGACCGCAATATCGGTGAAGCTTTTAACTAATCGTTTTACCGGTGTCGAAAATAATTTCGCCGTATTCCCTGAGGAAGAAAGAGCCTTTGACGGTGCGTTGCACCAGGATTGAGCGGCGGTCGTCCTCGTCCGGTTTGCGGCGGACCATCTCCAAATCTGACAACTGGTCTATGGCGCGGGTGATGGCTGGTTTTGAAACGCTCAGCGTTTTCGCCAAAACGCGAACCGTGTGGGGACCTTTTGTCATATAGACTAATAATAATAGCGCTATTTGCGTGCCGACAAGTTCGGCGCTTCTCGTTTCACCCCCTCCACCACAGCTTTTTGCCATAGCTCAAGGGCTTGATTGGGAGTCAGATTCACGCTCATGGGACACCATCTCGTTTCAATAACGTATCATTTTTTTTATTTTCGACAAAAAGCCAATACTTCGTAACAAATGCCCGATATTTATATACAATTTGTTATCAAATGAAACTGGCGGTTATCTAGAATAGAGCTGGGCAATCGCCGAAAACAACGCCCGCATAGACATGGCCTCGCCGCCTTCGGGACGGCCGGGCTTCGAAGATAAGTTCCAGGCCATTAAATCGATATGGGCCCACGGTATAGCGGCAGTTATTTTCTGGGCGTTTTTATCAGTGGATTTCCCGGCCAGGAATTCCTGCAAAAAGAGGGCCGCCGTGATTGCACCGCCGAAACCACTTTCCGGGGCATTGGTCAGGTCGGCGGTTTTGCCTTCGATCGATTTTTTATAGCCGTGCCAGAGAGGCAGTCGCCACAATTGATCCTGGGTCGTAACGCCCGCCGCTAATATTGCGTTGGCGAAATTTTCGTCATTGCAAAACAAGGCCGGCAGTTCCGTTCCCAACGCCACTCGCGCGGCGCCCGTCAGCGTAGCATAGTCTACAATAAAATCCGGTTCCTCGCTACTGGCCTCCGCCAGGACATCGGCCAGAATGACCCGACCCTCGGCGTCGGTATTACCGATCTCGACGGTCTTGCCATTCCTGGTCGGGACCACATCTAACGGTCTGATCGCATTGGCGGAAACGCTGTTTTCGACGGCAGGAATGAGAACCCGCAGACGTACCGGAATTTTAGCGGCCATAATCATCTGCGCCAATCCCAGGACATGGGCTGCGCCGCCCATATCTTTTTTCATCAGCTTCATGCCACCCGACGGTTTAAGGTCGAGACCGCCCGTATCGAAACAGACGCCCTTTCCGACCAAGGTTACCTTTGGCGCATCCGGCTCACCCCAAATCAAATCCACCAGTCGCGGCGCTTCGGCTGCCGCTCGGCCGACGGCATGGATGGCGGGATAATTGGCGGCCAGCAGATCGTCGCCGACGATAACGCTGAATTCGGCATCATGGGTCGTCGCCAGTTCTTTGGCGGCTTCGGCCAGTGCTGCCGGCCCCATATCACCAGCCGGCGTATTGATGAGATCGCGCACCAGGAAACTAGCGGTTGCTGAATTTTCCAGCAGTTCGCGATCGCAGTTCTCCGGGCAGCGGAGTCTGACCCCGATTGATTGGTCGGCGTCCGATTTGGGTTCTTTGTAGCGGTTGAACTCATAGGCGCCCAGCAGCCAGCCGAGGCTCAATCCCATGGCCCGTTTTGCATCAAGTTCGCCAGCCAAGGCATAGATGCCGTCGGGCAGCTTGCGGGCAAGATCACCCGCGTCCCACATGCTGAACTGATCGGCAGAAAGACCCAGCAATACGCCAAACAGACCGCCGCTGCCATCGGGCAGCAGGCTGAATTCACCAGGGTGGGCTTTAAAACCGGTGGTTCGGATCCACGCCCCAATTTCCGGTGGCTGTGCCCCGCACCATTCCGCCAGCCCGTCTTTGCTGACCGTTGAGACCGGAAACGCCGGGCCGTCGGATTCTGCCGCTAATAATGCCATCAATTTTATTCATCCTTGTAAAGCCAGACGAAGACTACCGTCACTACCACCGCTGCGGCAAGTTGTACGACGATAAACAGCGGCATGTGGGCCGGATTGATGCCGGAAAAAGTATTGGTGAACGACCGGGCCAGAGTGACGGCTGGATTGGCAAAGGATGTCGATGAGGTAAACCAGTATCCGGCGGTAATGAAAATACCCACCGCGTAAGCGACCACTTCAGGGCGGGTGCGGACGCAGCCGATGATGGTGGCGATAAGGCCGAAAGTGGCGATAAATTCCCCGGTCCATTGGCCCAACCCGGTCCGCAGTGTCGTGGACGAAGTCAGCAGGGGCTCACCAAACATAACATGCGCCGCCATGACGCCGGCAATGGCGCCAATGCATTGGACAATAATATAAGCCGTTGCTAACCCGATCCCGATTTCCTTTTGAATGACGAAGGAAACGGTCACTGCGGGATTGAAGTGGCCGCCGGACACTGGCCCGAAAATGAGAATAAGCACCACCAGGATGGCGCCGGTGGCGATGGCGTTGGCCAGCAGGGCGATAGCGATATTGCCGCCTGATAGTTGATCCCCCATGATGCCGGACCCGACGACCGCCGCCAGCAAAAAGGCCGTGCCGAGGGCCTCGGCAAACAGCCTGCGGCTAAGCGAATATGACTTCATCTAAAACTGTTCCTAATCGATATAATATTTATGACGATCTCATTCAGGTGGAATTTTCGGTGCAAAGAACGAGAATTGTATAGATCGGTGTGCCTCCAGTACAAATTGTTATTTAAATAGCAGGCTATCCTTGCGGATTTATGACAATTCGGTCGCGGCATTCACCTTTCAAGACCATGCCATAGGCTTCGCCGGCATTCTCCAGGGTATACACATTTTGTTCCTTGATGGGGTAGGGCTTATAGGAGCCGCTCTCGAAACCGGATCGCATTTTCTCCATTAAATCACCGGATAAAATATGGTGATGGTCCATATTGCTGACGCCGACCATGTGATAGTTACCCCGATAGAAGGTCTTTAGATTGATCGAACATTCCTCTTGTTTGGTGGATAGGATGATCTGGCGGCCTTCCTTGTTGAGGGAGTAGCAGGCCGCTTCGAAATAAGGGCTGCCCACCGTATTCATAATAATGTCGGCCCCATTTCCATCGGTGCGGTCCAGGATGGCCTGGCGGAGGTCGGATTCTTTCGAGAGATTGACCACATCAACGGGGCCGGTGGCATGGCCGTTATATTCGTCGCGGCTGCGTTCGACGGCAATAACGCGGGAACCTGCCGCCGTCGCGATCTGGATAGAGGCTTCACCCACCTTGCCGTTGGCGCCCAACACGGCGACCGTTTCGCCTGACGTTACGTTGGAGCGGGTCATACCAAGCCAAGCACAGGTCCAGGCGACGCCGACCGATCCGGCCTCAGTCATGGAAAGGTTGGCAGGTTTTTCGCGCACGCCGGCAGCATCGACGATAGTGAATTCTGCGTGGGCACCGTCGCGGGACATGCCGAGATCGCCGCCGGATCCCCAAACTTCCTTGCCGATCAATTCGCTCGGCCCCTCGATGACCGTACCGGCATAGTCCCGGCCCGGCGTTCGGGGCCACACCAAATTGGGCATTTTTCCAAGCAACGCCTTAACGTCGCTGGGATTGATGCAGCTGGCTTCAATTCTGATCAGGCATCCGCCATCTTTAATTTCTGGAGTGTCGAGGTTGGTTAGTTCAAACTTCAGATTATCCGAACTCTCGGATTTCTGGTGGACGCGAATAGCCTTCATTATAATCTCTTTACCCCGTTAATTTAAATCCGGTCTAACAAAATCATGCGGGGTTGAAAACCGGCAAATAGCAAACCGATCCTTGATTTAAAAAAACTGCCACGGTTTGATCCACGACGGCAGCATTTCCGGCAGCCAGATGGAAATCCAGGATGGGTACCAGACGAGATCAAGGGCGCGGTCATAAAAGCCGACGATCAAAGCCCATCCGCATGCATTGGGAAATATCGAAATCAGCATCGCTCATTATTTTTGCCTGCCCCGCATTAGATTTTTTTTTCCACCTTAACACAGCGTCTTTAGTTTCGCTGACAGTTTACTAATTAGATAATTAAATAAACTGTCACCGAAATAACCGGTCGCGGTCATGAGTCTGGGCATAGTCGATGGTTGGGCCGAGGGGGACAATGCGCGAAGGGTTGATGCTCTCGTGGCTGCCGTAATAATGAGATTTGATGTGGTGTATATTTACGGTCGCTGCCACGCCGGGCTGCTGAAACAGATCCCGGACATAATTTGACAGGTTCGGATAATCGGTGATCCGTTTCAGGTTGCATTTGAAATGCCCCACATAGACAGGGTCAAACCGGATCAGCGTCGTGAACAGCCGCCAATCGGCCTCGGTGATATCCGGACCCAAAAGATACCTTTGATGGGCGAGACGGTCCTCCAGCCAATCCAATGTCTCGAACAGGGGAATGACCGCTTCTTCATAGGCTTCCTGGCTGGTGGCGAAACCGGTCTTGTAGACGCCGTTATTTACTGTTTCGTATATCCGGTCATTAACCGGGTCGATGGCTGCGCGCAATGCCGCCGGATAGAAGTCGCCGCCCGATGCCCCCACCTGGTCGAAAGCCGAATTGAACATACGGATGATTTCGGCGGATTCCTTGGAGACAATGGTGTGCGTTTCTTTGTCCCAAAGGACGGGCACCGTCACCCGGCCACTGTATTCCGGGTTGGCGGCGGTATAAATCTGGTACATAAAGGCGGCGTCGTTGATAGGATCAGCAATAACCCCGTCGGCCTCGTCAAAGGTCCAACCGTCTTCGCCCATAAACCAATTGACGATGGAAACCGAGATTTTGTCTTCCAGCCCTTTCAGGGCTCTGAATATCATCGTGCGATGCGCCCAGGGACAGGCATGGGAGACGTAGAGATGATAGCGGCCGGGTTCGGCTTTAAAGCCGCCGACACCGGTCGGTCCCGCCGATCCGTCCTCGGTAACCCAGTTGCAGAACAGAGATTCCGATCGGATGAAACGGCCCTTACTAGCTTTGGTTTCATACCATTGGTTGCGCCAAACGCCGTTCTGCAAAAGACCCACGCCGCTTTCTCCCTAAAAATTTCCTGTTTGAAAATCTTGGAAAGCCTGGAGGATTTCCTGACGGGTGTTCATGACAAAAGGTCCGCCTCGGGCTACCGGCTCATCCAGCCGCTTGCCGGCAATCAGCAGAAACCGGCCGCCTGACTCGCCGGCGGTGACTGCCACGGCGTCGCCATCGCCCAGAACTGCCAAATGTTCGGTAGGCAGATCCAGCTCATCTTGGCCAATGGCAACACTGCCGTCGATGACATAAACGAAGCCGCTGTGGCTTGGCGGGATCAGTTGGTGGAAGGAAGCGCCCGCCAGCAAGTCAACGTCGAAATAGATAGGATCGGTAGCCTCAATCGTCACCGGGCCCTTGGTACCCTGGCCGGTCCGCCCGGCAATCACTTTGACAGTGCCGCCGCCGGTCAAGTCCTCCACCGGCAAATCTTCAGCGGGAAATTCCTGGTAATAAGGGTCACACATTTTTTCTGATGCGGGCAAATTGATCCACAGCTGAAAGCCCTTGAGAAGACCGTTCTCCTGCTCCGGCATTTCGGAATGGACGACACCCCGTCCGGCCGTCATCCATTGCACGCCGCCCGACTCAATGATGCCTTCGTGCCCGCCATTGTCTTTATGGCGCACTTTTCCGGCCAATAAATAAGTCACCGTGTCGAAACCCCGGTGAGGATGATCGGGAAAGCCGCCGATATAATCGCCCGGTTGGTCGGAGCCGAAGGCGTCCAGCATAAGAATGGGGTCCACCATATCCAGATCATGGGTTCCGACAACGCGGGTCAGTTTGACCCCATCGCCGTCCGAAGCCGGGATGCCCGGTGTAATCTGGACGATATCCCGAGAACGTTCAGCGATGGTATGTTCAGCATTTGAATTTGTCATATCTACTTTCCAGGTGAAAAATTGTCTTCACAATCGGGTCAGGAATCTTATTTAACTCTGCAACTCGTAAGATCAAGGTGTTGTTGTACGTCACGGGCCCGCGCCAGTAGCTGGTAAGCTTAGAAAATGACTGGTTTCAGCCCGGATAAAATTTGATGGATCAACGGCAAGGCCCGGAAACCATTGTTTACCGGGAACGGTAAACCAACAAATACCACATCCACGCCACCACGATTGTTTCTTTTTGGAAACAATTTTATTACGTTATGATGCTTTAGATGAGAGACAATGTATCTTTTTATCAATTGATTTAACGTATGACGAAAAAATGGATTGCGGAAATATCGGCTGATCACAAAGGGGAGGGATATATGATCGAACTTTATCATTTTTGGGATTCGCCATGCTGCTTCAAAGTCCGGACGGTGCTGGCAGAGAAAAACCTAGATTGGCAGGAACATCTCATCGCGTCGGTTCAATTTGATCATTTCCAGCCGGAATATCAGGCCATTAATCCCCATTCCATCGTGCCTTCCCTGATCCATGACGGTCATGTTCTTATGCAGTCGGGCATCATCGCCGAATATCTCGACGAAACATTTCCGGAGAACCCTCTGACGCCGAAAGATCCGGTTGCGCGCGCTACAATGCGCCAATGGGCCTTTGAAGAGCAGGCCTACCTTTTTCCCCTGATCGTCACCATGAGCTTTAACCTGATGATGACCCTCCGGGAGAAAGCTTATGGCATGGATCAACTTAGGGAATGGTCGAAACGCCATCCCGACCAGGCGCGGGCTCAGGACTATTTAAATCGAATTTCGTCGCCCTTGGACCAGAAATCGGTCGATGAAGCGGGCAAAAAGTTCACCTGGTACATGGCAAGGCTCGAAAAACAGTTTGAAGCATCAGGTGGTCCCTGGGTCTGCGGCGAAACCTATTCCCTGGCCGATATCAGCCTGGGGCCCATCCTGGATCGGATCGACTATCTCGACATGCTCGATCTACTGGACGGGACACCCAAGGTTGTCGAATGGTATCGGCGCATGACAGAGTGCCCCGCCTTCAAGAAGGGCGCCCCGCTTTTCGAGTACCGCATGTGGGGTCCAAAAAAACCGATCCCGGACAGACGAGTTGGCTCCGACGAACCCTACGCATCCTTTCCCAGCGCGTAGAATTCCATATTACGTAATTATCGGACAAAAGTGCTCGCTGCGGGGCATTTCATCGTCCTAAGCTGTGCTGCTGGTCTGCAGAGTAATAACTGGAAGGATTCTCACATGAGCGTTGTCAGAAGAAATATCCACGGCGTCACCCACTATGAAAAAGGACGAGCCTTCGAAGGTTATACGCTATTTGCCCCCATGATGGGCCGTAACGTATGGCTGATCGATATGTTGGGGCGGGTGGTCCATCAGTGGAAGATGGAAAACATTCCCGGCAATTACGGCAAACTGCTGTCCAACGGTAACCTGCTTTATATTGGCAAGCTCATCCCGTCTCCCCTACCCGAGTTCGGTGGCAACGGCGGCCAGTTGACCGAGGTCGATTGGGACGGCAATATTATATGGGAATATATCGATCCCCTGCATAGCCATTGTTTCGCAGAAGTAGTTAACGGCAATCTGATGATCGCCGTGTGGCGGGAAGTTCCCGAGGACATCGCCAGGACAGTACAGGGCGGCCAGCCGGGCACCGAATTGAACGGCGTCATGTGGGGTGAAGCCATTCAGGAGATTGATAAGGAAACTAAAGAAGTCGTTTGGGAATGGAATTCCTTCGATCATCTTGATGTCGAGATCGATATCTTGGGGCCACTGCATCCCCGCGACCGCTGGACCAATCTCAACGCCATCACTATGTTACCGGACGGTAATCTGCTGGTCAGTTTTCGCTGCATCAATACAATCGTCATTATCGAACGATCGACCGGCGATATCATCTGGCGGTGGGGCCCTGGCGAGATCGCCGGTCAGCACAATCCGACGCTGATGGAGAATGGTAACATACTACTTTTCGACAACGGCGCTCACCGGGTCTATACCACCCTCGATTTTTCCCGCGTTATCGAAGTTAATCCAAAAACTGATCAGATTGAATGGGAATACAAGGAAGACCCGCCCTTCGATTTTAACAGCTTCATCTGCTCCGGTGCCCAGCGCCAGCCCAACGGCACGACCTTGATTTGCGAAGCCACCAAGGGTCGTATTTTCGAAGTTACCAAGGAAGGCGACATGGTCTGGGAATTTAATTCCCCGTTCTATTACGATCATGCTCTGTTTGGCACCAACAACATGGTGTTCCGCGCTTACCGTTATGCCGCGGACTATCCCGGAGTAAAAGACGCCGATCTTGATCCTGGCCGTTATCCTGATATCAACGCCTTGATGCCGCGCAGTTTCATCCGCGGCAGTTCCAACAACCTTCCCCATGTCACCGGCAGCAGTTTCGAAGAAGGCGGCTTTAGGGACGAGGATGCGTAAGGGGAGGAGAGATGTAGGTTAGCTGTAATCTTGAGATCGGAGATTAGTATCTTATTTTAGAATTATGGCGTACCGGCATTACATCGATATTGCTGGTGGACTGACGCACCGTGTCGCTGGCCAAGCGCTTCTTGCCGGCTTCCATAAAGTCCTTTGACCAGCTGTAATACAGGCTCTCAGAAACACCCTCACGGTGGCACAGTGCGGCAATATTCTCTTCTCCCCGCAAGCCTTCAAGGACTATGCGGGTCTTCTTCTTCTGTTTAATGCTTCCGATGCGTCTTGCGGCGGATACCACGCACGACTTTCTCAGCAGGATCTTTTTACCAGGGCCTGACAATTGCTGATCTGTGTCAGGCTGTGATTTATGTTCGTCAAAAGCTGGATACCTCTGAGCGGCGAACCCGCAAAACGATTGGCTTGGCGCGGAGTGCCCAGCGCTATAAGACAATCCGTAAAATTGATGACGATGACCTTCATTTAGCGAAGATCCGAACGGCTAGGCAGCGATGGTCGTTATGGTTACCGTAAGATTGTTCAACTGCTTCGTATGGAAGGCTGGGTGGTTAATCGTAAGAAGATTGAACGGCTGTGGTGGGAAGAAGGTCTGCAACTGCCGCATGGGCTAAGAAACGGAAACGGTTATATCATAAGGACAGTTCTGTTATCCGCATACGGTTATTGACTGCTAGTATCCCCTGCCTACACTAATTAAGAAATAATAATACTTACTATCCGGAGGCCGATATGCATTACGACTTTATTCCCTTCCCAAATCGCCAGCCCTTGCGTTGGCCAGATGGCAAACGATTGGCCATCATTTTGACAACAAATCTGGAATATTGGGACCCGGTACGCGACACTACAGAGCCCTATTATCCCGGCGGCCCCAGTATTGTTGGTGGGAATCTTGCTGGAAATGTATATGACAATCCAAATTACACCTGGCGAGAATATGGCCAGCGAATCGGAGTTTGGCGTATTTTTGATGTGTTGGATGCGGAAGGTGTACCATCGAGTTGTACAATGAATGGCAAAATGGTGACTGAACGAAGACCGGTCATTGAGGCTGCTCTCGAACGGGGATGGGAGATTGTGCCCCATAATTACGTTCAGACTGAATTACTCACCGATCATATGTTCGACGAAGATGCTGAACGCGAAGTTATTCGGCGAACCCTTGATATTTATGAGCAAGTTTGCGGCAAAAAAGCCAAAGGCTGGCTGTCGAGCTCACTGCGCACAACTCTTAATACCGTTGATATTCTTGCCGAAGAAGGATTGATATTCACCACCGATCTGCTGAATGACGATCAGCCCTATTTGGTTCAAACGCGGAGCGGCAAACCAATGGTGTCGGTTTCGTACACGTCTGAAGTGAACGATTTCAGCTTCCTGCGCCAAGGACTTGTTGCCGAAGGTGGCCTGCAAATGTTCCAAGAACAGTTTGATTGGCTCTATGAGGAAAGTGCGAGCAGCGGCCGGTTCATGAATATTGGACTGCACCCCCACGTTATTGGCCAGCCCTATCGTATCCGTGCGTTAAGAGATTTCATTCGCTATGCTAAATCCCATGATGACATTTGGTGGACAACCCGGGAGGAAATCGCCGAATGGTATTTAGAAAACCATGAGTCACATATACCTATCTGATCCATAGGCTGGTTTAAATTATGTTGATTGCTCAGCAAATTATCAACGGTCTAATGTTAGGCAGTGTCTATGTCATGGTTGCGGTGGCGTTTACCTTGACCATTGGCATGTTGAACTTTCTCAATTTTACCATTCCCGCCTTGTTTATGGTTGCCGCCATGATCACCTGGGCGACCACGGCGGCGGGGTTTCACTGGCTGGTCGGCGCCTCTCTTGGCATGGCGGTGGCAATTGTCGCATCGCTCATTATTGAGCGATTTACCTACCGTTACATGAAGGCAAAATATGGCGATGCCACGGAACACGCGCTGCCCTTGGTCAGCTCACTTGGTTTCCTCATCATCTTTGAGCATGTCGTGATCATGATCTGGGGTACCGATCCAATGTCGTTCAATTCGCCTTTTGCCCATGCTCAGTTTAGCATTGCTGGTCTAATATTCGGCATCCCGCAGTTGATTAGTTTAGCGCTTTCGGTCGCCTTGGTATTTGCCCTGAGCCTGCTGTTAAAAAAGACCCAGCTTGGACGTGCCCTTCGCAGTATTGCTGAAAAGCCGGATACGGCCACATTGATGGGGGTCGATGTCGGCCGCATTGTACCGGTGGTCTTTATGATGACGGGATTTCTCTGTGCCTTAGCGGGTATCTTATTCACGATCAATTATAAAAACGTTAGTCCTTATATTGGCGACCATGTTGCAACCAATGCAATCGCCGGCATGGTCATTGGTGGCCTTGGAAATATCTGGGGCGCGATTGCCGGCGGATTAATCATTGGCATGGTCGAAGTTTTGTCGATCCATTTCTGGGGCGCTGAGATCATCAAAGTACCAGTCTGGGGGCTGATGCTGCTGATATTGGTGTTTAGACCCACCGGATTGTTTGGTCACACCCGTATCGGCAAAGGAAAGTTTTGATCATGAGTGCTTATTTAACCGGCCTGATCGTCATCCTGTGCCTCAACATTATCATCGCTTATTCGGTGTTCCTGCCGGCAGCAGCGGGCCAGCTTAATCTCGGCGCCGCCGGTTTCATGATCATCGGCGCCTATATGGACGCCTATTTAAATTCAGTCGATGACGGGCTTGGCCTGCCGATGTTGCTCTCCGTCCCGGCGGCAGCATTGTTTACAGCACTAATTGGATTTTTAGTGTCGTTTCCAATTTTACGCACCAGAGGCGTTTATATGATCTTAGCAACATTTGCCTTCGCTGAAATTGTCGCTGGTATTGTCCTAAATATGGAAATTGTTGGCGGGGCCTCCGGCTTTCCGGTCTCCAGCCACGCGGAATTGGAAGATTTATTGCCGGTAACCATTGGCGTTATTTTGTTTGGCTTTTATTTGATATCGACCCGTTTTGGTCTGGCCATGCGCTCGATCCATGATGATGAAAGCGTCGCCATATTATTTGGCGTCAACGCCCGTCACATTCAGGTTGGTGCTTTTACCATCGGCGCCTTTCTCGGCGGCCTTGCCGGAGCGCTCTATGGTCATCAGTTCGATTATATCGAGGTACAAAACTGGGGCATTTTATTTAGTATATTTGTCTTACTCTATGTTTTGATTGGCGGCACCCAGACGCCTTGGGGGCCATTGATTGGCGCGTTATTTTTCACCTTTGTTCCAGAATTGCTCCGCACAATAGGTGACGCAATAGGGTGGGAGCTGATCGGTGAGCTTCGATTTGCCGTCTTTGGCGCTATTATTGTCGGTATGATGGTGCTCAGGCCGGAAGGGATCATGACCCGCACTTTCCTTGAATTATTGTTCCGTAAAGTGCCGCAAAAATCACCGCAAAATCTTTCAAATAATATGGAGAGTGTTTAATGTCCGCTGTGCTTACACTCTCTTCCGTAACCAAAAGATTTGGCGGCTTGGCGGTCATTGACGATGTCAGTTTTGCCATCGGAAAAGGCAGCCGCTCGGCGTTAATTGGGCCGAACGGCGCGGGCAAAACGACAATTTTCAACTTGTTGAGCGGCATCTATGAAGTCAATAGTGGCCGGATGTTTTTAGACGGCGCCGACATCACCCATGTACCGGCGCGCGATCGGATCAATTTCGGCATGTCCCGCAGTTTCCAAAACATTCGCCTAATGCCGCATTTGAGCACCGTTGAAAACGTTATGCTCGGACAGCATCATTTGGCCACCTCGTTTAAAGATATCTTTTATCCGCTGGGTCTCAGACCGAAAAACAAATGGGCAGAACAAGCGCGAGCGTCGTTGAGCGAGGCCGGCCTGGGCACATATGCAGGTCAAGTGGTATCGGAACTTCCCTACGGCGTGCAGAAACGCATCGAAGTTGTCCGCGCGCTGATGTCGGATCCAAAACTATTGCTCCTCGACGAGCCTGCTGCCGGTCTCAATGCGGCAGAAGCCAATGAGCTTCAGGCATTATTGGAGAAAGTATCAAGCAGTGGCACAACCTTATTGGTCGTCGAACACGACATGAATTTCGTCCGCAATCTTTGCCAGAATGTCGTCGTGCTTAATTTTGGCCGCAAGATATTTGAGGGTACACCAGAAGAAGTCGGCAAAGACCCGCAAGTGTTAGAAGCCTATCTTGGTGGAGATGCATCTGATGCTGCTTGAAATTAACGACATTGATGTTCGCTATCGCCGCAATCATGCCGTCAAAACAATTTCGCTTGATATTGAACAAGGCGAGATCGTCACCGTTCTTGGTGCCAATGGCGCGGGCAAAAGCTCTTTGCTCAAGGCTATCCAGGGCACGGTTCATCTATCCGGCGGTAACGTCGTTTTTGGCGGCGAAAATATCAGCCACTGGACTGCGCCGAAACGGGTCCAGAACGGCTTGTCGTTGGTTCCCGAAGGCCGCCAAATATTTGTCAGTATGTCGGTTGAAGATAATTTGTTAATGGGCGCCTATAGCCGAAAATACGGTGATATCAGCGCCGAAATTGAGGCCGTCTTTGAGCGTTTTCAAAACCTCAAGGAGCGCCGCCATATGTCGGCGGCGGTATTGTCAGGCGGTGAGCAACAAATGCTGGCGATTGGGCGGGCAATACTAGCGCGGCCAAAGATTATGATGCTGGACGAGCCGTCTCTGGGTCTTAGCCCGCTGTTGGTGAAACAGCTTTTTGAATTAATCAAAGAGCTCAATGATGATGGGCTGAGTATTTTGCTGGTTGAACAAAACACTCATATGGCACTGCAGTATGCCGACCGGGGCTATGTTCTGGAACTAGGTGACGTCGTCGCCTCTGGCACACCGGAAAATTTATTGGCCGATGAGAAATTAACAGAAGCCTATCTGGGAGATGGATAAATTTAAGCTATTTCGCTACATTATCGCTATTCTAATACAAAACCAACTAATAGGGAGAAGACAAATGCTAAAATCACTAATTGTTATTACTGCCGGTTTAATGATGGCAGGTCTATCATTCGCCGCGGATGCCCGCGATATTATACTCGGTGCATCGATGGCCAAAACCGGTCCCTACGCCACTACCGCACGGACCTCTGAAACTGCGATCGATATTGCCGTCAGTGAAATCAATGCCGCTGGTGGTATCAATGGCATGAAAATAAAATTGATTAAATTCGATACCGGTGGCGATCCAAAACAAGCGCAAATCGCCGTTAAGCGCTTTGCGCAAGATGACAAAGCGCTCGCTGTCATTGGCCCCTTCGCTTCAGGCGAAGCCCGGGTTGCATTCCCAGCTGGCGAGCGGCTTGGCATTGTTCAGATACCAAATGCTTCTTCCGGCCCTAAATTAGCCGACAAATTTTCCTATGCCTACCGCCTAACCGAAGGTGAATTTCTCCAGTTTACCCGATTGATTGTAACCATGAAGCGCAAGGGATTGAAAATTGACAACACGCAGATTGCCTATGTCAGTGATGAATTCATCTCCAAAATTGTCGGCACAAAACTCATGCCCGTAATTTTCAAAATGCAGAAGGTGAAAATTATTGGCGATGCGGTCGGCTTTCCAACGGCAGCATTTGATATTGCTCCACAAATCTCCAAACTCGTGCAAAACCCCGCCCAAAACGTTGCCGTTGCCGGTATCGTCGAGGCGACCGTAAAGACAGCCAAAGAACTGCGCCGACAAGGTCACAAAGGTCGCATAATCGGTTCCGGACTTTCTGCTGATCCGGATTTGGCTGGTAAATTGGGCAAGGATGGCGAAGGCACGCTCTACGCCGCTTGGTT
>PBQI01000130.1 GCA_002725625.1 Rhodospirillaceae bacterium | reverse complement strand
TTGATGTCTTGCAACAACAAGTCAACCTGATACGCCGCTTCAATTCAATTGTTCAAACACCAGATTCGGGTATAACTCGGACCTGTATAGATCAATATTATCCGACACAATACCGGTCTAGAGTAAGTGTTTTCGAGTTTGGTACTTTGAATTGAATTCAACAATTATATTAAAGCATCATGCCCAAAAAAAATGTACTCTATGCATTCTACGATTTAGCGGTTTCGCCAATATCTTTTGATTTTATCGCCTTCGTCATCGAAGCCGAAAGAGCGCGTATGGCGGGTAAAAATGACAGAGTTCATTTTGTTGTCGTTCCGTTCGAGAAACTCGAGGGACATCACGACAATAGTCTTTTTGAGACCGAACATGGCGAATGGCGCACCAGCAATATACTGACCCCCCTATGTTGGATGTTGCCATCCTGCGCTGGCTTAAGCATTTGCAGCTCACGCGATGAAGCAAATGATCTATTGGCGAGATCCTCGACTAATGTTTTTCCGGAAAACTATCGAATAGACGCCCCGGTCGACCGGCACCATACGGGATGGACGGTTATAGCCGGACATTTAGGAGAGAATATTCAGTTTTTGCGAGCGCCCGAAGAGGCGCTTACCTACGCCCAACAATGGATTGATCATCACGCCGATGGACGAAAATGCATCCCCATCACATTGCGGGAGGCGCCTTTTAAGACGATGCGGAATTCAGATATGACTGTATGGTCGGACTTTGCGCGACGAATTAATACAGATGATTTTTTCCCAGTTCTGATTCGGGATATAGATCGGGCGCTGGATAAGTTACCGGCTGAATTTAAAGGCACGACTGAATTTGCGGAAGGCTCATTTAATTTAGAACTCCGAATGGCTTTATATGAGAAAAGCCATCTTTGTATGTTCGTGGCGAATGGCCCTGCACAAGTTTGCTTTTACAACAAAAACGTAAAATTCCTCTATCAGGTGACTGGCGACTGGCTCACCGACAAGCCAACGCCCTTTAATCGCATGGGGATTGATTTTGATGAAACCCCGCCCTTTGCTAACAAATACCAAAGATGGCTCTGGCAAGAACAAAACGCCGATGCATTGTTCGCAGCAATGGCTCAACTTGATAGCGATATCGAGTCAGACAGATCAATAGGCGCAATTGAAGATAATTTGAACCCACTAGCTGAAAATAGAATATCGATGTCGGATTTGGCGGATCGATTTTATGATTGGTGCGGCAAAACCTACTTTTCTTCAATACAGGAAGCGGAACTTAGTCAGGCTTGTGAAAGACACACGCCGCCAAATTATTTGGACGACAAAGAAAAATTAATTCGATTGGCCAACTATTCACTCGCCGCCAAAGATATCGCCAAGACTATCGAAATTCTCAATATGGTCATTGAAAAATACGGCGGCACCCAAGTACTGAATACCAGGATCGGCGTACTTTATGACGCGGTAGGCGACTTTAATAAGGCCATAGAAATGTATATGGCCGTTTTGAAAACTGATCCGGAGGCTTTGGATATTTATTTCAGACTGGGCATAGCTCGGAAGAATAATGGACAAATAGACGAGTGCGTCGCCATCCTTCAAAATTTGGTTTCGGCTGGCGTCAAAAATCAAATTTTGTTCATTGAGCTGGCCCAAATCTACGAACAACTTGGTGATGTTTTCGCAGCACTCGAGAATTATCAATTGGCTGAAGAAATCGGCTCGCTGGAACCCCAAGTTATGAAACGCAAGTTGGCTTTACAGCAACAGCGGTAAAGATAGGGGTTCTTAAAGACACACCAAACGTGTTAATTGATCTCAGCGCTCCAATTACAATTTATTAGCTATCTATATCACCTTGGCCTTCTACGGCTAACGAAAATAATTTACCTAGTGTTAACGGGGTCTCCCAATGATTGAGCCTTGTGAACTAGAGACTAATTTTTTGTCTTTATATTCAATTACTTAAACAACTAAATTCAGAAGGAATATGGTGTGAAAAAAGTTCTCATTATCGGTGGTGGTTTCGCAGGATGCGCGGCTGCCCATCAATTGTCTCTTATCGGCGGCTGGGATATCACTTTGGTCGAAAAGGCCCCCGTTCTGGGTGGCGGGGTTAAAACATTCTGGCATGGCGGACACCCTTATACATTTGGCCCGCGACATTTCTTAACCCAAGACGAAAAACTGTTCAATTATCTAAATCAATTGGTGCCCATGCGGCGCTGCCAGGAGCATGAATTTATCACATATGTGGAAAAGGACGCTAATTTCTACAATTTTCCAATCCACAAAGGTGACATTCCTCGCATGCCGGACCGTGACAAAATCGAACAAGAGCTTAAAGAAGTCGCCGGCGCGGCAAACGCCAGGAACCTTGAGGAATATTGGATCGGTTCAGTCGGCGAAAGCCTCTACAACAAAATCGTCAATGGCTACACAAAGAAGATGTGGGGCCTTGATAGCTGCACCGAACTAGATGATTTTGCTTGGTCGCCGAAGGGCGTCGCCATCAAAGAAGGATCCCGCGCTTGCTGGGACGAGGCGATCTCGGCCTACCCCATAGCCCTCAACGGCTATGATGAATATTTTGACATCGCCACCGAAGAAACGACAGTTCTCCTCAACAGGCTGATTACCGAATACGACCCGGAGAATAAGCGCGTCTTTTTTGATAATGAATGGCACAGTTTCGATTTAATTGTCAGCACTGTCTCTCCAGATGTCATACTAGGCGATATTCATGGCGAATTACCTTTCCTAGGCCGCGATTTCTTTAAAATCGTTTTGCCCGTGGAATATGCTTTTCCGGAAAACGTCTATTTCGTTTATTATGGAGGAGATGAACCCTTTACCCGCGCCGTTGAATATAAGAAATTCACCAATCACAAATCGCCCCATACTTTTATCGGTTTGGAGATACCCTCTGATCGAAATAAGTTGTATCCCATGCCGATAAAAAGAGAGATTGCTCACGCTCAGCAATATTTCTCCGATATGCCGGAAGGTATTATTTCCATGGGCCGGGCCGGTAGTTACAAATATATCGATATCGATGATATTATTGACCAGGCAATGGCGATGGCGCAGCAGATCAATGAAGGTGGTTTAGATCATCCAGTCCCCCTCTTCGGCGAAGAAATTGAAGCCGTTGCCGCCGAAATGAACAAAAACTAGCCTCCCCTCCGGGTGGCAATAGGGCTTGGGCGGAATTACAAGGGCGAATGCGACGATGGCCAAAGTATTGGTGACCGGTGGAGCCGGTTTTATAGGTAGTCATATTACCGAGCGACTGCTGAATGACGGACATGACGTGACGGTTCTGGATAATTATTCAACCGGTCGGCCGGGTAATCTTAGTTTTGCTGCCGGCAACGATAGACTCACAGTTCACGAACGGGACATCGCAAAAGATCCAATCGACGCCTATTTCGAAAATGTCGATTGGGTTTTTCATCTTGCCGCTCTCGCCGATATCGTGCCATCGATCCAAAATCCGGGTGAGTATTTTTCAGCCAATGTGAATGGCACATTTCAAGTTGTTCAGGCTGCTCACAAGGCCAACGTAAAGAAATTGACCTATGCCGCCTCCTCGACCTGTTACGGGATTCCGGACACTTTCCCAACACCGGAAACAGCCGAAATTAGACCGAATTACCCTTACGCATTTACGAAACATGTAGGCGAACAGATTATTGGCCACTGGCATCAGGTTTATGGCTTGCCTACGGTAATTCTCCGGTTGTTTAACGTTTACGGACCGCGCAGCCGGACTTCTGGAACTTACGGTGCGGTATTCGGCGTTTTTCTCGCCCAGAAACTGGCTGGTGAAAATTTCACCATTGTCGGCGATGGCAAACAGACGAGAGACTTCACATTCGTCACGGATGTGGTTGAAGCCTTTATCGCGGCGGCGTCATCGGATCTAGCGGGTGAGATTTTTAATGTCGGTAGCGACAACACCTATAGTATAAACTATCTGACTGAGCTCATCGGCGGCGAGACTATTCATATCCCAAAACGACCAGGGGAGCCGGATTGCACATTCGCGGACATCGCCAGAATAAAAGAAATACTGGGATGGAAACCGAGCGTGTCGTTTGAAAATGGCGTTAAAATAATGTTGGATAACATCGATTATTGGCGCGAGGCGCCGGTATGGACGGAAGACGCAATAGCGGCAGCAACCAAAGATTGGTTTGAGTATTTAAAGTGACTTCTCCTAAAGACACAGCAGCCAGATCGGAATTATCAAAAATACTTTTGATCACGGAATTGGAAGAAAAGGTCGCGCAGCTAAAAAGCGCCGGTCAAAATATCGTCCATTGCCATGGCGTATTCGACCTTGTCCACCCTGGACATATCCGCCATTTGGATGTCGCCAGCAAGTTGGGTGATAGTCTGATCGTCACCATAACATCGGACAGATTCGTCAACAAAGGTCCGGGACGCCCGGTTTTCAGCGATCACCTTCGCGCTGAGACTTTAGCCGCCTTGGCTTGCGTGACATATGTCTGCGTTAACGACGCGCCTTCGGCTGTCGAAATCATCAAAAAAATAAGTCCGGATGTGTACGCCAAAGGCGACGATTACGCCGACCAAGATTCAGACATAACGGGCATGATCAAAGAAGAAAAATCGATGGTGGAGGCGGGTGGCGGACGTATTCACTTTACCAACGAAATGAGTATGAGTTCCTCGGAACTGCTCAATCGTCATTTCGATGTTTTCCCCCAAGAGACCCGTGAGTGGCTCAAGAACATGCAAATGAACTATTCGGTCGGGGATATAGTGAAATGCATTGATAACATTAGAGACAAAAAAGTATTGGTGATCGGCGAGGCGATTATCGATGAATATTATTTCTGTGAAGGGCTTGGAAAGTCCGCCAAAGATCCGATCCTCGCCTTTAAATACGGGTCCAATGAGACCTATGTCGGCGGCAGCCTCAGCGTCGCCAATCATCTAGCTGGTTTTTGTGAAAAAGTAGGCATCGTCTCCCTGGTCGGCGAGGTCGACAGCCGCATAGATTTTATTCGTAACCACCTACATCCTGCCATCGACTTCTACCCCTTTGATCGTAAAGCGGCGCCGACAATCTGTAAACGGCGCTACATTGACAGTCATACCGGCAGCAAACTCTTCGAACTCTATACTCTCGATGACGCCTTGCTCGAAGCGGGATCGGAACAGATATTATTGGATATTCTTGGGGATGCGATTTGTGACTACGATGTCGTGATCGTCTCTGATTACGGCCACGGTATGATGACATCCAAGGTTATTGATTTTGTCATCGAAAACTCTCCATACCTCGCCGTCAATACTCAAGCCAATGCGGGTAATCGCGGCTTCAACACCATCTCCAAATACCGCAAGGCCGATTATATCTGTTTAAATGGTGGTGAAGTTCAACTTGAAATGCGCATGCGGCAAGGCGGTTTTGAGGAATTGATTATTGAGCTAACCAAAAAGGTAGAATGCGATAATATTACGGTCACGCTGGGCAAATTAGGAAGTTTGCACTACAGCGCAAAGACCGGATTTATCAAATCGCCAGCTCTGGCCTTCCGCATCGCCGACCGAGTTGGCGCCGGAGATGCTGTATTATCGGTCACGGCGCCGCTGGTCGCCGCCGACACGCCCTGGGAAATCGTTTCATTTCTCGCTAACTTAGCCGGCGCTGAAGCCGTTGCGGAACTTGGCACATCAAAGACAATTGATCGCGCGACGCTGGTCAAACATGTCGAATCAATTTTGAAATAGGAATAATGTAGCCTTGGGAAAAAAACGAATAATTTTGGTGACCGGCGGCGCAGGTTATGTCGGTAGCAAACTCGTCCCAGCTTTGATATCCGCCGGCCATCGGGTCCATGTGTTGGATCTTTATATTTTCGGCGAGGATATATTTGGGGATTTGGCGGAGGACGCTAATCTGAAGCAATTTAAAGGCGATATTCGCGACAAAGCGACCGTAGACAAAGCTGTCGCCGGATGCGACACGGTTATTCATCTGGCTTGCGTCTCAAACGATCCGTCTTTCGAACTAGACCCAACACTGGGCAAATCAATCAACTATGACGCCTTTCGCCCCCTGATCCATGCCGCCAAACGAGCAGGTGTGAATCGGTTCATTTACGCCTCATCCTCCAGCGTGTACGGCATCAAGGAGGATCGCAACGTTACCGAAGATCTGCCGCTGGAGCCGATTACCGATTATTCCAAATTCAAGGCCCTATGTGAGAAAATTCTCGAAGAGGAAAGAGAGCCCGGCTTTACAACCCTTACAATTCGTCCGGCGACCGTATGCGGCTTTGCCCCCCGCCAGCGCCTGGATTTAACGGTGAATATCCTGACCAACCATGCTGTGAATAATGGCAAGATATTGGTGTTCGGCGGCTCACAAAGAAGGCCCAACATCCACATCGGCGACATAGTGGATTTGTATGTGATATCAATGACCTTGGATGAAGCCCTGATCGACGGCGGAATCTACAACGCCGGTTATGAAAATCATCAAGTTATTGAAATCGCAGAGGTGGTAAAGGGCGTCGTCGGTAATAATGTCGATATCGAAGTGACGTCTACGGACGATCTACGCTCCTATCATATTTCATCGGAGCGAATAAAAAAGGAATTGGGATTCGAGCCCAAACACAGCATTGCCGAGGCGGCTGAGGATGTGGCGAATGCTCTTAACACCGGCCGGCTACCCAACTCACTGAGCAATCCGAAGTATTTTAACGTTAAGGTCATGCAGGATTTAGAACTGAAGTGACGGATATTCATAGGCGAATTGGCATAGACTTCGACAATACGCTAGCCCGCTACGATAATGTCTTTTACGAGGCGTCTCGGAGCGCCGGTTTTACCGATTTGAAACCCAGGCAATCCAAACAGCAAATAAGAGATCATATTCGAAAACAGCCTAACGGTGATGATCACTGGCAACGTCTGCAAGCTCAGGTCTACGGTCATCGTATGGCGGAGGCCGAATTGTTCGAGGGCGTCGGTCCATTTTTTCACACATGCATGACCAGTGATGTCGAGATTTTTATCGTTAGTCACAAGACAGAATTTGCCAAATATGATCCAGATGGCCCTAATTTGAGAGAAAAAGCCCTACAATGGATGGGAGACAAACGGTTCTTTGACCGGTCAGGTTATGGTATTTCAAAGAGCAATGTCTATTTCGAGGCGACTCGCCGGGAAAAAATTGCTCGAATTGTCAATTTGAACTTGTCGCTTTTTATTGATGATTTGGAAGAAGTCTTTTTGGAAAGTGACTTCCCGGAAAACGTGGAAGCCCTGCATTTTTCGTCCGAATATAGCGGCCTGTCCCGAAACCCCTTCACCTCTTACCGCAACTGGACGGACATCGCCAATGCCATCTTCCCTGCGAGCAGATAACATTTTTCCAGTCGACGCCAAGGTCATCGCCTCAAATTTTCTTGATGATGAGATTATCGCCGCGACGGCTGTCAGGGGTGGCGGCAACAACCAAATATTTAAAATCGAAACAGGTTCGGCGACTTACGCTTTGAAATGTTATCGCCAAGACCTCAATGACCCCCGCGACCGTTTTGCAACCGAGATCCATGCGGTTAAATTATTGCAGCAGCTTGGTGTCGCCTGCATACCCCGCTTCTATGCGGGTAAGGATAAATTGAATGCCGCTTTATTTGAGTGGATCGATGGCCGACCGATTACACATCCGACAAAAATTCATATTGATAATGCTATAGGATTTATAGAAGATTTACAGAACGCCAAAATCGAGTCCCAGAATTCTGCCGGGATTGCGGCAGCCTCAGAAGCTTGTTTTTCTATTCAAGAGATCGTCAGCCAAACAGAAACTCGACTGACCAAGTTGAGCGTGACCGCCGATCCAGAGCTTAATTGTTTTCTCACCAGGGATTTTGAACCAGCCTTTAAGGAAATAACCGATTGGAGCAAGCAGAAGGCGTTTTCTAGTTCCATAGACTACAGCAGGGAAATAAGATGGGAGGAACAAATTTTAAGCCCATCCGATTTTGGTTTTCATAACGCCCTTCTACGAAAAAAATCAGAGGTGATTTTCCTCGATTTCGAATATTTTGGATGGGATGATCCAACAAAGATGACCGCCGATTTCGTCCTTCACCCGGGCATGACCCTATCAGATCAATTAATTGCGCATTTTATTCGTTGCGCCACGGAATTATTTGCCGACAGCATGAATTTCAAAAACAGGCTTGGAATTGCGTTACCATTATATGGGCTTCGCTGGTGCATGATTTTGCTAAATGAATATTTACGAAATGATGGTGAAATAGCTGATGAAGAAAAAAAGGAACATTTGGTGATTCAGCTAGATAAAGCCAGGGCGATGCTTCAGAAAAGTGTGGGATTTCGATTGGAATATGACGATGGATCATAATTCAAGAATGGATATCTCCAAATTTGAAACACCAGAACTTGATGAACGATCCCTGGCGTTGCGACGCCTTACCGTAAAAGGCTTGGCAGGCGGTGGCCGCGGCCATATCGGCTCGACTTTTTCTTTAATAGAAATATTTCGCGTTCTATATGACGATATTTTGAACTTTCGCGCCGATCAACCGCGCTGGCCGGATCGGGATCGCTGTATCCTAAGCAAAGGACACGGTTGCCTCGCCCTTTACGCCATTCTGGCTGATAAAGGTTTTTTCCCAATCGCGGATGTGGATACCTTTTGCCACACAAATTCTAAATTGGGCGGACATCCCGAATTCGGAAAGGCGCCGGGCGTTGAATTCTCCACCGGAGCTCTTGGACATGGCCTGCCCGTTGGTGTCGGAATGGCTTTGGCGGCGCGCATTCAAAAGCGCAACCATCGTATAATTGTTATTACGGGCGACGGAGAGATCAATGAAGGTTCCGTCTGGGAAGCCGCTCTGAGCGCCGGCAAACATAAACTCAAAAATCTAACCGTAATGGTGGATTACAATAAATTGCAAAGCTATGGCCCGACGGATTACGTGCTGCCACTGGAGCCCCTTGCCGATAAATGGCGTACTTTTGGCTTCGCCACCACCGAGGTCGACGGCCATAACGTAAGCGCCCTTCGAGAGGTTTTAAGCTCTCTGCCACTGGACCAATCCAAACCTTCGGCGATTATCTGCCATACGATCAAGAGCAAGGGTATCTCCTACGCAGAGGGCAAAGCTGAATGGCACCATAAATCTAAAATCGGCGACAAAGAGATCGCCGAATTGAATGCTGAACTGGAACCGGGCTGATGCGGCAGACTTGTCTGGATATGGTCTATAACCTTGCGAAGAAGGACGACCGGGTTGTCTTTATTGGCTCAGACCTGGGTCCCGGCGTTCTCGATCAGTTCAAGGAAGAAATGCCGGATCGCTTTTTTATGGAAGGTGTATCCGAAGCCAATATCATCGGCATGGCCGCCGGCATGGCTATGGAAGGATACATTCCTTACGTAAATACCATCGCCACTTTTCTTACCCGCCGGTGCCTTGAACAAATTTCCATGGACCTGTGCCTTCACAATCTTCCCGTCCGCTTAATCGCCAATGGAGGTGGACTGGTGTATGCGCCTTTGGGTCCAACCCATATCGCCATAGACGACATCGCCTTGATGCGATCACAGCCAAACATGACGGTCGTTTCCCCTACCGATTTGGAGGAAATGAAGCGTTTTATGCCGACGACGCTCGACTGGCCGTCGCCGATTTATATCCGCCTGGGCAAAGGCGGCGATCCAGTCGTGCCGGGCCAACCTGAAACATTCGAAATCGGTAAAGCGGCGTTAGTCAAGCCCGCGGGCAACGTCCTCATAGCGGCGAGCGGCGTCATGGTTAACCGAGCCTTAGAAGCAGCCGACATTCTTGATGGCAAGAGCGTGAACTGCGGCGTCGCCAATTTCCATACCATCAAACCACTGGACGAGCCTTTTTTGTTGAACCTGGCGAAACAGGTTCAAACCATTGTAACGGTTGACGAACATCTAGTTAGCGGCGGCTTAGGTACGGCCATATTGGAATGCTTGAATGATCAATATGATGGCCCCCTACCGAACGTTACCCGCCTTGGAATTAAGGACCAGTTTACCATCGAGTACGGCTCTCAAGAAAGCATGTTAAGTTCATTTTGTCTGCAACCGCCGCAATTAGCCGAAGCAATATTGGCGGCGGTTAAAGGGATCAATCATACTGACGAAAAAACCTTGCCTAAGCTGAGCATTTAAATGGCGCTACTGTATAGCAATTTGAAATTTCTGGATCATCCGGAGCATTTATCGGCTCTGCGTGAGCAGCGGGTGGTCGCCCCTGTCCACATCCGTATTAAACCGATGAATTATTGCAATCATAACTGTTGGTATTGCGCCTACCGTTATGATTCTCTGCAACTGGGCGAAGACATGGATGTCGCCGATCAAATTCCTCACGATAAAATTTTCGAGATTGTCGAGGATATTATCGACATGGGTGTTAAAGCCGTTACTTTCTCGGGCGGTGGAGAACCTTTGCTATACAAACCTCTGCCCGATGTCATCTCACAATTAGCCAACGCCGATGTTAAAATATCGAGCCTGACGAATGGAGCCAACCTGAAAGGCAAAGTCGCCGACGCCTTCGCCGAACACGCCACCTGGGTAAGAGTATCCCTCGACGGGTGGGATGACGCCAGCTACGCAAAATCCCGGAATATTAAGGAAGGCGACTTTTCCAAGCTTCTCGACAATATGAAAAATTTCATCGATAGCGGTACAAAATGCGTTTTAGGCGTCAGTATGATTATCGACAATGTTAATTTTGAGCATGTTTACGACGTCTGTTCGTTAATGAAGGATATCGACGTCAATCACGTAAAACTCTCACCTGTCGTTGTGGGCAATAGTGTCGAAGAGAACAACGCCTATCACGCTTTGATCAAGGAGACGGTCGGCGGCCAGGTTGAGCGGGCCGCTGAACTACAGACTGATGACTTCACGGTTCTCGATCATTACCATGAACTACCGGACCTATTTGACAAAGGCTACGACATTTGTCCTTTTCTCCAGTATCTGACGGTAATCGGCGGAGACTGTCGGGTTTACACCTGTCAGGACAAAGCCTTCACAGAGGGCGGCTTGCTGGGCTCCATAGAGGAAAAACGTTTCAAGGATTTCTGGTTTTCAGAAGAGAACAGAAAAAATCTGTTTACATTTAATCCACGCGTTTCATGCCAGCATCATTGCGTCACCCATTCTAAAAATCTTGCGCTGATGGAATTTCTGTCGCTCGATCAAGATCACAGTCACTTCGTTTAGAGGCTTTACAATTATGGCTGAACTTAATTTCCTAACCAGCGTCCACACAAGTACCCAGCGGGATTACGTCCAGCGCGTCGTCGAACATGACAAAGCCGAGTGCGCCGAGATCGCCGGACAATGGGGATATGATTATTGGGATGGCGCTCGGAAATATGGATTTGGCGGCTATACCTATGATGGCCGCTGGCGAAAAGTCGCGGAAGAAATAGCGGCCCATTACAATCTAAAAAGCGGCGACCGAATTCTCGATATCGGATGTGGTAAGGCGTTTTTACTCTACGAAATCACTCAAGTGGTTCCCGGCGCCGAAGTCGCCGGAATAGATATTTCTGATTACGCCATTGAGAACTCAAAAGAAGAGGTGATGCCATATTTAAGGTCCGGTAATTGCACCGAACTTCCCTATGAAAGGGGCGAGTTTGATTTCGTATTTTCTCTAAACACTTTCCATAATCTCCACAATTACGAACTCAAATCGGCCGTTAAGGAGATGGTCCGGGTTGGCAAGGGTGCGGCGTATATTTGTGTCGAATCCTACCGTAATGAACGGGAAAAAATGAACCTTCTTTACTGGCAATTAACCTGCAAATGTTTTCATACGCCGAGGGAATGGGAATGGGTTACTTCCCAGTATGGCTACCAAGGCGATCTTGGTTTTATCTTTTTTGAATAAGGCGAAAAAGTGCGGCTAATTATACTCGGCGCATCAGGTTTGATCGGCGGTCAATTGTATCGAGACGCCATGGCTGACTCCCGCAAAGTGATTGGGACCTATGGACGAAACGCCCGGGACGGCATGAGGCCTTTCGATATAACGAAGGACTCATTGAACGATAAACTTGGTCAAATTGGGCCGGAAGATATAGTTTTCTTGATGGCCGCCCGTATTGATATGAATTGGGTCAAGGATAATCCGGAAGAGTCCCGGGCGATAAATATTGATGGTGCAAAACGGATTATCGATAAAGTGAACGCCGCCGGAGCAATCATCTTGTATATTTCTTCAGAGGCGATATTTGATGGTGTCGATGGTGGTTATGTTGAAACATCCCTTCCCCATCCTCTCACACTCTATGGACGGCAGAAACTCGAAATTGAAAATTACATTAAAGACGCCTCGAAGGATTGGTGTATTGTCCGTACCGGGTGGACGGTCGGACGAGATAATTTCGGCCACAACCCAATCAGCGCCACATATCATACATTGAAGCGGCCAGGCGCAAAAATGGCGGAAGACAATATTTTCACCATAACTGACGTCCGCGACACCAGTCGCGCTATTTTGAAACTTATGAACCAAAATAAGAGAGGCCTATATCATGTCGCCTCTAACCCGCCTGTGTGCAGAACCGAGCTTGCCGACTGGATCATGGATAGCAGCAAACACCGGGCCTTGATGAATTATGAAACTGTTCAATTCAAAGATTTAACTTTTTCAGAACCACGACCGGCGAAAAGTTGGATCAGCAATAAAAAATTAGTCAAAGAAATCGACCAATCCTTTATCCCGCCCAGGCAAATTGCTGAAGAAATAGTCGCTCAGATAGAGGCCGATATTGAGGAACCAGAAAGGACCTCAATATGAATGAATTTAGATCTAACGACAGCTTTCAAACTGCAATCGATGATTCCTTAAAAGCCGCCGATTTTTTCAAGCGGTTGTTCCCGAACGGCAAAATCAAAAGGATTTTGCTGGTTAATCCTCCTGACGCCAACGCAGAACTGTTCCGGTTTGATACAGCCAAGCGAGGCCGCTACACCAACTACCCGCCCTATGGACTTTTAAGCTTGGCGGCTCATTTGCGAGCAATCGGCGTTGATGTCAAAATCTCAAATTTGAACAACGAAATTTTGCGCTCCTGCTCCAATACGGCAAGCGAGGATGATTTCGATTTTGACCCTATCTGGCAGTCCAGATTGAGAGATGATCTTGCGTCGTTTGAACCGGATTTAGTTGGCGTCACATGTATGTTCACAATGACCCACCTCTCTCTCAAGAATGTCTGCGAGTTGGCGTCAGAGACTGGCGTTCCCGTCGCCATAGGCGGTGTCCATGTATCAAATGATGTGGAGAGGGTGTTGGACGACATCCCCTCTGCGTCCGTTGTTTTTTTGCGCGAAGGTGAACGGGCCTTCAATATTTTCGTATCGGTCGTCGGCGGGGAAAGGCAGGTAGACGAGCTATCGCAAGTTATCCTGAACGATGGTGGGGAGCGCCTCCACTTCTCCCACGAAGCCGTACCTGACGTCCAGGAATTAAACATCCTTCCCGCTTATGACCTTGTCGACATTGGAGAATATGCGTCTCACGGAACCATCGGCGCATTTTACTGTTTCAAACCAAAAGACACCAAATTCGCAACGGTGCTTTCCAATCGAGGTTGCCGCGCTCAATGCACATTTTGCAGCGTCCGCAATTTCAATGGCCCCGGCGTTCGACAACGGGACGTTGCCTCGGTAATCGATGAGCTGGACGTTTTGGTTAATGATCACGGTATCGGTCATATAATGTGGCTTGATGATGATTTATTTAAGGATCATGGCCGCGCCGTTGATCTATTCAACAAACTATCAAAACGAAATTTGCCGCTGACATGGGACGCGACGAATGGCGTGATAGCCAGTTCCTGCACAGAGGAAGTTATTCATGCGGCGGCGGAAAGCGGCTGCATCGCTCTCAACATAGGCATGGAATCGGGCAACCGCGATATCCTCAAAACGGTGCGTAAGCCGGGCACTTTGGAAAACTTCCTAGAAGCCGCGGAAATTCTAAGAAAATTTGATCAAATCCACGCCAGCGTTTTCCTCATGGTTGGATTCCCAAAGGAGACCATGGCAATGATATTCGATACGATCAATGTCGCCCGAGAAATGGATTTGGATTGGTATCGGGTTAGCCAGCTCCACCCCTTGCCCAACACGCCCATCTACGACGCCATGGTGGCGCAAGGGACCATTCAGGAAACCGGCAGCAGTGAATTGAGATTTAACGGCGGCGCTTTTGGTAAACAGGCGGAAATTGAACAAGGGCTGCGGCTTGCCACATCTAATTTCGCCGAGGCTTTTTCCAACATTCCATCGGACGCCGAGCCCACTCCGGAACAAATCACCGACATTTGGTTTTTTATGAACTACCATCTGAATTTCCAACGAATTTTTCATGAGAGAAATCCGGTCAAGATCGAACAGTTAAAGGCGCATCTGAATGTTCTCGCCGATGTCATCTCACCGGAAAACGGATTCTCAATCTATTTCCTTGGCTATTTGGAGTTTCTACAAAAAGGAACCGTATCAGCGCAGACCATAGAACGGTTGAAAACCAGGTTGGGTACATCGCCTTTCTGGCGTGACCGCTTCGACGCCTTTGAACTGGCTGCCAGTGATCTTGAGACGATGGTGTTTCCCAACGAATCCGCTAGCGCCCGAACGCTCTCGGGCGTCGCGCCAAAAATGAATTAGGCCGATTGATATTATGGAAAAATTACCACTTTCAATTTTCGACGATACAACATGCTGGCGTGATCCAAACGCTAAGTCTATTGGGTTTTTCGCCGCAGGCCCGGTGAGTTCGGTCGATCAGTCGCTTTTGGCGGAATTGAAAGACATGGCGATCCAATCCGGCGAAAATGTTCGTCTCTCACTCCACGAAAATAAAGACGCTGCCTTTCATGAAATGATCATCGTCCAACATCGGGACCGTTTCCATCCGCCTAAAAAGCATTCTCAAAAGGCTAAGTCATTCCATGTAATGGAAGGAGAGATGGCGGTTTTTTCTTTTGAAGATGACGGAAAGGTCACCAACGCCTTGGCCCTGGATGGCCAAAATTCATTTATCTTTAGAGCCGAGAAAAACGTATATCACGCCGATTTCCCGATCACCGAACTCGTGGTTCACCATGAAAGCACATTGGGACCGTTTTTGGGCGATTCCGACAGCGAATATCCCAATTGGGCGCCGTTGTTGGATGATCAGGACCCCTTGATCCGTTACCGGGATGAGTTGTTCGCCGAATATAATATGGACCGGGCTTAGAAAATGGAAATTCTTGTCACCGGCGCCAACGGGTATTCCGGCCAGCGAATTATTACCCGCCTGTTGGATCTTGATCATACGATTTGGGCGCTTGCGCGCAATTCCAACTCTTCTTCCATTTCACGGACCAACGACAATCTCAATTGGGTAAAGGCCGATCTCCTCAACCCTGTCGGGCTACCAAGCAAAATCGATGCTGTCATTCACACAGCAGCCAGCCTTGGCGTTCCCGGCGTATCCATTAATGATATTGTCCGAAATAATGTGGAGGCGAGCCGCGTCCTGATACAGTACGCGCTAACCGCCAACGCCCGATCCTTCATTTATTTTTCCGCAATGTCGGTCTACGGCGCTGTTGAGACGAATGAAGTAACTGAAACGACCCCCATCATCGATCCAAACCCTTACGGTATGAGCAAACTGTTAGGTGAACAAATGCTGGCTGAAATAAGTCAACAATTACCATCCACCAGCCTTCGTCTGCCAGCAATAATCGGACCGGGTTCCACCCACGCCTGGTTAGATCGAGCGAGAGAAAATATCAAGGCTGGCGAGACAGTCAATTTTGTCAATCCCGACAACCAATTCAACAACCTGGTGCATGTGGACGAGCTGGCGGATTTCGTTTCCCGGTTAATCTCTACCGATCAAGAAGACGCTGGTGTTTATGTTCTCGGTGCGACCAGTTCCCTACCGATCGGAGAGCTGATCAATAATATGATCCGCGAACTGAAATCAAACTCAATAGTAAACGCCCAAATCGATCCCAGCGCCCCGGCCTTTACCATCAACTGCGCAAAGGCGGAAAATGATTTGGGCTGGGCACCTCAAAATATCGTTGAATCAGTCGATAATTATATCGCCGAGAATAGCTCTTGAAAAACATTAACGACCAGGAAATTTTGGTGGCAAGAAGTTTGATGCCGGGGCGGCGAAACCGGCTTTTAAAAAGGATTTTTTTGGATTTTCGCAACCGTATGATCGGGAAATTAGCAGAATTTAAATAATGGCCTGACAGTTGAAATGACCAGTTCCCCCCCTCTAATCGGCACGAGTTTTGTTGCCAACGACCGCATGGATGTTCAACAACAATCCGTAACCAGTTGGCTCGACCAGGGTTTTGATGTTGTTTCCTTCAATTCACCGGAGGAAATTGAAAACCTAAAGTTCAATTTTCCGGGAGTAACATTCGCCCCACAAATGCGAACGGCCATGAATATCATCGGCAAACCCATGATTTTTATCAACGACATGCTGCATTATTTCTCCAAGCATGGCCCAGAAATATGCGGCATTGTAAATTCAGATATATATTTCCGACCGGAACACGATATTATCGGTTTCATCTATCAAATTTCGAAAGATGCATTTCTTTACGGCCCAAGGCTTGAAGTGGAAAACTTTAACTCGATTGATGGTACCTTAGACCCCTTTGGGTTTGATTATTTCTTTTTCGATAAATCTATAAAAGGCACCTGGTTGGAAACAAAATTCTGTCTAGGGATGCCGTTTTGGGATCATTGGTTTCCATTGATGCCCATTTTGGCAGGTAAAAATGTCTTCAAACTGATGACACCAGTAGCCAACCACATTCCACATCCAACTTCGAGAGACGATAGCTTTTTCATGTTCAATGATGAATTCGCGCAGATCGTATTGGCCTCCATTCCAAAAAACTCATTTCCAGATGATCTGAAACCTGAAGATTATTTCGTATATAAAAAAAATGCGATTGAATTGGAATCACGTGGCGCAAATGAGAAAGAGCGTTTAGCTGCTTTTGAAACTTTAGCATTATTCCTGGATGCTCTCACCAAATTCGTAATTCTGTATTTAGATAATAATTCTGATAAAATTCATATACAGGACTAATGACCTCAACCCCACATAGCGTGATTTCATCCTTGCATTTTGAACGTCTTCAAAGCCTTTGCGACGTCCCGTACGACAACTTTCCAGTCTCCTGGCGCCAACTGACGGAATAGACGCATTGTCGGATACCAAGGACACTTGCTAGAACCAAGGCCCCAACGCCAATCCGGTGCATAAGATGTCAGCAGCCAAACTGGCCGGCCAAGAGCGCCGGCTAGGTGGGGAATCGCCGTGTCACTGGTGATGATTAGGTCAAGTACTGTCATGGCAGCTGCCGTATCTACAAAAGCCGCTTCCTTATCCAGGTCATCGCTCAAGTCGATTAATCGGCTGCCATCCCGCAATAGCTTAATCTGTTCTACCCCCTGCCCCTTCTGCAATCCGTAAAAATCGGCATTTCTGAACGTTAGAAGCGGCTGCAACTCGGCCAGCGGAATAGATCGGGATCGATCTGCCTGATAGTTGGGATTACCCTGCCAGGCTATTCCGATTTTCAATTTGGAACCTGTGATTCTTTGACGCCAATATTCTACCAGTTTGATTTCTGGATTTAGGTAGGAAGCCGATATCGGAATGGTTTGATTTCCCAAGAAGAGCGGCAAACTCATCAACGGCACATTGTGGTCAACTTTCGGAATTTCTCCTTCGTCTGGAATTATATCGATACTATATTCCATTGACTTTAACAGCCGCACCATCGGCTGCGGGCACTGTAAAGTTACGATAGCACCCAGTTCGCATAATTTCGGTAAAAAGCGGATGAACTGAATGATATCGCCCAAGCCTTGTTCGCACCAAACCAGTAATTGTTTGCCGGAAATATCTTCTCCGACCCATGGTACGCCAGGCAACTTCTTTCGTTTAGTGACCACTTCATTGGTTCGTAAACGCCATTCAAATTCAATTCTTCCCTCATCGTCATGGCCAGACAATAGAAAGGCTTGCGCCAAATTTGAGTGAATGAGTTCGTTTTCCGGATCATAGGTCAAAGCCCTCCGGTAAACTTCAATAGCCTGTTCACATTCGCCTTGGTGCTGCAAAGTAAGAGCTTTATTGGCCAAAGCTGCAGGATGGTCTGGAACCACGTTTAGTATTCTATCGAATTCCGCTAACGCCAGATCATATTTACCTTGATCGCGGAGCACATTGGCACGCGCCAAGGCTACCCGGAGATTATCGGGATCAGACTCCTCCCATTGGTCAAGCTTTGCCAATACTTCTTCATACTGCCCTTGACGTTGTCGGCAATGAGCGAACCCGATCAGAGAATCCAGATGAAGAGCATCTACTGCCAGTGCGCTTTGATAGCAGATGAGAGCCTGATCAAATTTTTCCAGTTCCTCATAAAGCTTCCCAAGATTGCAAATCGCTTCCATGTAGTCCGGCGCCATTGAAAGAGCGCCGGTAAATGCCAGCACCGCTTCGTCCAGGCGGCCAAGCGCTTGCAAGGCTATGCCCAAATTATTGTAGGCCGCCGCATCCGTCGGATCGTAATCCAGAACCTCTCGAAACATAGCGACGGCAGCTTCAAGTTTATCGGCTTGACGCAACGCTATACCGAGATTGTTTCTCGCCTGGATATTCGTACTATTTAAAGTTACGACCCTTTCATAGGCCTGTATGGCTTCATCGTTGAGCCCTTGGTCGATAAGTACATTGCCTAAATTAAACCAAGCAGGTTCGTTATATGGATCAGCTTTGGTAGCCTTTTTAAAACTATCAACCGCGTCGGTCAGCCGCCCCAACTGTCGGTAGGCTTCACCCAGATTATGCCAACAATCGACTCTTCCCGGACTCGCCTCCGCCGCATGGCGAAAAGCGCGAGAAGCCTGGGTCAAACGACCCAGGGACCTAAGCGCTACGCCATAATTGAAAAGAATACTCGAGTCCGGACCAGCCAAAGCGATGGCTTTTTCAAAAAGTGGCAGGGCTTGATCGTAAATACCGCCATCACATAGCACCACGCCAAGAAAATGTAGCGCTTCGACGTTATCTGGATTTTGTTTTAAAACTTCGCGATAAATATCTGCCGTCGCCCGCAAATTGCCGGCTTCGTGAAGTGTTACCGCTTCAGCTATTTTTTCTCGCTGGTTGGATGTCAATCCAGCACGCCTTTTTTCATTTTATGCATTTGACCTAATGATAAATTCGTTCCAATCAATATCTGCTACGCGATACCGATAGTCGACCTTAACCAATACCCTGCTGAACCTGGCGTCACACATTTTTATTTTTGCCATCAGGCTCAAAAACCACAATTTTACTACCGCCTGTATCAAACTCAAAATTCACATGGATCAGGTTGCTGAGCTTCTCCCGAACGGCCTTTTTGTTCTCCGGATTCACTAAAAACAGCATGAATCCACCACCACCAGCGCCAAGTAGCTTGCCGCCTAGGGCACCGGCTTCGAGACCGGCATTATAAATTTCATCGACTACGGGGGTGGTAACGCCATCAGCGAGTTCGCGTTTCAACAACCAGGCTTCATGCATAAGCCTACCGAGATCACTAATTAGACTGTTCCCATTTTGCAAAATGCCGGCCGCTTCATCGCAAAATGCACCCAACTGGTGAAGATCTTTTTGTTTGTTGTTGAAATTAGCGATTTGCTTTTCCGCGATGGTACTGGCAAAACGGGAAAATCCTGTAAAAAACAGCATAAATGAACTTTGCAATACCCGCCGGTTGACAGATGGCATGATTAACGGAGCCACCTCGTATGAGCCGTCCTGGTGAAAATCAATCCGATTGAGTCCGCCATGAGCGGCCCAAATTTGATCCTGGCTGCCGACAGCTTCCTTGATAACTTCTTGCTCTATCCGAATGGCCTCATCGGCCAGTTCCTTTTTAGAAACCATCCGGCCTTTTAGAGCATTTAA
>PBQI01000129.1 GCA_002725625.1 Rhodospirillaceae bacterium | reverse complement strand
CCGAGGAAGCCCCAGCCGAGGAAGCCCCAGCCGAGGAAGCCCCAGCCGAGGAAGGGGAAAAGAAAGCAAAGGAGTAGGTACTAAACCCGAACCGGAAGATGTCTTTACCGAATGACGGATTTTCGCCGGAGGCGGCTGACGCCAACCGGATTTGTGTCGGTGTGATCACTGGTGCCCATGGCATGGGCGGTGCAGTTAAAGTCAAAAGCTACACGGCAGATCCCAAGGACATTGCCGTCTACGACGGCGTTACCGACAAGTCCGGTGAGCGACGGTTTGAACTTCGAGTAGTCCGATCGGGCGGCAAGGCCTTGATAGTTAAGATTGACGGTGTCGACGACCGGACTAAAGCGGAAGCACTCAAAGGGACGGAAATGTACGTCTCCCGAACGGCGTTGCCGCAACTTGAAGAAGATGAATTCTATTATTCGGACTTGGTGGGCCTGGAAGTGGAATTGGCGGATGGCAGCAAGTTTGGTGTTGTCCGGCTGGTCGGCAATTACGGCGCAGGTGACGTGATGGAAATAGAGATGGCGGACGGTAAAACGGCTTTTTACCCCTTTACCAAGGCAGTGGTGCCGGTCGTCGATTTTGGGAGCCAACGAATGGTGATAAATTTGCCGAACGAGGTCTCGGAACGGGACGTTGATGAAGAAGGAACCGAGGAATAATAAGATGGTCGATGATCAGACCAGAAACAGAAATGAGGAACAGTCATCCCAGAATAGTGGGCGTGAGCCCTGGCGGACGACTGTATTGACCTTGTTTCCGGAGATGTTCCCGGGGCAGCTTGGCGAGTCCCTGGCCGGCAAGGCGCTTGACGAAAGAACGTGGTTGATGGAGAGTGTGGACATTCGCAAGTTTACCAGCGATAAACACCAAACCGTCGATGACACTCCCTTTGGTGGCGGCCCTGGGATGGTGATGCGGCCCGATGTTGTTGACCGCGCCTTACGCGGTATCGGCCTGGACCCTGAAAAGACAGGCGGGTCGGATCGGCCAATCATATATTTGACGCCGCGCGGACGTCCTTTGGATCAGGCTAAGGTCAATGAACTGGCAATGGGCGCCGGAATTGTTGTGATCTGTGGCCGCTACGAAGGGGTCGACGAGCGCGTTATTAAAGCCTGGGAAATGGAGGAAATCAGTCTCGGTGATTACATCCTGTCTGGCGGTGAACCGGCGGCGGCGGCTTTGATCGATGCCTGCGTCCGTTTGTTGCCCGGCGTAATGGGCAGTGACGACTCGCCGGTAGAGGAAAGTTTTGAAGGTGGATTACTGGAATATCCCCAATTTACCAAGCCGCGTAACTGGAATTGTAGTGGCAAAGAATTGGACGTACCGGAGATATTGCTGTCTGGACACCATGAAAACATACGGGCGTGGCGAATGGAGGAAGCGGAAAAAGTGACCCGGGTAAGACGGCCCGATATGTGGGCTAAATACGCCGGCCCAGAGTGAATGAATCAGAGTGCGGGAATTAGAGTGAATGATTGAAGCAGAAATAGAATGAAGAATTTTTATTTTTTTAATTAGAAACTGAATTTTTAATTTAGGCCGAAAAGTTTAGGCCGACACCTAGATGAGGAAAAGACGATGAACGTAATTCAAGAGCTTGAAAAAGAGCAGATTGAAAAATTGACCGCCGGTAAAAACATGCCGGATTTCGCTCCAGGCGATACGGTTCGCATAAGCGTCAAAGTGGTTGAAGGTACGCGTGAGCGAATCCAAGCTTATGAAGGCGTATGCATCGCCCGAAAGAATGATGGGTTGAATTCGTCCTTTACGGTTCGCAAAATATCATACGGTGAGGGCGTCGAGCGCGTCTTCCAGCTTTATTCGCCCAACCTGGACGAAATTGAAGTTGTCCGCCGTGGTGATGTCCGTCGCGCCAAGCTTTACTATCTGCGTGGCCGTCAGGGCAAACGGGCCCGTATCGCCGAACGCACCGATGGCTATGCGGCTAAAATTGTGGCTGGTGAACGCGAAACGGCGGTGGCAGAAAAAGAGGCCGCCAAGGCAGCGGCTAAAAACGGTGCCGATGCATCGGCGGAAACCCCGGCTGAGACTCCTGTCGATGGACCTGTTGAGGAGACAGTGGAAGAGGCAACCGGCGAAGAGTAATCCTCGCCGAGCACCTAACGGAAACTGGACGGTCTTATGCCGGCATTACCGAATAACTTTATTTGCATGAGCATACCAACATGAGTGATCCGAAAACCCTTCACGATAAGATATGGGAGAGCCATATCGTCGACCAACAGGATGACGGTACCTGTTTACTTTATATTGACCGTCATCTGGTTCATGAGGTTACCAGCCCGCAAGCCTTCGAGAGTTTGCGTGACAGCGGACGTAAAGTGCGCCATACGGAGCAAACCCTGGCAGTGGCGGATCACAACGTACCGACCACTGGCCGGTCGGGCGGTATCGACAATGAAGAATCACGCATCCAGGTTGAATCCCTGGAAAAAAACTGCGCTGATCTCGGTATTCAGTATTTCGGCATGGACGATATCCGCCAGGGCATTTGCCATGTTGTCGGACCGGAGCAGGGTTTCACTCTGCCGGGTACGACACTGGTTTGCGGTGACTCCCATACTGCCACCCACGGTGCTTTCGGATCGCTAGCCTTCGGCATCGGCACATCCGAGGTCGAGCATGTTCTGGCCACCCAGACCATGGTCCAGGTCAAGGCGAAAAATATGCTGGTCCGCGTCGACGGGGAACTACCTCTGGGGGTTACCGCCAAAGATATGATCCTGGCCATCATCGGTGAGATCGGCACGGCGGGCGGCACTGGCTGCGCTATAGAATTTGCCGGTGAAGCCATTCGTAATCTTTCCATGGAAGGCCGTATGACGGTCTGCAACATGACCATTGAAGGCGGTGCCCGGGCCGGATTGATTGCACCCGACGAAACCACCTTCGAGTTTCTTAAAGGCCGGACCATGTCGCCGAAGGGTGCCGCCTGGGAAGCCGCGGTCACTTATTGGTCGACGCTCAAAACAGATGACGGCGCGTCCTATGATAGCGAAGTTATCCTTAACGTCGCCGATATTGTGCCGCAGGTGACTTGGGGAACGAGTCCGGAAGATGTCCTGCCCATAACGGGTAATGTTCCCGATCCGGCGCAGGAAGAAGATGAAAACCGGCGGATCAAGATGATCCGCTCCCTTGAGTATATGGGCTTGGAAGCCGGGACGCCGCTTACGGAAATCAAGATCAACCGGATGTTTATTGGTTCCTGCACCAACAGCCGGCTCGAAGATTTACGGGCTGCAGCCGAGGTGGCCAAGGGCCGCAAGGTTGCAGACACCGTCAATGCCTTGGTGGTGCCGGGGTCGGGCCTGATCAAGGAATTGGCTGAACAGGAAGGTCTCGATAAAGTCTTTACCGACGCCGGGTTTGAATGGCGCGAAGCGGGCTGCTCTATGTGCCTAGCTATGAACGCTGACAAATTGGCGCCGGGCGAAAGATCGGCTTCGACGTCGAATCGGAACTTTGAAGGCCGTCAGGGTCCGGGCGGGCGCACTCATCTGGTCTCACCGGCCATGGCGGCGGCGGCGGCGATTGCCGGCCACCTTGTAGACATTAGGGATATCGACTAGGAAAGCATCATGGATAAATTCACCAAACTCACTTCTGTCGCGGCGCCGTTGCCGTTGATCAATGTTGATACGGATATGATTATTCCGGCCCGCTTCCTGAAAACCATCAAGCGCACCGGCCTCGGCAAGAGCTTGTTTTTCGTGTTGCGCTTTGATGACGACGGTAATGAACGATCCGATTTCGTGCTGAATAAACCGGCCTACAAGGGTGCTAAAATCCTGGTAACCGGAAAGAATTTCGGCTGCGGATCTTCCCGTGAACATGCCCCATGGGCTTTGGCCGATTATGGCATCCGGTGTGTCATCGCGCCCGATTTCGCGGATATTTTCTATAACAACAGTTTCAAGAACGGCATGCTGCTGATCAAGCTGCCACAGGAACAGGTCGACAAACTGATGGACGACGCTGAACGCGGCGCCAATGCCACGGTTACCGCCGATCTTGAAGCCCAGGAAATTACCGGCCCCGACGGCGGCTTGATTAAATTCGATATCGATCCTTTCAAAAAGCATTGCCTGTTAAACGGTTTGGACGATATCGGCTTGACCCTCCAGAAGGAAGACAAGATCAGCGCTTTCGAAGCGAGCCAGAAGGCCTCTCAGCCCTGGTTGTAAATTTCCAAAACTTATTTAAGGAAGATTGAACAGTGCCTGCAAACAAGAAGCTCCTTTTTTTGCCTGGTGATGGCATCGGTCCCGAAGTCATGACCGAAGTCCGCCGCGTTATCGACTGGATGGATCGACGCCGTTCGGTGACCTTTGACATCACGGAAGGTCTGATCGGCGGTACGGCCTATGATGAGACCGGCTCGCCGCTGCCTGAAGAAACCCTGGAAGCGGCGCAAAATTCGGATGCCGTGTTGATGGGGGCTGTCGGCGGTCCCAAATGGGAAACGCTGCCTTTCGACGTGCAGCCCGAACGGGGCCTGCTTGGTATCCGTAAGGAAATGGGTCTGTTCGCCAATCTGCGCCCGGCCATCGTTTTTGATGCCCTGGCCGAAGCCTCCACCCTCAAACTGGATATCGTAAAGGGCCTGGATATCATGATCCTACGGGAACTTACTGGTGGCCTCTATTTCGGTGATCCCCGCGGCGTCGAGGAACTGCCCGACGGTACCCGCAAAGGCTACAACACCATGACCTATACCACGCCAGAAGTGGAGCGCATCGGCAGGGTGGCATTCGACCTGGCCGCCAAGCGCGACAAGCGTCTTTGTTCGGTCGACAAGGCCAATGTGCTGGAAACCACTGTCATGTGGCGAGAAACCATGGAAAGTATTAAGGGTGACTACCCGGATATCGAGCTCAGCCACATGTATGTGGACAATGCCGCCATGCAACTGGTGCGTAATCCCAAACAGTTCGACGTCATGGTGACCACCAACATGTTCGGCGATATACTGTCCGATTGCGCCGCCATGCTGACCGGGTCCTTGGGTATGTTACCGTCGGCTTCATTGGGCGCGCCGGATGAGTCGGGCCGCCGTCCGGCTCTATATGAGCCGGTCCACGGTTCTGCTCCTGATATCACCGGTCAAGGCATCGCCAATCCGCTGGCTACTATCCTCAGCTATTCCATGCTGCTGCGTTACTCTTTCGATATGGCCGAGGACGCCGACCTGATCGATCAGGCGGCTCAGAACATTCTGGATGGCGGCCTCCGGACCGCTGATATTATGGAGGAGGGCAAGGCCAAGGTTTCAACCCAGGTGATGGGTGAAGCCATTGTCAACGAGTTGGACAAACTGGCGGCTTAAAAAACCGAAAGGCCTTGATCTGATCCGCGAAGGGGCGTACATCACCGCTCCTGAATTGAAGGAAATATTTTCTCGGAGAAAACCTCCGAGGAAATTCCCTCGGAGAATACAAATGAGTTACCAATATGCGGTTGTCGGTGCGACTGGAAATGTCGGTCGTGAGATTATGCAAATACTGTCGGAACGGGGTGTGTCCGCCACCGATGTGACGGCTGTTGCATCTTCGCGGTCGGTCGGTATGGAAGTATCGTATGGCGAAGACAATGTGCTGAAAGTGCGCGACCTGGCCTCCTTCGATTTCGAAGGCACCGATATCGTCCTTTCCAGCCCGGGCGCCAAAGTCTCCGCCGAGTTCAGCCCCAAAGCGGCCGATGCCGGCGCCGTGGTGATCGACAATACGTCCCATTTTCGGATGGACCCGGACGTGCCCCTGGTGGTACCCGAAGTCAATGCCTATGCGTTGGCCGACTACCGCAACAAGAACATCATCGCCAATCCTAATTGTTCCACCATTCAGATGGTGGTGGCCCTGGCGCCACTGCATGAATTGGTAACCATAAACCGGGTGGTGGTTTCGACTTATCAAGCGGTGTCCGGCGCCGGTAAGTCAGGCATGGATGAACTGTTCAACCAGACCAAGGGCGTTTATATAAACGAGCCTGAGCATAAGTTTCTAGAGACTTTTACCAAGCCGATCGCCTTCAACGTAATTCCCCACATCGATGTCTTCATGGATGACGGATCCACCAAAGAAGAGTGGAAAATGGTGGTCGAGACCAAGAAAATTATCGATCCATCGATCAAGGTGTCGGCGACCTGTGTGCGCGTACCAGTCTTTGTCGGCCATGCCGAAGCCGTGACCTTGGAATTTGAGCATCCTATTTCGGCGGAGGAAGCGCGGGAAGCCCTGCGCAATGCGCCGGGCGTGACGGTAGTTGATCACCGGGCCGACGAAGGCTATGTAACGCCGAAGGAATGCGCCGGGGAAGACCTTGTTTATGTCAGCCGTATCCGCGAGGATTTCACGGTGGAAAACGGGCTGAGCCTTTGGGTGGTCGCCGATAATCTACGCAAAGGCGCGGCGCTCAACGCTGTTCAGATCTCCGAAACTCTTATCCAGAATTATTTATAATTCTGGATAAGAGTTTCTTTTTTAGTTTTCCCTCAAACGCCAGGGCACACTCTCCGAGTGCTTGGCTCACGGCGCAGGAGCGCTGGCCCGCAGTCGCGGGCTTCAAAATTTCCTATGGGAAACTTTTGGGCAAAATATCAATTCACTAAGTACCAATCCAAAGTTCATTTCTGAACTTTGGTAAGCGCGGCCGTGTGCCGCGCTTTATGGCGCGTGAGCTAAGTGAGCGGAGCGACTGCCCGGCGCCGTCGGTCGGACCCGAAATAGGATTTGGGTTCGACAAAGGCGCGGGCTTTCGATTACGGCTTTAATCCTTGGATAGAGCGTTTTTGCCGACAACGGTTTGATGAGTAATTCGTTGATGCCGGCGTCCCTGGATTGCGTCACCTTGTTTTGTTCGGAATGTCCCGTCACCATGATCATGGGCACGTATTTATTAGGGCTGTCGTCACCCGTGTGTATCAGCTTGACAGAATCCAAGTCATCCAAAGGTTGCATTTCCCAGTCAACCGGGGTGATGTCCGGCTCAAAAGTATTCATGACGAAAAATGCCTGGGTACCATCAGCCGCCTCGGCCATTTCGACGATACCAGGAGCGAGCAACAACTTTTTGAGAAGAATCTGCATGAACGGATTGTCCTCAACAATCAGAATTTTGACAATGCTTATATCTAATGCAGCCACACAGGAACCGATCTACAATTGTCACTTTATTTTTACAACGAATTTAAACCAGTGCATTGATATTAATTAGTTTTTGCCGATAAAATCAACCGAAAGGATGGCGATAAAACAAATTTTTTATAGGTGATTCTACGGATAAGGTAGTGTTATCGAGGCCTCAAAAACAGGCCAAATAGAAGGAATGTGAAGACAGAAAAAGGCGCCAGGCACGCAAGACCTGGGATCCTTACGTGACGCACCGCAACGGCGATGCTCCTGACGCCCCATAGAGCCGGCCAGGCTCCGAGTACGTAAAACCGTATCATCTGTGCTTTAGGAACGGCTGTGTACCCTTGGGAGAGGAAACACAACTTTTCCATCAGCGAACCACCAAGACATTTCTCCGTTGCCGGTGGAATGACTCAATGGTGCCATTCGGCTAAATCACCACCGTTCAAAATGTAACGCATCTTCGGAACAGCACACCGACAATCCATTGGTCAGGCCACCAAAGCTTCGCCGTTTTGCCTTTCCTGTGATCCAGCCCACCTGGCCCGTCTCGTCAGAGCGAACCCTGACAGGACCACGGTCGGTTTAACCGGTCCACCGGAATTCCGCCAATTCACCACATCAGGGAGACGAGGCAACCGCCGGTGATCGAAGATTCCAAATTTAGCTTCCCCTTGTTGGACCCGAAGACCCGAAAAGTGAAAACCAGACTTCCGACAATCCGACAGGAAAATTCCTAAAAGGACGTCTCCTGATGAACCATTGTCCGTCCCACCCTGTTCGGTATCCCCGAGGAGACATCAAACATTGACGGGCGGTATTCAAAAAAACTCCGACCTAGCATTCAAAACGATTCCTGGTTCCGAAAAACCCGGCATCTTCTTGAAGCTGCTTATTCTCACCACCTGTTTCGGATTGATGAAACCCGATGCCAGCTTAGTAAGAATTTGCGTTAATGACGCTTTCACGTACAGGAAGTATATTGAGTAAAACTCGAAATCTAATCAATAAAAAAATAGTAAAAATACAAAAATTATTGTGTATAATTTAACTATATTTGCACATTTAATTCACAGATTATCCACAATTCTACTCACACGAAGTAAAAATATAACAATAAATCAATGAGTTGAAGCTATTTAATTCGGTGCCTCTGCGATGATGGATTAAGCTTAATTATCAGATGCAACAATTAATTTCAGCTGCGTCCATGCGTCGCGTTGACTTGTATTGGGTGACGGGCTAAACCAAGTCCCTATTTGACATTCGCCAGCGCTTGGCGTTGTTTTTTTGTATTTGGCGCCGCTGCCTACCGGGGAAGACCCCATTTCAAATGCGCCAAAATTGGCCCATCTTAATTGAAGCGAGGCTATTTTAATGAGTACGAGAAACCGCCCGCTTTCTCCGCATTTACAAATCTACAAACCTCAGATTACGTCGGTTATGTCGATTTTGCACCGTTTCACTGGCATTGGGCTGGCGGCCGGTGCGTTGGTTTTAGCCTATTGGCTGAATGCCGCTGCCTATGGCCCCGATGCTTTTGAGCGCGCCCAGGCCTTTCTCTCATCATGGTTCGGCCGACTGTTGCTGTTTGGCTGGACAGTGGCCCTTTTCTACCATATGTGCAATGGCATCCGGCACCTGTTCTGGGACGCCACCCTGGGTCTTGAAATGGAGCAAGTGAGGACCTCAACGTGGATCGTAATATCAGCCACCCTTATTCTGACTTTTGTTAGCTGGGGCGCGGGCTACGGTTTGTTGGGTGGCGCTTAGATGAGTATGCGAAGTGATTTGGGCCGGGTCCGGGGACTCGGTGCCGCAAAAGACGGCACGACGCATTGGTGGGCCCAACGGGTCACCGCTGTCGCTCTGGTGCCGCTCAGCCTATGGTTTGTTTTTTCCGCCATTGCACTGGTTGGTGTCGATGTGGTGGGCTTCAAGACTTGGTTGAATGATGCCGGTAATTTGCTGCTGATCGTGTTATTCGTCGGTGTCCTTTTTTATCATATGCAACTGGGTATTCAGGTCGTCACCGAAGACTACGTCCACGGAGAAAAAGCTAAAATAATCTGGTTGATTTTGAACAAAATATTGGCGGTTTTCTTCACTGTATCCTGCATCATTGCCGTTCTTAAAGTAGCCTTTGGAGGCTGATAGTCGTTATGCCTAATTCATACGAAATCATCGATCACGTTCATGATGTGATCGTGGTTGGCGCCGGCGGTGCCGGATTGCGTGCTACCTTCGGTATGGTGGCGGCGGGTCTAAATACCGCCTGCATTACCAAAGTTTTTCCCACCCGAAGCCACACTGTGGCCGCTCAAGGCGGTGTCGGTGCAGCGCTCGGAAATATGCAGGCCGATAGCTGGCAATGGCACATGTACGATACGGTAAAGGGTGCAGACTGGCTTGGCGACCAGGATGCCATTGAGTATATGTGCCGTGAAGCTGTCCCGGCGGTGCATGAATTGGAACATTTCGGTGTACCCTTCTCGCGGACCGAAGAAGGCAAAATTTACCAGCGTCCGTTCGGCGGTCATATGCGCGACTATGGTGAAGCGCCGGTCGAGCGAGCCTGTGCTGCGGCCGACCGCACTGGCCATGCCATTTTGCACACGCTTTATCAGCAATGTCTTAAGCACAACGCTGAATTCTTTATTGAATATTTCGCCGTGGATTTAATCATGGACGACGACGGTTCCTGCCGCGGCGTCATGGCCTGGAATTTGGCCGACGGTACCATCCACCGTTTTCTCGCCCATCAGACGGTGCTGGCCACCGGCGGTTACGGAAGAGCCTATTTCTCCTGCACATCGGCCCATACCTGCACCGGCGACGGCAATGGCATGGTGGCGCGGGCAGGACTACCGCTTCAGGATATGGAATTCGTCCAGTTTCATCCCACCGGTATTTATGGATCAGGCTGTTTGATTACCGAGGGTGCCCGGGGCGAAGGCGGATATCTGACCAATTCAAAAGGCGAAGCCTTTATGGAACGTTACGCACCGACTGCCAAAGACTTGGCGTCCCGCGACGTCGTTAGCCGGTCGATGACCGTGGAAATTCGTGAAAGCCGCGGCGTTGGCGCCGAAAATGATCACATCTTCCTGCATCTGGAACATCTGGGCACGGATGTTTTGCATAAACGCCTGCCGGGTATTACCGAGACGGCAAAGATTTTCGCCGGCGTCGATGCCACCAAGGAACCGATTCCGGTCCTGCCGACGGTTCACTACAATATGGGCGGTATCCCGACCAACTATCATGGCGAAGTGATTAACCCGACCGCCGACGACCCCGACGCCATCTGCCCGGGTCTGATGGCCATCGGCGAAGCAGCCTGCGTTTCAGTGCATGGCGCGAACCGATTGGGAACCAATTCGCTCCTGGACATAGTTGTCTTCGGGCGCGCCGCCGCGATCCGCGCCGCCGAAACGGTAACGGCCGGCGCCATGGTGAAAGAGGCTGAGGGCTCGACCGGCGAAGGAGCCATTGCCCGGATCGACAAATTACGTCATGCCAAGGGCGGACAATCCACCGCCGGCGTCCGCCTCGGTATGCAGCGGATCATGCAGAACAATGCCGCCGTCTTCCGGACCTCTGAAGTTCTCAAGGAAGGCTGTGACCTAATCGGCAAGGCCAAGGAAAATCTCAAGGACTTGAATATTGCCGACCAGTCGATGATCTGGAACTCTGACCTGGTCGAAACGCTGGAACTGGAAAATCTTATGGCTTGCGCTGTGCAGACCATGGTCTCGGCGGAAGCGCGTCACGAATCCAGAGGCGCCCATGCCCATGAAGATCATCCTGACCGCGACGATGAAGTTTGGATGAAACATACGGTATCCGTGATGGATGAAAGTATGAATATCAAGATCAACTACCGCCCGGTTCACGAATTTACCCTGACCGATGAGGTCGAGTATATCGAACCGCGGGCGCGGGTTTACTAGGTTCGGGAAGAGAAAAAATGGCTGAATTCAAACTTCCAAAAAGTTCAAAAGTTGTAAAAGGTGAGACTCACAAGGCTCCCGACGGCGCTAAGAATATTAAAAAATTCAATGTCTATCGCTATGATCCGGACAGCGACAAGAACCCGCAGCTCGATACTTACGAAGTCGACATGGACAGCTGCGGTCCGATGGTGCTGGATGCCCTGATCAAGATCAAGAACGAGATGGACTCGACTTTGACCTTCCGGCGATCCTGCCGAGAAGGTGTCTGCGGTTCCTGCGCCATGAATATTGACGGCACCAATACACTTTCCTGCACCAAGGATATCGACGAGGTGAAAGGTGATGTGAATATCTATCCGCTGCCCCATATGCCGGTGATCAAGGATCTGGTGCCGGATTTATCGATACCTTATGCCCAGTATACCTCGATCAAGCCATGGCTGCAGGCGGACACTTCCGATCCCGGTACGGAACGGCTTCAAAGCCCGGAAGAGAGAGAGTTACTGGACGGTCTTTGGGAATGCGTCTTGTGTTTCTGCTGCCAAACCAGCTGCCCCAGCTATTGGTGGAACGGTGACCGCTATCTGGGGCCGGCCATTCTGCTGCAGGCCTATCGATGGATTGCCGATTCCAGGGACGAACGGACCGGCGAACGGCTGGACAATCTGGAAGATCCGTTCCGGCTTTACCGGTGCCACACGATTATGAATTGCACCAGCACCTGCCCCAAATCACTCAATCCCGCCAGGGCCATCGCGGAAACTAAAAAGCTGATGCTGGACCGATTGTAGCAAGTTACTACTTTCTGTTTTTATATGGCCGCCGAGGGTTCCCCGGTGGCCATTTTTCTTTGGGCTCGCATTATCCGGCTGTTTCGGACTATGATTTTTCCCAGCAAACAATTAACGACAAAGGAAAACCTCCGGAGGCGACGTGAGCGGGTTCTTAAGTATCTTGGAGGAAGGCTACCATCACCAGATGGAGCGCCATCATAATTTACCATTTCTGAAAGCAACCATGGCGGCTTGTGCGCTGGTGGCGATGTCAGTTTCACCGAACGGGTGAGGGTGGAGAAGATTATCGAAACCTTGCAAGAGTTAAGTGTCTTTGATCCGCACGAAGCAGTCTATCTCTTCAAGGACTATTGTGAAGAAATATTCGCGGCACCCGCCGTTGGCCACCCCAAAGTCCTGGAGGAACTTGACGCCATTGCCGACAATCCGGAAACGGCGGAGTTGCTTATTCGTATCTGCCTGGTGGTGGCCGAAGCCAATGGCAAAACCAGTTTGGTTGATCAAATTGAAATCGTCACTCTGTACAAAAGCACACTGATTGATTAATTGTGCGAACGACGCTAAATATTCTATCCAAATTTCCTCGAACGACATTGTGAAAAAAACCGAGGATTGGGAAATTAATCCTTTTTGTGCCATAGCAAATAGTATCGGGAAATAAATTTGAATCTTTTAAACAGATCCGACCGGCCCATGCATCTGGGGCCCTATCCGTTGGAAAAAATAAAACGGGTTGATCATCCGACGACATTGATCATCGAAGACGAAGTGCAGCGTGTGGCCAAGCGTGCCGATGGTTTCGAACGCGCCCGTTTGGGTGACTTCGGTAAACGTCAGAAGGCTGACCGGGAAAGATCGGGCGGTGCCCGTGGTATGGGTAATATGCGCCCGGCTCCTTTAAATGGTGCCATTCGTGACACCCTTTTGCAACTTGCCAAGGAGCAGGACGGTGAAACGGCACCGGAAATAGCGCCCATTCCCAACGACTCGGAAATCCGCGCCCAAAATATAAAATCGCTCTGTTATTTTCTCAAAGCTGATCAGGTGGGTATCTGCGAGGCCAAGCAATATACTTGGTACTCCCATCAGAAGGACGGGACACCGGTGGAGCCCTATCACAAATACGCCATTGTTTTGCTCATTGATCATGGCTACGGCAATGCCGATGGGGCCGGTGGTGATGACTGGGCGCCGGGTCCCATGTTTTCCTATATGCGGGGCGCTGAAATTTGCAATATCGTCGCCGCCTACATCCGCAGTCTCGGATTCTCAACGCGCACCCACTCCTCGGTAGATAGCGATGTCATGCATGTGCCGTTGATCCTCGAGGCTGGGCTGGGAGAGTTGAGCCGGATAGGTGAGTTGGTTCTCAACCCGTTTCTCGGTCCCCGTTTTAAAAGCGCTGTGATCACGACCGATATGGAGCTGGCCACCGATAAGCCGATCGATTTCGGTCTTCAGGATTTTTGCGGGAAATGCCGCAAATGCGCGCGGGAATGCCCGGTCGGCGCCATCCCCTACGGCCCCAAGATCATGTACAACGGCTATGAGACCTGGAAGCAGGATGTTGCTAATTGTACCAGCTATCGCGTTTCCAATACCAAGGGACATGGTTGCGGCCGGTGTCTGGTTGTCTGTCCCTGGAACAAGGCGGACCAACCCGGTCACCGGTTGGCCCGATGGGCGGCGATCAATCTGCCGTGGACACGGCGCGTTTTGATTTGGCTGGACGATCTGCTTGGTTTCGGCAACCGCAATCCGGTTAAGAAATGGTGGTTCGATTTGGCGATCAAAGATGGCAAAGTCGTAACCCCGGATGCGACCAACGAACGCGACATCGATCCTCAAAAGAAGCAGCCTGCCAAGCACCGCGTTGCCCTCTATACCACGGATATGCTGCCGACCGCCGATGCTAAAGGTATCTGGCCCTATGATCGTTCGGAAGGGCTTGAGGCGGCGGCAAATATGGAATCACCGGAAGCTGCCCGGCGCCGGATCAATAAGCCAGTTTGAAGGTTTTATTAGACGGCTACCGCGCCGCCGCCCTGGCCATCGTCAGGCTTAACTTTGAAATACTTCACCAGACGCGGTAAAAATACGATGGCCGCCAGAAGGCAAGGGCTATCAAGCCGATTTCTATGGATTATTCGTTGCTTGCCATCGCTTCCCGGCTGGCGTAACCGATATAAACATAGGCGATGTTTCCCGGGATCATGCAGATGAAGGAGGCGATGGTAAAATGGGAACCCTCTATCCGGGTGAGGTCGAGCGTGTAATCAAGAAAGTTATAAGGGAACCAGGCGGATAAAGACGACAGACCGCCAGCCTTCCTGTTTAACCTCCCTGATATTTTTTTCCCAACCTGCCGCCCGACCGTCCTTCGACTATGAGATGCATGTTTACCCAATCCGACACCAGATACCTAGCCACTGAAAAGGCCAGAACCGCGCCAATGGTCGAGGCGAAAAAATTGTAAATTGCGCTCCAAAAAAGACCGAGGAGCACGCGACGGTAATCGCCATGCTACTACCGAGAAAAAAACCGTGCCGACAGCCCGCGTGAAAACAAACAACGCCGGTGCCAGCATACCGAACCCGGCGATCCATGCAGTCATGTTTTCGACCTCAAACCGGTCAGCATTGAGTATACCCACACGAAACCAGTGAAGATGACACTGGTCATGCAGATACGTATGATACGATCCTTCTTCATTTTGATTTTGATAATATTTGCGCCTTGACTGATCTCAGCACTTTGGCGCGATTTTACTAATATACTCTGATTCGGTACTGGAATCCCTTCATGTTTGCGTGACTGAATTATAAATAACATGTGATTGACGGTTTTTTGGGCGTGAAGGATCAACCTGATCTTTACATCTGCCCGATCTCCCCTTAAGTAGCGGGCCGATGACGGATGGACCTTTATTCACCTATAGAGACCGCGTGGCGAACCGAGAATTGCGGCCGGACCCGGCCCAGGAACTGCTGGCGGAGAAGTTGCAAGGCCTGCACCGGGTGCTGAACGGATATCAGCCGTCTTCCGGCCATGACGGTTGGAAGATGCGTTTCGGGGTTACCCAGCGGCGGGAAGAACCGCCCCAGGGGGTCTATATTTTCGGTGGTGTCGGTGGCGGAAAATCCATGCTCATGGATCTGTTTTTCGAACACGTCAATGTTGAACGCAAGCGCCGCGTCCATTTTCACGAGTTTCTCCAGGATGTGCAAAACCGTTTCAATGAGATTAGAAACGCCAAAGGCGGTGGCGATGGTGACCCCATACCGCGTGTCGCCGAATCGTTGGCCGACGAAGCCTGGCTACTGTGCTTTGATGAACTGCAGGTCACCAACATCAAAGACGCCATGATTCTAGGCCGCCTGTTCGAAGAATTGCTGGCCCGCGATGTGGTCATTGTGGCCACGTCCAACTGGCCGCCCCAGGATCTTTATCAAGATGGCTTGCAGCGGGACCGTTTTCTGCGGTTTATTGATCTGATCAGCGAAAAACTGGATGTGCTTCAATTGGGGTCGGCTGCCGATTACCGTCTGGAACGTATGCGTGGCATGGAAGTCTACCATCACCCCATCGACCAGGGATCGAAAGCCGCGCTCGACCGCTATTTCGCTGAACTTACCGATGGCCGTGACGTGGCGGCGGACCTGATAGAGGTTAAGGGGCGAACCATCAAAATCCCGGCCGCTGCCGCTGGCGTCGGGCGGACCAGCTTCGACGATTTGTGCGCCGAGCCCTTGGGTCCGGCGGATTATCTGGAGATCGCCGAGCGTTATCATACATTGTTGATTGACGGTATTCCCCGCATGGGAGAAGAATTGAAGAGCGAAGCCGTGCGGTTCATTACGTTGATCGATGCACTCTATGAAAATAAAGTGAATTTGATCTGCACTGCCGATGCGCTGCCGCATGAACTCTATATCAAAGGCGAGGACGCCTTCGAATTCGAACGCTTGGTATCACGCCTGATCGAAATGCAGTCCGAAGACTACCTGGCCCTCCCTCATGGGGTGGGCTAACCCAATATTCGGCGACCATGCGATTAGTAGACCGTAGCTATTGATTCTGCAGCCAATTTTTATCATTTCATCTATCAGAGGCGGCATTTTACCGACCGGCAAATTAATTTGCCGAAAAGTTGATAGGGGTACGAGTGATGGGAAAAATTTCTCAATAACTAAAATACTTTACGGCGGTTTTCAAGGGTTCTAGCCTTGCTCTAGATTATAATTTAAGGTACCACCGCCATCAGTATTCAGCTGCAGCACGGTGGCGTTTTTAGAAAAGAATTCGTTTATCCAGTTGAGAGGAAATTTCATGGCGAGAAATAAAATTGCCCTTGTTGGCGCCGGTAATATCGGCGGCACATTGGCACATTTGGCGGGCTTAAAGGAATTGGGCGATGTCGTAATGTTCGATATTGTTGACGGAATTCCCCAAGGAAAATCTTTGGATCTGGCTGAAAGCTCTCCGATTGAGGGCTTTGATTCAAAAATGAAGGGCAGCAAAAGCTACAGCGCGATCAAGGGTTCCGATGTGGTGATTGTCACCGCCGGCGTGGCCCGTAAGCCGGGCATGAGCCGCGACGATCTGATCGGCATTAACACCAGTGTCATGAAATCGGTCGGCGAGGGCATCAAGAATAATTGCCCGGGCGCCTTCGTTATCTGCATCACCAATCCCCTGGATGTCATGGTCGGCGTTCTCCGGGATGCGTCCGGCTTGTCCCACAATAAAGTGGTCGGCATGGCGGGCGTTCTGGATTCAGCCCGTTTCCGCTATTTCCTGGCCGACGAAATGAATGTCTCCGTCGAAGACGTCACGGCTTTCGTTCTGGGTGGTCATGGCGATACCATGGTGCCGCTGGCCCGTTATTCGACGGTGGCTGGTATTCCGTTGACTGATTTGGTCAAAATGAAATGGTTGACCCAGAAACGGCTGGACGAGATCGTTCAGCGCACCCGTGATGGCGGCGCTGAAATCGTTGGGCTTTTGAAAACCGGGTCGGCTTTCTATGCGCCGGCCAGCGCAGCCATTCAAATGGCCGACGCTTATCTCAAAGATAAAAAGCGGGTACTGCCCTGCGCCGCTTATCTGCGCGGCGAATACGGCGTCAAAGGGCTCTATGTCGGTGTGCCGGTGATTATCGGTGCTCGTGGTGTGGAAAAAATTGTTGAGATTAAGCTCGACCGCGATGAGAAAACGGCTTTCAACAGATCAGTCCGCGCCGTCAAGAAACTGGTGGTGGCAAGCGACGCGCTGTTGAAAAAGTCCAAAGCAGCAGGGAAAAAGAAAGCACCGTCTAAAAAGAAGGCGGCCAAAAAGAATGTGGCCAGAAAACCGGTTAAAAAGGTGGCCGTGAAAGCCGTAGCCAAACGCACAGCGATAAAGAAGTAACGCTCTCAAGATAATGCGGTGGCGGTCCATAAGATTGGTCCTGCAGTTCACCTAAGGAACGCTGCCGTCTCAAAGGGGTAAGAGGCAAATGAATATACACGAATATCAAGCGAAACAGCTTTTGTCGCAGTACGGTGTCGCCGTGTTGCGGGGTGGCGTTGCCTATACGACCGCCGAAGCCGAAACCATCGCCAAGGATTTGGGCGGTCCGGTTTGGGTGGTCAAATCGCAGATCCATGCTGGCGGCCGGGGGAAAGGTAAATTTACCGAGGACAGCTCCGGCGACGGTGGCGGTGTCCGCGTTGTCAAAGACGTGGAAGACGTTCGGGAATCCGCCAAGCAGATGCTGGGCGCGACCCTGGTGACGCATCAAACCGGTCCTACCGGTAAGGAGGTCAAGCGCGTCTATATCGAAGACGGCTGTGACATTGAAAAAGAACTATATCTCAGTCTTCTCATCGACCGGGCGACCTCCAAGGTAACCATTATCGCCTGTGAAGAGGGCGGCGTGGATATTGAAGAAGTCGCCGCCTCGACACCGGAAAAAATATTAACCGTAGCGATTGACCCGGTGTCCGGCATGCAACGGTTTCATGCCAGCCAGGTGGCCTTCGGTCTCGGATTAAAAGGCGATCAAGTTAAATCGGCTGTGAAATTCCTCATGTCCATGTACCGAGCCTTTGTTGAACTTGACGCCAGCCAAGTAGAAATCAATCCGCTGGTGGTGACCAAGGGCGGCGATGTTATCGCTCTTGACGCCAAAATGAATTTCGACGACAACGCGCTCTACCGGCATAAGGATATCGAGGAAATGCGCGACGAGGACGAACAGGACGCGGCGGAACTTGAAGCCGAGCGGCACGACCTCAGTTACATCAAACTCGACGGCAATATCGGCTGTATGGTCAACGGCGCTGGGCTGGCCATGGCGACCATGGATATTATCAAGCTTTATGGTGGTGAACCGGCCAACTTCCTGGACGTTGGCGGCGGCGCAACCAAAGAGCGCGTGACCACGGCTTTCAAGCTGATCCTGTCGGATTCCAACGTGGAAGGCATTCTGGTCAATATCTTCGGCGGCATCATGCGTTGTGATGTGATCGCCGAAGGCGTTGTCGCCGCGGCCAAGGACGTGTCTTTGAGCGTACCCCTGGTGGTGCGGCTCGAAGGCACCAATGTCGATCTCGGCAAAAAGATACTCGCTCAGTCCGGACTGCCCATTGTTTCGGCCGACGATTTGGCAGATGCTGCAGAAAAAGTGGTCAAAGAAGTGAAGGAGGCCGCTTAAAATGGCTGTGCTCGTTGATAAAAATACCAAGGTCCTCTGTCAGGGTTTTACCGGTTCTCAGGGCACTTTTCACTCGGAACAGGCCATTGCCTACGGCACCAAAATGGTAGGTGGAGTAACGCCTGGCAAAGGCGGTTCGACTCATCTCGACCTGCCCGTATTTGATACCGTTGCCGATGCCGTCGAAAAAACCGGTGCCGACGCATCGGTAATTTATGTTCCGCCGCCTTTCGCGGCCGAAGCTATCCTGGAAGCCATCGACTGCGAAATCCCGTTGGTGGTCTGCATTACTGAGGGCATTCCGGTGATGGATATGGTCAAGGTCAAACGCGCCTTGCAGGGCTCCGGCACTAGGCTGGTTGGACCCAATTGCCCGGGCGTCATTACCCCCGGCGAATGTAAAATCGGCATTATGCCCGGCCACATCCATCAGCGCGGTAGAATCGGCGTGGTGTCCCGCTCGGGAACGCTGACTTACGAAGCTGTCGGCCAGACCACCAAGGTCGGTCTGGGCCAGACTTCGTGCATCGGCATCGGCGGTGACCCGATCAACGGCACTAATTTCATTGATTGCCTGGAAATGTTCTTAGGTGACGACGAAACTAAAGGCATCATCATGATTGGAGAAATCGGCGGATCGGCTGAAGAAGAGGCCGCTGAATTCTTTAAATCATCCAAGGTCAAAAAACCGATGGTGAGCTTTATCGCCGGTGTAACGGCGCCCCCGGGCCGACGCATGGGTCATGCCGGCGCTATCATCGCCGGTGGCAAAGGTGGGGCTGCCGACAAGATGGAGGCGCTGCGTGGTGCCGGTATCTTAGTCGCTGATTCTCCAGCGGCGCTGGGAACGACGATGCTGGAGGCCATGAACAGCTAGGCTTTGTTTTAATGTCGATCTAATCACAGGATCCCAGAATGGCGAAATCCAATGATTCAATTTTTACTGGCGCCAACGCAGCCTATATAGCTGAGCTCTATGACCGTTACCTGGCGGACCCGAATTCGGTGGATACCAGTTGGGTTCCTGTATTCAAGGAACTCGAAGACAATAAACCGGGCATTGAGGGTGAAATCAACGGTGCCAGCTGGGCGCGGTCGAAAACTTCTGTTATCGGGCAGGATGGCGGCGGAAACGGCATCGATGAACCGACCTCGATTCCGACCGGGGCAAAATCCCAGATATCGAGCGATGAGGTTACCAAAGTTGCACAGGAATCGATCCGCGCCCGTATCCTGATCAGGTCTTACCGGGTGCGCGGTCATTTGCACGCGCAGTTCGATCCCCTGGGCATCATCGGTGCCGGCTATCACCGGGAGCTGGATTACAAGACCTACGGTTTTACCGAGGAGGATCTCAACCGAAAATTTTATCTGGACACTTTCACCAGCATGGCCGGAAAGGCCGAAGCGACGCTGGGCGAAATCCTTGAGGTTATGCGCGAATCCTACTGTAGTTCTATCGGTGTCGAATACATGCACATCCAGGAAACCGAGGAACGCGCTTGGATTCAAAATGCAGTCGAAGGTTATAACTACCGTACCGAGTTTTCGCCCCGGCTGAAAAAAATGATCTTTAAGGATCTAATCGAAGCCGAAGGATTTGAAAACTTTCTCCAGGTCAAACATACCGGCACCAAGCGGTTTGGTCTGGATGGCGGTGAAAGCATGATCCCGTGCATCGAGCGCATGCTGCGCACGGCCGCCTATGTGGGCATTAAGGAAGTGGTCATCGGCATGCCCCACCGGGGACGGCTTAATGTACTAGCTCGGACCATGAGCAAGCCGCACCGGGCTATTTTCTCCGAGTTCCAGGGCGGGGTTTCAACACCGGAAGATGTTCAGGGGTCAGGCGATGTGAAATATCACCTGGGGGCCTCTGCCGACCGAAAGTTTACTGAGGGTATCGTGCATCTTTCATTGACCGCCAATCCGTCCCATCTCGAGGCAGTTAACCCTGTTGTTCTGGGTAAAGTACGCGCCAAACAGCACCAACGGGGCGACAACGAACGCAGTGAGGTCATGGGCCTGTTGCTCCATGGTGATGCTGCTTTCGCCGGTCAGGGGATTGTGCCGGAAAGTTTGGATTTGTCGAAAATCAAAGGCTACAAAACCGGTGGCACCATTCACCTAGTGGTCAACAACCAGATCGGGTTTACCACCAATCCGGCCCATTCCCGGTCAACACCTTATCCCACGGATATTGCCAAGGGTATGCAGGTACCCATTTTCCATGTTAATGGCGACGATCCCGAAGCCGTTGTACGCGTTGCCGATCTGGCTGCCCAGTTCCGTCAGAAATTCAAGCGCGACGTGGTGATCGATATGTTCTGTTACCGTCGCCATGGGCATAACGAGGGCGACGAGCCCATGTTTACCCAGCCGATCATGTACAAAACCATTGCCAAACACCCGTCCACCAAAGAAATTTACCGCAAGCAGCTTATTGAAGCGGGCGTGCTGACTGAGGTTGAAGCCGACGGCATGGAAGCTGAGTTCCACAATTATCTGGAAGCGGAATTTGAAGTGGCCTCTAGCTTTAAAGCCAACAAAGCTGATTGGCTGGAAGGCGTTTGGGAAGACCTTGTTCAGTTCGAAGGCGACGAAGAAAAACACGACGGTGACACTTCGGTCGAAATTGAAAAGCTGCGGGAAATTGGCCAGTCGCTCGGCCGGGAACCCGATGGCATTAACGTCAACAGCAAACTGCTGCGCCAACTCAAGGCCAAAAGAAAAATGATGGAATCGGGCGAAGGTCTTGATTGGGCAATGGGTGAAGCCTTGGCCTACGGCTCGTTGATGGTCGAGGGTACGGAAGTGCGGTTGGCCGGTCAGGATTCTGGGCGTGGCACCTTTTCCCATCGTCATGCGGTTATCGTTGATCAGGAAAATGAAAACCGCTATTACCCCTTAAGCGAAATCAGTCCGGATCAGGCGTCATTCAGTGTACTGGACAGCCCCTTGTCGGAGTTCGCGGTTTTGGGTTTCGAATACGGCTATTCGCTGACCGATCCCAATACGCTAGTCATTTGGGAAGCGCAGTTCGGCGACTTCGCCAACACAGCACAGGTAATTTTTGACCAGTTCATTTCGTCGGGTGAATCCAAGTGGCTACGTATGTCCAGCCTAGTCGTATTGCTGCCGCACGGAATGGAAGGGCAGGGACCGGAGCATTCCTCCGCCCGCCTGGAACGTTTTCTGCAACTTTGTGCGCAGGACAATATCCAGGTGGTCAACGCCACCACACCGGCGAATTTCTTCCATCTTCTCAGGCGGCAGATGAAACGGAATTTCCGCAAACCCTTGATTGTTATGTCGCCTAAATCAATGCTGCGCCATAAACTGGTGATATCGAATATTGAGGATATGGGCCCAGAGTCGAAGTTCCACCGGGTAATCCCTGAAGTGGATGAACTGGTGGCCGATGATAAGGTCAAACGCGTCGTTCTGTGTTCGGGTAAAGTCTATTACGATCTTTTGGAATCGCGCCGGGAACGTGAAATTGACGATGTGGCGATAGTCCGCATAGAGCAATTATACCCCTGGCCGCGGGATGGACTTTCCAAGGTTCTCGCCCGCTACCCCAACACCGACATTGTCTGGTGCCAAGAAGAACCAGCCAATATGGGGGCGTGGATTTTTGTCATCCGGCGTATCGAATACATTATCGAGGACGTAAGCAAGGGTAATAAAAATTTGCGCCGGCCCATCTACGTAGGCCGTCCATCCTCGGCCTCGCCGGCGGTTGGTTCAATGAAAATTCATAACGCCGAACAGGACCAGCTGATCGAACAGGCATTGACCTGGAAAGAGACCGATTTGAAGCAGCCATCTAAACGGGGCAGATACAACGAGACTCACATTTAGAGCAGAGGACGATATGACAACGGAAATAAAAGTTCCCACTCTCGGAGAATCACTTACCGAAGCAACGGTCGCGACCTGGCTCAAGCAGGTCGGCGATACCGTCGTCGCCGATGAACCCATCCTCGAACTTGAAACCGACAAGGTTACCATGGAAGTTAACGCGCCGGTCGCCGGGACGATTACCGAGATAGTTGCCCCGGGAGGCACCGATGTGGAAGTGGGTGCATTACTCGGCACCATCGGCGATGGCGGTGCCGCAGAAGCGCCCGCACCGAAAACTATCGAAGAGGAGCCGCTGGTCGAAACCGGTGCGGCGGGCGGTGGTGATTTCGCTGAAATCAAAGTGCCGCCGCTGGGCGAATCCATTTCCGAAGCGACGGTGGCCACCTGGTTGAAAGCGGTTGGTGACGCCGTTGTCGCCGACGAGCCGTTGGTGGAACTGGAGACCGACAAAGTCACGATCGAAGTCAACGCGCCAATTGCCGGCACGCTTAGTCAAATCATGGCCGATGAAGGCGCGGACGTGAAAATCGGCGTCCTCTTGGGCGTCCTCGGCGGCGGTGGCGCTGCTGCCCAGGCAGCCGCCCCGGCGGCAGTGGGCAGCGGCGATATCACCATGTCGCCGGCCGTCCGCAAGCTGGTGGAGGATGCAGGTTACGATCCAGTGCAGATTCCGGCGACGGGGAAGGATGGCCGCCTCACCAAGGGTGATGTTTTGGCCTATCAGAAGGCTGGTGGACCTGACTCAGCGCCGACCCCGGTTGTTGCTCCGGCGGCCGTCGAAACTGGGGCAGCCGTGACTCAAATTCCGTCCCGGCCCGCCGGCCCGCGCGAAGAACGGGTCAAGATGACCAAACTCCGCAAAGTGATCGCCGGGCGTCTCAAGGAAGCCCAGAACAAGGCTGCCATGCTGACCACTTTCAACGAAGTGGACATGGCAGCGGTGATGGAAACCCGCTTGACCTATCGGGACAAGTTCGAAAAAGCTCATGGTGTGCGCCTTGGTTTCATGAGCTTTTTTGTCAAAGCGGCCATTGTTGCCCTCAAGGATTTTCCTGCGGTCAACGCCCTGATCGACGGCGAAGAAATCGTCTACAAGAATTACTACGAT
>PBQI01000128.1 GCA_002725625.1 Rhodospirillaceae bacterium | reverse complement strand
CAGCTTTATGGCATGGGCCTGATCGGCGGTTTTTGCCACCTCTATATTGGTCAGGAAGCCGTCGTCACAGGAATTCAATCGGTCTGTGAAAAACAAGACACCGTGATTACGACCTATCGTGATCATGGCCACATGCTGGCAACCGGCATGGACGCCAAGGGTGTTATGGCTGAACTGACCGGGCGTCGGGATGGTTATTCCAAAGGCAAAGGCGGCTCCATGCACATGTTCAGCCGGGAAAAAAGATTTTACGGCGGTCATGGCATCGTGGCGGCGCAGGTACCGATTGGTACCGGATTGGGATTTTCTCATCGCTTCAAAGAAGATGGCGGTGTATGCATGACCTATTTCGGCGACGGTGCCTCCAATCAGGGACAGGTATATGAATCCTTTAATATGGCGGCCCTTTGGAAGCTGCCCGTGGTCTATGTGATTGAGAACAACCGCTACGGTATGGGAACGTCAGTAAAACGGGCCTCATCGACCCAAGAACTGTTCGCTCGGGGTAGCGCGTTTGGCATTCCAGGCGAAAGTGTTGATGGCATGGACATATTGGCAGTGAAAAAGGCCGGCGAAAAAGCATTGGCCCATGCCCGGGCCAGCAAAGGGCCATACATTCTGGGGATGCAGACCTATCGCTACCGCGGTCATTCGATGTCAGATCCGGCAAAATACCGGACCCGGGAGGAAGTGAGTAAGGTGAGATCGGAAAGGGACCCCATCGACCGGATTCGTCAAATGCTAATTGACGAAAAAATGGCCAGCGAAGATGAACTCAAGCAGGTTGATGCGGAAGTCAAAGCCATCGTTTCAGAATCCGCCGAATTTGCCCAACAGAATCCGGAGCCGGATATTTCCGAACTTTTTACCGACATTATGGTCGGCGCCTAGAAAGGGGAGGAGAAAATCATGGTAAATCAAATTCTCATGCCCGCCCTGTCGCCCACGATGACAGAAGGAAAATTGGCAAAATGGCTGAAAAAAGAAGGGGATACCGTCGCGCTTGGTGATCTTATCGCCGAAATCGAAACCGACAAAGCAACCATGGAAATGGAAGCTGTCGATGAAGGCGTACTGGGGGAAATTTTAGTGGCGGAGGGTAGTGAGGGCGTTGCTGTCAACACGCCGATCGCCATGATCCTCGAGGAAGGCGAAGACGCTGCTGCTCTTGATGCGGCTACAGCATCTTCCCCGCAACCTTCTGCGCCGGAAGCATCGCCAGAAAAAAGGGTCGAACCGGTGGCGCCACCGCCAACTTCTATCAGCACCGAAAGTGAATATGCCGGTGAACGGGAAGCCCAAACGGTGCGGGAGTCTCTCAGGGACGCCATGGCGGAAGAAATGCGGCGCGATGAAACGATATTTCTGATGGGCGAAGAAGTTGCCGAATATCAGGGCGCCTATAAGGTTTCCCAAGGATTACTAGAGGAATTTGGCGCTAAAAGGGTGATCGATACGCCAATAACCGAACATGGGTTTGCCGGACTTGGGGTTGGGGCCGCGTTTGGCGGATTGAAGCCCATTGTTGAATTTATGACCTTTAATTTCGCCATGCAAGCCATGGATCATCTGATCAACTCAGCGGCTAAAACACTTTATATGTCGGGTGGCCAGATGGGCTGTCCGATTGTATTCCGGGGGGCTAACGGGGCTGCTGCCGGCGTCGCCGCCCAGCATTCGCAATGTTACGCCAGTTGGTACGCCCATGTGCCAGGGTTAAGCGTCATCGCGCCTTATAGCGGCGAAGACGCCAAAGGCCTTCTAAAATCCGCTATCCGTGATCCTAATCCGGTGGTGTTCCTGGAAAATGAAATTCTTTATGGACAAAACTTTGATGTACCGACCGATCCGGAATTTGTCATCCCCATCGGTAAAGCCAAAATAGAGCGGCCGGGTGATGACGTTACCATCGTTACGTATTCAAGGATGGTCGGTGTCGCTTTGGAAGCCGCCGACGAATTGGCGGTAGAGGGAATAAATGCGGAAATCATCAATCTTCGCTCACTCCGGCCGCTGGATACCGAGACAATTGTCGCCTCCATCAAAAAAACCAATCGGGTAGTCAGTGTTGAAGAGGGTTGGCCGGTGGCCAGCATGGGTTCGGAGATTGCCGCCATCACCATGGAACAGGCTTTTGACTATTTGGATGCGCCGGTAAGCCGGGTCTGCGGTGAGGACGTTCCTATGCCCTACGCCAGCAATTTGGAAGCGGCCGCCTTACCACAATCGAACAACATAATAGAAGCGGCCAAAGCCGTTTGTTATCGTTAGGAGGGGATGAATTATGAGCATTGAAATCCTGATGCCGGCGCTGTCTCCGACCATGACGGAAGGGAAATTGGCCAAATGGCTGAAAAAAGAAGGAGATGCTGTCGCCGCTGGTGATTTATTGGCTGAAATTGAAACTGACAAGGCGACAATGGAATTTGAAGCTGTCGAGGAGGGTGTATTGGGTAAGATTACAGTCCCCGAGGGTGCAGAAGGCGTTGCCGTCAATACGCCGATCGCCTACCTGCTTGAAGAAGGTGAGGATGCTGCTTCCATTCAGGTGACGGCACCACCGGAAGCCGAAGCAGCTCTCGAAACTACCCAATCACCGACGAATACCGGTTCTGCACCGCCAACTGATGGCAGTCGGATATTCGCCAGTCCCTTGGCAAAACGCTTGGCCAAAGAAGCCGGGCTCGAGCTATCGCTGGTTACTGGTAGTGGCCCCCATGGCCGTATTGTGAAAAAAGATATAGAGGCTGCCATTGGGGCTGGGCCGCAAGCTAGGCCTTCAGCAACTTCCGCACAGCCGCCGAAGGTGTCAAACGCCCAGGTACCGGCAGAATTGCCCGGTCAAGGAGCCTTTACTGAAATCCCACACTCAAGCGTCCGAAAAATTATTGCCGAGCGTCTGACAACATCCGCGCGAGATATACCACATTTTTTCCTCACCGTGGATTGTGAAGTCGATCAACTACTGTCCTTGCGCAAGGATTTAAATGGCCGGTCGCCTGAGGGAGAAGGCGCCTACAAACTGTCGATCAACGACTTCATAATTCGAGCTGTGGCGCTCGCTATGCGCAAGGTTCCGGACATCAACGCTAGTTGGACAGACTATGCCATGCGGATTTATTCGGAAATTGACGTTTCCATAGCCGTGGCCACGGCTGACGGTCTCATTACACCGATTATTCGGAAAGCGGATCAAAAGGGTCTGGCTGAAGTCTCGATAGAGATGAAGGAATTGGCACTGCGCGCCCGGGACAACAAACTGATGCCGGAAGAATTCCAGGGCGGCGGATTTACGATTTCAAATCTCGGTATGTACAGAATCAAAGATTTTTGCGCCATCATCAATCCGCCACAGTCCTGTATTCTTGCTGTCGGAGCAGGGGAGCAACGACCAATCGTTAAGGACGGTGCTCTTGCCGTAGCCACGGTCATGAGCTGCACACTTTCGGTCGATCATCGGGCCATCGATGGGGCGCTGGGTTCTGAATTTCTACAGGCTTTTAAAGCCATGATCGAAGACCCCTTAACCATGCTGCTATAGGGATTGGATATGGCTGAAAATTCATTTGATATTGTCATTGTCGGCGGCGGCCCCGGCGGTTACGTAACGGCGATCCGCGCCGCTCAATTAGGGGTGAAAACGGCCCTGGTTGAAAGGGCTCATCTGGGGGGCATTTGCCTCAACTGGGGGTGCATACCGACGAAGGCATTGCTGCGGTCAGCAGAAGTCTATCGAAATGCTCAGAGCGGTTCTGATTACGGATTGAATATCAAAGAGATAGGATTTGATATTAAAGTGATAATTGAACGTTCTAGGGGGGTGGCGAAACAGCTTTCCAGGGGCGTTGGACATCTGTTGGGAAAGAATAAAGTTACCGTTTTTGATGGCCACGGCAGACTTGCTGGAAGCGGAAAAATAGCGGTAGAGAATGATGGTAAAAACGTTGCCGAATTGACGGCCAAACATATCATTTTGGCGACCGGCGCGCGCGCGCGGGCATTACCTGGGTTGGAACCCGATGGCAATCGCATTTGGACCTATAAGGAAGCCATGGTTCCGACTGAACTACCCAAGTCATTGTTGGTCGTTGGATCGGGCGCGATCGGCATCGAGTTCGCCAGTTTTTATCACACCTTCGGCGTTGATGTTACCGTGGTTGAAGTGCTGCCGCGTGTCTTGCCGGTGGAAGATGAAGAAATTTCAGCCTTTGCGCATAAGGCATTTAAAAAACAAGGGTTGAAGGTCATCACTTCGGCGGTTGTGACATCCCTGAAAAAAGGCAAGACCGATATTACGGCCTCAATTGAAAAAGATGGTGAAACCACCCAACTGACGGTGGACCGGGTGATCATGGCGGTGGGGATTGTCGGTAATGTCGAGGATATCGGTCTCGAGAAGACCAAAGTCAAAGTAGATAAAACCCATGTGGTTATTAATGAATGGTGCGAGACAGGAGAACCCGGCGTTTATGCCATCGGAGATTTGGCCGGGCCGCCTTGGCTGGCCCACAAAGCCAGTCACGAAGGGATTATGTGTGTCGAAAAAATTGCCGGTGTTGAAGGTGTTCATCCGTTGGATACCAGGCGCATTCCCGGCTGTACCTATTGTCATCCCCAGGTGGCCAGTGTCGGGTTGACCGAGGCGGCGGCGAAGGAGATGGGATATGACGTTAGAATTGGCCGTTTTCCGTTTCTGGGCAACGGCAAGGCTATCGCCCTTGGAGAGCCAGAAGGCTTGGTAAAAACCGTGTTCGATAGTAAAACTGGGGAGTTGCTCGGAGCCCACATGGTGGGTGCCGAAGTGACCGAACTCATCCAGGGATACGCCGTCGGTATGACTCTGGAATCAACCGAAGCGGAACTGATGGAAACTGTCTTTCCCCATCCGACACTTTCGGAAATGATGCATGAATCAGTCCTTGATGCCTATGGCCGGGTTATACATTTCTAACGATTGAACCTATATAAATAAATATGAACAAAGTCGACAAAACTGAAATCGCCGATATCAGGCATCCCCAGCTGCGGAACAAACCGGAGCACGCCAGTCCGCGTAAACCCGATTGGATCAGGGTAAAGGCACCGACATCGAAACAATACGGTGAAACCAGGCGGCTGATGCGTAATCTCAAACTGCATACCGTGTGTGAGGAAGCTGCTTGTCCCAATATTGGGGAATGCTGGCAGCAGAAGCACGCCACCGTCATGATACTGGGTGATATCTGCACCCGCTCCTGTGCCTTTTGCAATGTCGCGACGGGCAAGCCGGGACTGGTGGATCCTTCCGAGCCGAATAATGTCGCTCAAATGGCGGTGACGGCTGGGTTGAAGCATTTGGTCATTACGTCTGTAGACCGGGATGATTTGCCGGACGGCGGTGCCGCTCAGTTTGTCGCCTGCATTGAGAAGCTCAGAGACCAGGCGCCACGCACCACCGTCGAAGTTCTAACCCCTGATTTCCGGGAAAAAACAGGTGCTGTGGAGATGGTCGCCGGCGCCAAACCGGACGTCTACAACCACAATCTCGAGACCGTACCCCGGTTGTACCCAACCATCCGGCCAGGCGCCCGCTATTTTCATTCCTTGCGTCTGCTACAAAAAGCCAAAGAAATGGTGCTAGATATCTTCACCAAGTCAGGCATCATGGTCGGGTTGGGAGAAGAAAAACTTGAGGTTCAGCAGGTAATGGATGATTTGCGAACCGCCAATGTAGATTTTCTGACCATCGGACAATATTTGCAGCCAACGCCACGTCATGCCGCCGTTGACCGATTTGTGACGCCGGATGAATTTGCCGACTATGAGGCAATGGCGCTCGGTAAAGGGTTTTTGAAAGTATCAGCAACCCCCTTGACCCGGTCCTCCTACCACGCCGGTGAAGATTTCACGGCTTTAAAACGGGCCCGGCAAACGAATAAAGCGTAAATTACACCATGCCGACCCACGCAGAAAAACGACATCTTCCCTATAGCGACCGGCAGATGTTCGACCTCGTTGCAAATATTGAATGCTATCCGGAATTCCTGCCGTGGTGCGTCGGAACACGCATTAAGACCCGCGATGAGGAAATGATCGTCGCCGATATGGTTATCGGCTACAAAATGTTCCGTGAGAAGTTCACCTCCCGGGTAAAGTTATCGACACCGGACCGGATTGACGTCATCTATGAAGATGGGCCTTTCCGATATCTCAACAATCATTGGATTTTTCTGCCCCAGGAAGACGGTTCCTGCGTGGTGGATTTCTACGTCGATTTTGAATTTCGATCAAAATTGCTGCAAAAAATGATCGGTGTGGTCTTTAACGAGGCCGTTAAAATTATGGTGCACGCCTTCGAAAAACGCGCCACAGCCGTTTACGCTGAATAATCGTTTACCCATAGATCATTAATCGGGAACCAAAACTTCTCAATTTGAGACTTGCCGCAGCATTATATCCAAGGCTGCTTTCACCGTTGCCATGCGGACTTGATTGCGGTCACCGGGAAATACTCGGCATTCGTGTATGGTAGGGTGATCCACAAAAGCCGATGCCAGATGCACGGTACCGACTGGTTTATCCGATGAGCCGCCGCCCGGACCAGCAATCCCCGTAACAGAAACGGTCAGATCGACCGGCGCCCGCGCAAGTGTACTTTCGGCCATGGCGATAGCGATTTCCTGACTGACGGCACCGTTTTCGGCTATGATCTCAGGTGGGATGCCCAATAATTCAGACTTGGCTTCGTTGGAGTACGTATTAAATCCACGTTCAAATACCTCGGAAGACCCGGCAACCGCCGTCAGGCAACCGGCGATTAAACCTCCAGTGCAGGATTCAGCTGTGGCGATCTTCAGGTCGTATTGACGATACAGTCTGATTAATTCGGTGGTCAGGTCTAAAAGTTCATCGGGATACATCGCTCAGTCCATTTCCCATTCAACTTCCGTTTACAATCAACCGGATGCCGTAGAGCACCGCGGCGGCGTAGATAGCGGCCAAGATATCATCCAGCATAATACCGAAACCGCCTTTAATTTTTCGGTCCGCCCAGGAAACCGGCCACGGTTTGAAAATATCGAACAGGCGAAACAGAATAAAACCTAGAATGTAAAAGGAGATTTCCAGGGGTGCCACCATCAGAGTCAGCCACTGGCCCACCAATTCGTCAATCACGATGGTAGAGGGGTCGTCTTCGCCAATTTTTCTGGCATGATAGTCGGCGGCCCACCAGCCAATCAATACGGCGAGACCGGTCGCTTGCGCCAGGGCAGGCTGGCCGCCAGCCAGCATAATGAACCAAGCTAGAGGCACCGCAAGGAGCGAACCTGCTGTGCCCGGCATTTTCAGTACCAACCCGGCGCCGCCGCAGGTTGCTATAAGCATAGCGAATCGATTCAATATATTGCTCCTGTTGAAAATACTGCCCTTTTGCGGAAAATTAATTATGCAAAGGCAAAGTGAAGCTTAACTTTAGCCTCGGCAATACCAAATTTCACATAGAGCTGTTGGATTCTTTAGCTAATTTAATGCTTGTGGTCACTTCGAACGCTCATTTTCAAAAATAATTTCGATTTCTGTCCGCTGAAATCTTTATTGCTCTTGCATCAAATTCTGTGACCGGATAATTTCATTACACTCTGGAGGCGCAAAAAATAAGGTGTCATTTTGTGGATAATTAACCGTCGATCTTGAATTCGACGTCGAAATGAGGGGACGATGAAGAGCGAAGAAAGTGGAAAATTCATCCATCGCTGGAAAAGAGGCATAGCGCGATCTTTCTCGGACCGGGAATTGATCCTGCGCACCGACGGGAATGTACGTTTTCTCAAGATATCCAAAAATCTGCAGATCACATTCTTTAGTCTGACGTTGGCGGTGGCTGGATGGGTGTTCTTTGCATCTTCCAATTATTTTATTCACGATCGGATTATCGAAGTTAAAAACAGCGAAATTCTCGACGCCCGCATGGTCTATCGTAACCTACTGTCGGAAGTCTCCGATTATCAGTCAAAATTTTTCTTGTTAACCGGTGAACTGGAAAAAAACCATAGCCTGATGCTTGATGTCGTGGAAAAGAACGCCGCTTTGCAACAAAATCTGCAATCTACAAAAACCGAATTGAGCTTTTCAAATACCAGGCAGCAGCAAATTATCGATGCCCGTGAGAAGCTAAGAAATAAGGTCTCCAGCATTGAAAACGAAATGCGCCAGCTCAATACCTATAACTTTGAACTCAAGGGTAATTTGAATACCATTACGACGGATTTGGAACTGGCGTTGACGCAGCGAAATAAGGCGCGCTCCGAAAGCAGGAAGTCTTCGAATAAAATTGCCCGCCTGGAAAACGAACTGGAAAACCTTCACAAGTCGGAACAGGCAGTGCTGGTCGAATTGACGGAACGCACCAAGGAAAATATCGCCGATATCGAATATGTGCTTGGTCGTACGGGATTGAATGTCGGAAAGTTGGTAGCAGCTAATCAGATACTGTCCAAAGGCCAAGGCGGTCCCTTCGTCGAAATCATTCCCGCTACTGAGCCGGCCGAACGGTTAAAAATCAGCCTAAATAATCTAAATCAGCAGTTGGACCGATACGACGATCTCCAAAATCTCGTGACGCAGCTGCCAATTACAGCGCCGCTCGATTATTTCTCCATCGCCAGTCACTACGGCAAGCGGCGCGATCCCATTAACCGTCGCTGGGCTATGCATTACGGATTGGATTTCGGTGGTATCGCCAGGACTTCGGTCTACTCGACAGCGCCTGGTATTGTCACTTATGCCGGTAGAAAGGGAAAATACGGTAAATTTGTTGAAATCAACCATGGCAAAGGTTTCAAGACCCGGTACGGCCATTTGTACAAGGTACTTGTGAAACGCGGTCAAAAAGTGGAATATCGCAAGAAGATTGGGCTATTAGGCAGCTCGGGACGTAGCACTGGGCCGCATCTTCATTACGAAGTCCTTTATAAAGGTAAGCCCAGAAATCCATGGCGTTTCATTAAGGCCGGTCGATATGTTTACAAAAAGCAGTAAAGAAAACGGCAAAGTACCTGCCGCTCCAAAAATTGTATCTCCCCCTTCACTTTTGAGCTCCGATTTGAAAATCATTGGCAATCTGCACAGTGATGGTGAGATTCAAGTGGATGGACAGGTGGAAGGTGATATCCATTGTGATGTTCTGATTGTTGGCGAAACCGCCAAGGTTCACGGTGAAATAAATGCTGATAGCGTCCGCGTGCATGGTAGTGTTACGGGACAGATCAGCGCGCGGTCGGTATCGCTGGCTAAATCCGCCCATGTGTTGGGTGATATTCTGCACGAAAATCTGGCCATTGAGCAGGGCGCCATCCTGGAAGGACATTGCCGCCGCATCGAAACCAATAAAAAATCCTCCGAAGGAGCCTTTAATTTGCTGGTTAAAGGTGGTGCCAAAAATAAAACTGAACAACCCCCCAAGAAACAGTTTATAGAACCAGCAAAAGCCTAGTTGATAATTTTACTATTCAGGTGCTAGTGCCTTCCTGAAGGTTTCTGGATCGACATTGCCGCCGGTGCACACGACGCCGGCTGTTTTTCCTTCGATGTTGAGTAGCCCTTCAAGAACCGCAGCCAGGGCGACGGCGCCCCCAGGTTCAAGCACAATTTTGAACTCTCGAAAGGCGGTCTTCATGGCGCGTTCGGTCTCGGCATCGCTAACTGATAATCCCTTCGTTAGCAACTGCTGGTTAACTTCAAATGTTATATGACCAGGAGTTTCGAGCAGGAGAGCATCGCATATGGAATTTTGGGTAGGTGAAATCTTGATACGTTTGCCGGCTGCCAGAGAAAGGGCCGTATCGTCGTAAAATTCCGGTTCGACACTATAGATTTTGGTTGTGGGACTGAGGGAGTGCAAGGCCAAGGCGCAACCGCCGATCATACCTCCACCGCTACAGGGACCGGCCAATATTTCAAGCGATACGCCCAATCCGTCGGCCTGTTTAGCGAACTCCAGGCCGATGGTGCCCTGGCCAGCCATGATGTCCGGGTCGTCATAGGGCGGGATCAGTACTGCACCGGTTTTCGCAACGATTTCCTGGGTTACCTCCACGCGGTTGCCGTCACTTCGTTGATATAATACGACCTCGGCACCGTACGATTTAGTGTTTTCAATTTTGATTGATGGCGCATCAGACGGCATGACGATGGTCGCCTTAATGCTTAATATTTTAGCCGCCGCAGCGACTCCTTGGGCATGGTTGCCGGAGGAAAAAGCAACAACACCCGCCGCTCGTTCATTTTTCGATAACTTTGATATTTTATTGAAAGCACCCCGGAATTTAAACGATCCGGTACGCTGCAGGTTTTCCGGTTTGATAAGAAGGCGGCCATGCAGGTTTTCATTCAGTCGATCTGATTCCAGTATAGGCGTCGGCAAGGCATAACCCTTTAGCCGCTCAGCGGCCTCGGCAATGTCGGTGAAATTCAGCATATCCACTAGCGTCTCAAATCACCTTCGGGATTGAATGCTAATTGAATTGAACTGAGACGATGCCGGTAGACATGTAGGTTTTCCATGACACGCTGCACGTAATTTCTTGTTTCACTGAATGGAATGAGTTCAACCCAATCGATGGCATCTACCGATAAATCCCTTGGATCGCCGTACTTCTTCAGCCATCGTTTAGCCCGCGCAGGGCCGGCGTTATAGGCCGATAAAGCGAGGATATAGGAGCCGTTAAATTCTTTAACCAATTCCCCCAAATATGCCGTGCCGAGAGTAAGATTATAATCCGTATCCTCAGTTAAATTACGCCGCACGTAGGGGAGGGATTTTCTTTTTGCGACGCGCTTTGCCGTATACGGCATGAGTTGCATCAGTCCCCGGGCGCCGGCATGGCTAATGGCTTTTTTGTTAAAAGCGCTTTCCTGCCGAATTACAGCGTGGATAAGTGATAATTCCAAATCGGAAGCAGTCTTTGTCGGTAATAGCGGGAACCCATCTTCAATCAAATTGGCGCCCTGACGATAGGCTATTTTGGCCGTTCTAATAGCAAGATCGGGGCGACCGCCGGCGCGCGCCAAGCCAGCAACTTCACTGCGCCAACCCGGTGTTTCAGCCATAGTATTCAGTTTTCTAATGAAGCTCCGCATTAAATCCTGCAGGCCCGCGTCCGCCATGACTTTAACAACCTTAACCATCGCATGAGAATTGAAGGCCAGCTTTTTCTCAGCTGT
>PBQI01000127.1 GCA_002725625.1 Rhodospirillaceae bacterium | reverse complement strand
CCCGACGAAATACGACTCGCTTTACTCGACACCCCAAAGGCGTATCAGAGGTTAGCCGAGTCGCCACAACTGGTAGCCCGGGCGTTGGATTCAACTAACTCCGGCATCGTATGGGATAGCTTCGAGGTACATCAGGGACATAAGTCAAATACCCGTTACATCGAGATCGGTCGTCAGCCTCGACGAATCGCTCTCAAGATTGCAAAACACCGCAATCCTCTTAAACAGGCGCTTGAATATCAGGCCCTTCTCGATGCCGGCGAAGTCGATTCCCAGACCGAACTCGCTCGGCTTTGTAACACCCCCAGATCTACGATATCGGCCTACCTACGACTGCTTGGTCTCGACGCCAAAAGCGAGCACGTTGTCGATCGATGGCGGGCAGCGCAGATGGGGGGCACCGTCATCGCCCTCGACCCGGAGCGTTTGGGGTGTGCAGCCGATTTTCGTGCTGAGATCGATCGTTATATCCGTGACATCCGCGAGGGCCACACCCCCTTGCCGGGAACCGAACGGGCCCTGTTGCCGGGAGCGTTGGAGGAAGAACGGACACAGACCTATCGGCGAGAAGGGATTCCTTACGGTCAACGGGAACAGGACACGGCACGTTCCATGAGCGAACAATACGGTGTCGAATTGCCCTGGGATGACGACAAAGCAGCCTGATCGACACTGTTCTTGGACGGTCGGTTGACGATGGTAGAGGGCCTTGTCATCTTACTCGAAGAGATCAAGCACGACGTTCTCCACGATCCCGGCAGATGTCGGGTCTAGCCACTTGCGGAGGAAAAATGCCTGTCCGAATCGATGCAAAAGGCTCAAAACTCTCCGACTCCACCAAAGATCACATCGAAGACAGCTGCACAAAGTTGAACAACTTCTTCGACAAGATCACGGACATCGAAGTCATCCTCGACACCCAAGAGAAACACAAACACGCCACAACGGTCGAGGTCGTTATTCGTGTGCCCAACCAACGTCTGGCGGGCAAGGGCGAGACAGTGGACGGCAATCTCTTCAAGGCGATTGATGAAGCCATCGCCAAAGCTGAAACGCAGCTGAAGAAACATCACGACAAGCTCCTCGATCATCGATAGGGACGAGACCGCCAATCCACAGGGGGTTTGGCGGATGAGGACGTGGAGGGGACCATGATCGTTGGAGTACCGACAGAGACATTTCCAGGCGAGCACCGCGTTGCCCTCGTTCCCGACACGGTGCACACGCTTGTTGACAAGGGCCTCGAGGTGGCCATCGAGACCGGCGCTGGCGCCGCGGCGGGTTTCGCTGATGACCTGTATGTAAGTCGCGGCGCGCAGGTTGTGCCCGCCGCCGACCTGTTCGAACGATCCCAGGTCGTGCTCCAAGTTCGCACGTTCGGCGCCAATCCCCACGGCGCCCCGGCTCTTGAGTATCTGCGCGCTGACCACATTGTCATCGGTTTTGCGGACGCGCTGGATCGCAGCGATCGAATCTCGGCGTTGGCGAGGCGAGGTGTGACCCTTCTGTCGATGGAACTCATGCCGCGGATTTCGCGCGCCCAAAGCATGGACGCCTTGTCGTCGATGGCCACCATCGCCGGCTACAAGTCCGTGTTGATGGCGGCGGGTCTTCTGCCGCGAATGTTTCCCCTGTTGATGACGGCTGCAGGAACTCTCACTCCGGCAAAAGTGCTCGTGCTCGGCGCCGGTGTCGCAGGTTTGCAGGCCATCGCCACGGCCAAACGGTTGGGCGCGAGTGTATCGGCCTACGATGCGCGTGCGGCGGTCAAAGATCAGATCAACAGTCTTGGCGCCGACTTCGTCGATCTGGGCATCGACACAGGGGACAGTGAAGATGAAGGTGGGTATGCCACCGCCCACGACGACACGTTTTACGAACGTCAGCGTAGTGCTCTGGCGACGGTGATCGCCGATGCGGATGTCGTCGTCAGCACGGCGGCGATCCCCGGTCAGCCGGCGCCGCTGTTGATCACCCGACACGCAGTCGAGTCCATGAAAGCGGGTTCCGTCATCATCGATTTGGCGGCCGAGCGGGGTGGCAACTGTGAGATCACAGAACCCGGGTCTGACGTCGAATTGGAAGGGGTGACCGTCTGTGGCCCGCTAAATCTGCCCGCTACGATTCCTGCCCATGCCAGTCAGATGTATGCACACAACATCGCCACCTTCCTGTTGCATCTCGTCGATGATGACGGTCAGCTGCAGCTGAATGTCGAGGATGAGATCACCGCAGGGACTCTGGTCGCTCGTGCAGGTACGATCGTCCACGAGCGGGTCTTGCAGGTGCAGGGCCCTGCCAACTAGCCAGGGGGTGGGTCCCAGGACCCGCGTCGTTGGCCCGAGAATGGACAATAGATGGAAAGTCTGGTTGCTGCATTGACGGTCTTTGTGCTGGCCGTGTTTGTCGGTTTTGAGATTATCACCAAGATCCCACCGACCTTGCACACGCCGTTGATGTCGGGATCAAACGCGATCTCCGGGATCACTCTGATCGGTGCTCTGTTGTCCGCCGGGGCGCAGCAAACGGAATGGACCACCTGGCTTGGGTTCGCCGCGGTGGTGTTCGCCACGGTCAACGCAGTGGGTGGTTTCATGGTCACTCACCGCATGCTCGGCATGTTCCGGCGCAAATGATCACTCTGAACTCCACCCTGATCAACGTCGCCTATCTGGTCGCTTCGGTCCTTTTCATTCTTGGGCTGAAGGGGCTGACCCACCCACGAACTGCGGTTCGTGGCAATCTCTACGGTGCCCTGGCGATGTTGATTGCTGTGATCGCTACCCTCGTCGATCAGCAGATCGTCGGCTTCCAGATCATCTTCGCCGGACTGCTCATCGGTTCCGTGATCGGAGTCTTGCTGGCCGCCAAGATTGAGATGACCGCCATGCCCCAACTGGTGGCGGCTTTCAACGGGTTCGGTGGCGGTGCCTCGGTTCTTGTGGCCGGTGCCGCTCTGATGGAGAGCCAACTGGTAAACACATCTCCCCACCACACATTTACTGTGTCGACGGGGGTATCCGGCTTGATCGGTGCGGTCACCTTCTTCGGCAGTCTGATCGCTTTCGCCAAATTGCAGGAACTCATCTCAGGCAACCCGCTGCTGTTTCCCGGCCAGCAGGTGATCAACCTGTTGCTTGGCTTGATCTGTATCGGGGCTCTTGGTTGGATCATCATCGAACCGGAGACGATGCAGCCCTACTGGGTGCTGGTCGCTGCCGCTTCCCTTCTGGGGATCTTGATCGTGATTCCCATCGGTGGCGCGGACATGCCCGTCGTGATCGCCCTGCTGAATTCTTTCTCCGGACTGGCTGCAGCGGCCACAGGCTTCGTGCTGCAGAACAACATCCTCATCATCGCCGGTTCCCTCGTTGGGGCATCTGGACTGATTCTCACACAGATCATGTGCAAGGCGATGAATCGGTCCTTGGGGAATGTTCTGGTTGGCGGCGTCGGCGGCCCGGTCGCCGACGGTGCAGGCGATGAGATCTACGACGGCAAGGTGAAATCCACTTCGGCGGATGAAGTGGCGATGCTCTTCGATACGGCACGACGGGTCGTCGTTGTCCCGGGATACGGAATGGCCGTGGCCCAGGCGCAGCACGCGGTGCGCGACATGGCGAACCTGCTGGAGGCCCGTGGTGTCGAGGTGGACTACGCCATCCATCCGGTAGCGGGTCGTATGCCCGGACACATGAATGTTCTTCTTGCCGAAGCCGAGGTTCCCTACGACCAGCTCAAAGAGATGGATCACGTGAATCCGACCTTTGAGCAAACGGACGTCGTCCTCGTCATTGGCGCCAACGATGTCGTGAATCCTCTGGCGCGGGTCGATGACAATGGGCCCATTGCGGGCATGCCGATCCTCGATGTGGACAAGGCGAGGACAGTCGTGATCATCAAGCGATCCCTCAGTCCGGGGTTTGCCGGGATTGCCAATCCCCTATTTGCGGCCGATAATGCGCTGATGTATTTCGGCAGTGCCAAAGAGGCGATCCTCGACCTGGTCACGGCCATCAAGGACGCCTGAAGGGCCAATTCCATTCGTTTTCTCGCACTAGATCTATCGACATCCACGCCGCGCCAGGAGATCCGGGCAGGGGTCACGACCTTTCTGACGATGGCCTACATCATCGTCGTGAACCCCATCATGTTGTCGCAAGCCGGGGTTCCCGCCGAAGGTGTCATGGTTGCCACCTGCCTGGCCGCCGCCATCGGCAGCGCACTGATGGGGGTGCTGACCAACTATCCCTTCGCCCTGGCCCCAGGCATGGGGCTCAATGCGTTCTTCGTATTCACGGTTGTGCTTGGCATGGGCATCCCCTGGCCGACGGCATTGGCGGCTGTCTTCGTCTCGGGCATCCTCTTCCTTCTGCTGACCCTCACCCGTGCCCGCGAGGCGATCGTGAATGCGATCCCTCTGCCTCTGAAACATGCCATCGGCGTTGGTATCGGCCTGTTCATCGCTCTGAACTGCGAGACTTCGCGGATGACGTCAGGATGCTGGCGAACCAGCGACAACAGCTGAAAGCCACCGTCGAGGAGTTCATTGAAGACCTGGAAGAGCTTTCGGGGAGCGCAGCTTGACTATGACTTCACTGCCCCGATTCGGAGCGGCGTGGCGCGCAGTTACCGGAAGGAGTTACTGAGTCCAGATTCTTATTGGACTTGGCGATATCTGTGTCCCTCATCCTAACTTCGGACTTGGGAACATTCCAGGGGGGCACGTCACGTGTGCGAGCACTTGTCACGTTGAAACACCAAAGGGTAGTTCTATGGGATTCGACTACGAAAAGATCATGAGTAGTGATAAAGTCCATGACGATCTCGTTGAACTAATTGACGAGCTGATCTCGAGCGAAGCCACTGCGGTGCTGAGCCTCGGATGGGACTCGAACCGTCCAGGAGGCTCCGGCGCCATCTGGATAACAGAATGGCGCGGAATGTACTTCATGAGTTCTTCCGACTACGATCCAGAAGGCCCGTTCTCTGATCTCGACGAAGTGCTTGAAATGGAGCAGTTTGGCATCAAAACACCCATGCCTGAACTTGAATCCAGTTCTATCTCAGAGGAAACGCTTCGGGCCATCGCCCTCGGGCTGGTGAGGGAAGATGGCGACGAAATTTGGATTAATCAGCGCGGCTACGTCCAACGAGAAGGCACGTTGGTGAAGCAAGAGACAGTATAGCTACCCAACTGGATCTCACTTGTCTTGACCCTCGAAGCAGAGATAAGGACAGATCAACTTGCTGGTCGGGTGCCGCCTGTAATCCTGGACTTCAGGCCAAAACATCTCCCATCGGTGGGATATGCGCATCAAATTGACGTGTGATTCCCAACAGGTGTTCAAGTTTTCGTGTAGTTGAACCGGACTTACCGTGCTGATGGATCTCCTGCTGCCCCTCAAGGACAAGCAGATCACCTTGGTGCAGCAGTGGGCGGGACACAAGGATCTGCGTACGACACTACGATATGCGCACGTTGGGGCAGATCACGAACGGGCCGCGATCCAGCGATTGAGCTTCAGTGATAGCGTGGCGAATGAGGCCGATCAGGCGTGAAGATTCGAATTTCGTGCCACTATGTGCCACCAGCCACCGATGGCACAAAAAATGAGGCGTCACCTACGATTCACGTAAGTGACGCCCCCCGACAGACTTTCGTCCACCGGGGGCCGCTTGTTCCCAACCAAGGACGTTACGATGCCAGACACGATCCTGACCCTCTTGGGTGCAGTATTGGTAGTTGGCTCTATCTTCGTTATCGGTCGCGGATGGTTCCGACTCGCGTCTGATCCAGAGTACCGCCAGACCACTGGCAAACGAATACTTGTGAGATTGGGGATAGGGCTCGCTGGCCTTCTGATACTGTGGCTTGTGACAGAGTAATAGTGTTCGCAAAGCCTCCTGACTACTTAGCTGCGAGGTGTCGAGCAGACGTTATCCCCTGGTAGTGTCGCCTTTGCCCTCCTCATCTCTGACGAAACCCTCAGACGGTCTCCAGCTGACTCGACAGATTACATCACAGACCAACTGTGAACGGTGAGTCTGGTCGCAGCTGAATTGTGCGTTGGGACATAGACAATGATGGAATACCCCATAGAGTCATTTTCTTGGGAAGTGCTTTCGCCCAGTGTAGCGGTTAAGCACATGGACAAATCTGCTTTTCTGCACCATGGCACGGGAGTCCCAAAGAAAATCGCCTTCTTCTTCAGTCTTGGTCATGAAGGCCTCGAAGCACCAAGGCCCGCTACCCTGATCTATGGTCGCCAGAGGTTTTCTGCCCACTTCCAGATGGACACACAGCATTCTCGCTACAGACTGTTCTGGAAATCTGACTTTTCTGGAACCATTGAGAACAGTTTCCCAGATCTTCACCGTGCCTATTCAAGCGGGACAAGCGATCTGACGGAAGAGCCTTTGATGCGTTTTGAGAAGCTGAGCGAACACCGGTACATGGTTAGTTTCATCCTCACAGACGTTATCAATGCAGATGTGGAAGAGGAGATTCACCAGGAATCTCAATCCCGCCCAGAAGGCGGGGTTAGGGCTTACTACGGAAAGAGATACGAGAGAGACCCTGCCAACCGGAGAAGAGCCATCGCATTCCATGGCCTCCGATGCGCTGCATGTGGCTTCGATTTTGAAGAGGCGTATGGCATTCGTGGAGCGGGATTCATAGAGATTCATCACAACAAGCCACTAGCTGCCGCTGGCGGACCTCAGATCGTAGATCCAAAGACAGATTTAGCCCCACTCTGTGCTAACTGTCATCGAATCGTCCACCGATACCGAAACGCTGTCATTACCGTGGGGGAACTGAAGAAGATAATCCGTCCCAACAAAGCCATGGAGGCGACGCCCTAAGGGCCGCGCCTCATGGCACACGTTAGAGTGACTTGAGAGTGACTTGGGATCAGGATGGGTAGCTACTACAACTCAGCTCGGTAAGGGCCCCCTTTCGATGTCCCAAATCCTAACTCTGGAAATGGGAACATTCCAGGGGGGCAGGTCAAATACTCCTCATCTCAATAAAAGCATCTTCCGAGTCTGAGTGGATTCACCTGCCGTTATACGGTACAGATAGACACCGGAACTTACGGGTCTGCCAGACCCATCATTCCCGTTCCAGCCCGCGGTATTGACACCGGCATTTAGTGGCTGGTTGACCAAAGTCTTTATCTGTTTACCCAGAACGTCGTAGATAACGAGATTGATCAGAGTTTGTTCTTGTAGGTCGAAACTTATTGTGGTAGAAGGGTTGAACGGGTTCGGGTAGTTTTGTTTCAATACAAAGGTCGCTGGCACCGTGGACGAATTGTCCTCAATACTGGTCGTCGGCATTTGGTTTTCAACCGCAAAAGTTGGGTTCATTTCTACAAAGTTGCCGCTACCGTTCGGATAGCGACCGGTAGACAAGTCAGTTTTTTGCGCGCCAAAAGTGATTTCCTCAATGATAGACGTATCAGAATCGACAAAATAGATCACCTCACCGGATTTTGACAATTTGAAATTCGCGTGTAAGCCGCTTTGTGTTTCATCACCATCCGTCCAGATGATAAGGTAACCACCGGCAGCGATCGAAGTATCGGGGAAAGCCCACTGGGTCACATCTTCACCGTCATCGCTCAGATAATAACCGTCGAGTGGAATGGCGTTATCGCTCCTATTGTACAATTCGATCCAGTCGTCAAACTCGCCATTCTGGTCAGCAATCACCGTGTCATTGTCCGCCATGAATTCATTGATCACCAAATCACCCGACTCTACGGGAAGTGTAAGAAACGCGTATTCTGCCCGTTGTGGATAGAATTTCATCGCCTCGTTGTTCTCGGCAAGGAGATAGTATTGAAGGTCGCTGGCACCAACCGTGATGCCGATTCCGAAAATTCCATCACCGGCTCCGCCATCATTGTGGCTGCCGTCGTCATGCATGGCGGTTTTGTTAAAGCGCTCACTGCTACTGCTGCGCCAGGCAAGGACCACGAGATCGGCGTTGCTCACTTCCGCGTTGAACCGTATCTCGGCATATGGTGATATAGACGAAGGTGTATTGGAAATATTGCCAAACGTTGGCGCCGTTGTCTGAAATTCAGGTTGCGCATTTAGAAAGGAGATTCTGCCTTGCATGAGTTCGGCAATCCCGACAATGGTCTGGTTGCCGGGCCCAGGAGGATTACCAGCGCGTGGGGGACCACTTACAGGTGGGGGATCACCTGCGGGTGAGGGATTACCACTTCCAACGGAGTGGTCGATATTGTCGAGGAAATCCTTATATGTGTAGAACTTGTTGAGATCGGCTTGCACTTCAGCATCTATAATGCTTTGCAATTCCAACGCTCTCGTCTTGTACCAATTATTGGAAAAACTCTCTTCGATCATAGTTTTAATATGGGCGAGATACATTTTCTTGTAAGTCGGATGAGAAAGGACCTTGCTGACTATGGGATAGGTTTCGCTGGTCGAATTCAAAAAGGGATCCATCTGCTGCATAGCGGTTAAGTCCATAGGCTTGCCGACCCCCCCCAGCAAGGTGTTGAAACCGCCAAAGTTCTCGTTAAAGTCCCAAACGATGGGGTTGAATTGTCCAGCGTCATCCTTGTATAAATAATAATTATGGCCAAAGTTGATTGGTGCATCCAGATTTACCATCAGAATGTCAAATGCGAGCATCCACAGATGCCGATCGACATTTAGAACATCTTCCAGATTCTCCGTATCATGATTTAGCGTATACAGAAACTCGACCAAATCGCGCCAGCCGTGTTTAGATTTCAATTCATAGTAGTTGTAGTAGTTGGTCGAATCAGCACCTTGGTAGCCCCACACCCTTGCGTGGTTCCTGTTGGAGCCCCTAGTCAACTCGCCCTTGAAGCGCGGATTCTCATTGCTCTTGAAATGGTTACCCACAAAAACTTTGTCGACCGACTGCACGCTGGTGTAAAGTCCCAAATAAGTGCCGTTGATAGACACTTTAGCAAAATTCGCCTTGCTGGCCGGCATGTATTTACGCGCGATTTCATAGCTTAGCACCTCGCGTGCAAAGCTGGGATCTTTAAAGGCATTGGCCAGCTTTAACGTACCGTAGCCATCCAGGGCCTGGTCGCTGATAATGTGATCCAGTTTGATATTCAGTGGATTCTTGATTTGATTGGCTCGATATGAGCTATTGCCCTTATATCGCACACCGACACTGTCAAATCGCACCCCATTGATAACGGCTGTCCCAACCAGTCGTTCTTCTTCTCCGTCTGCATACAATTGGTCTAGGGTACGATCCCAATCACTCCTCTCAAATAACACATTTATATTATTGATTATATCTATGTCATAGAATATTTCCTGCTGAGAATCCATGGCGTTGGTCGGAGCTGGGATGACTCCGAAAGACAGGAATAAGAATTTGAAAGTAACCTGACATATTTTCCGTTGCATGACGGGGCCCCACTTAGGTATCCACATCCTCATATTCCTGGGCAAAGGAAGACGAAGCAGCCAACGGCAATATCAGCAGAATGCCCACAGGAAATACGCCTCTAACTTTCATTTCGATATTTCCTATCTGTGTGAGAAGTCACCCCGGCCGTGCCCCCGGTGAATACTTGCTATGCTGGGATTTCACATTGGTACGAGCCATGTTCACATACTTCGATGTCGTCCTCCTGGTTCGTGTGACCCAGTATTCGTTGTAGGGAAAAGGGGTCTCCACCATTCTCGATATAAGCCAATGCAAAGCTGTGCCGTAGAGTATGCGGTGACAATCTGATTTCACAAGATTTATTTTCTTGCCTGACCTCCTGTTAATTCCTCGCGTCATGGAGATTCACGAACCTCTGACGGCAGGAGGCAAGCGCCAGTCAATGATCAGTGGACAGATTGCCGCCCTCGATCATTGTTGATCGGGTCCCTCAGTTGGCGGGGTGCCTCCCGCGAAAACCCCTTCAAACAGCTCAAAAAACGCCTTCGACCCCTTAGACCTGTG
>PBQI01000126.1 GCA_002725625.1 Rhodospirillaceae bacterium | reverse complement strand
GATTTGAATCATTTGGATAAGTCAAATTCGACAATTGATCCGAAGGTGATGGCGGCGGATATCGTCAAACGTTCGGGCACGTCTTTCTATTGGGCGATGCGTATATTACCAAAACCCAAACGCGCCGCCATGTTCGCCATTTACGCTTTTTGCCGGGAGGTCGACGACATTGCAGATGGATCAGACCGCCCTGAAGTTAAAATGGGTTTTCTGGAAAAATGGCGCACCGAAATCAAGCGGCTGTACGACGGACACCCGGAACATATCATCAGTTTGGCCCTGGCCGACCCAATCAAGATATATAATCTGGATAGAGAAGATTTTCTGGCCATAATCGACGGTATGGAAATGGATGCGGTCAAAGAACTCCGTATCGTCAATATGGCGGAATTGGAACTGTATTGTGATCGGGTGGCCTGCGCTGTTGGGCGGCTCTCCAACCAGGTATTTGGTTTGACGGGGGAATTGAACCGAGATCTGGCCAAAGCGCTCGGTGACGCCTTGCAGTTAACAAATATCCTGCGGGACGTTCACGAAGATGCTGAACGCAACCACATTTATCTTCCGTCCGAACTGCGCGCCAAATATGGCATTAACGGGAATGAAGTTAGCGAAATTATTGACAACCCAGCCCTCTCGAAAGTCTGCGGAGAAATCGCTGAAATTGCCGCCGACCGATACCGGCAGGCCGATGAAATAATAGAAAAATGCGGCAAACATTTAATTCGGCCGGCCACAATTATGAAAAGCATCTATTTTCAATTATTCTGTCTATTGCAACAGCGTGGCTGGGATCGCCTGGAACTACCCGTCACAATGTCCAAGTTTCAAAAGATGCGGCTAGCATTCAGGGCATGGCTTTTTTAACGATTGCAGCTTAATTTCTTGACAGAAGGGGGGGTACAAAGGGAAAACATGCCGTTGATTCAAATTAGGAATAACTTTTTTCATTAAAGGAATAAAAAAAAGGCGCTCGCCGCTGTTGCTACGGACCGATTCAGTCACTGGTGAAGCCGGATAGCTAAAATAAACGATGGATTCCACTACGCCCATATCAGAAGAAATCCTGGATGAAACAATCCTGAAGGCCTCTTCTATTTTGAAATCGCATCAGACTGATGACGGGCACTGGGCATTTGAACTTGAAGCAGATGTTTGCATCTCGGCCGAATACATCATGCTCAATCATTATTTGGATGAAATCGATGATGATGTTGAGAGTAAAATTGCCAATTATTTAAGGGCCAAACAGGGTGACCATGGTGGATGGCCGCTATTTCTCGATGGCAACATGGATTTAAGTTCTTCGGTCAAAGCTTATTACGCATTGAAATTGGCCGGCGACAATGAAAATGCTCCTCACATGGTGCATGCACGGAAAGCGATTTTGGATGCCGGCGGCGCTGTTAATGTGAATGTCTTCACTCGTTTTTCGCTCGCGCTATTCGGCCAAATTCCATGGAAGGCAACGCCGGTCGCACGCATTGAAATTCTGTCGGCACCAGAATGGTTTCCACTGCATATCACCAAAGTATCGTACTGGACCCGAACGGTCACGGTGCCGCTTTTGATTTTAACGGCTTTACGCCCGAAAGCCCGCAATTCCCGCGGCATAAATATTGACGAGCTGTTCCACAAATCACCATGGGAAGAAAAGTACAAGCTGGAAAATCCGACGAGTCATTGGCTGGGCAGCTTAATGGTAACTCTGGACCGGATCGCGCGTCCGTTTGAGTCATTGATACCCAGTTCATTGACGAAGAAAAGTATTGATCGTGCCTTGAAGTTTATCTTCGAACGGTTAAATGGAGAAGATGGGCTGGGCGGCATCTATCCGGCCATGGCTAACTCCCTGATGGCGTTCGACGCCCTCGGCATCTCCCGGGACGATTCCCGCGTTCAATTGACACGCAAGGCTATCGATAATCTATTGGTAATCGACAACGATTCCGCATATTGCCAGCCTTGTCTATCACCAGTTTGGGATACGGGATTGGCGGCGCATGCGATTTTGGAAACAAGTGATAGTGTTCCCGAAAACGGATACGGCGAGTCAATTCGCAAATCCTGCGAATGGCTGAAAGATCTCCAAATAAAAGATATTTATGGAGATTGGATATCCAAACGGCCGGGCGTCCGGCCGGGGGGCTGGGCCTTCCAGTATCGCAACGATTATTACCCAGATGTTGACGATACCGCTGTCGTCGGCATGGCATTACACCGCTCTCAATTGTCCGGCCACGAGGACTCTATCAATCGGGCGGCAGAATGGATTATCGGCATGCAGTCGACCAGCGGCGGCTGGGCGGCATTCGATGCCGACAATGAGCATTACATTCTCGATCATATGCCCTTCGCAGATCACGGGGCCTTGCTCGATCCGCCTTCGGTTGATGTGACGGCACGCTGCATCAGTTTCCTGGCTCAAATCGGCTATGACCGGCATTATCCGACAATTACCAAAGGGATTGAGTACATCAAGCGTGAACAGGAAAGTGACGGCTCGTGGTTCGGCAGATGGGGAACTAATTATATTTACGGCACCTGGTCGGTTCTGAGCGCCTTGAATGCGGCGGGCGAGGATATGGACGCCCCCTACATCAAAAAGGCCGTGCATTGGCTAAAATCATGCCAACTATCCGATGGCGGTTGGGGAGAGGACTGTGCCACTTACTGGGATGAATCCCGGGGACGGGTGAAAGCGCCACTGCCGTCGCAAACCGCTTGGGCGCTGCTGGGATTGATGGCAGCCGGTGAAGTGGACGATCCGAGTGCTTTGCGTGGTGTGAAATATCTCGTTGAGAATTTCGAGGACGACGACGCCTGGGAAGAAAATTATTTTAATGCGGTTGGTTTTCCACGTGTATTTTACCTGCGCTACCACGGCTATAGACTTTACTTCCCGCTGCTCGCTCTCGCCCGCTACCGGAACCTGATCGACTCAAACGACAAACGGCCGAAATTCGGCATGTAGGTGATTTGACCTTGAATAAGATCGGAATCGTCACCGGGTTGCAACGCGAAGCCGAATGTTTCAGGTCGAATTACGTCGTTTGCGCCGGCGCCAATTCAAATAAAGCGTACGAATTATCAACAAAGCTTGCCGTGAACGGCTGTACAGCTTTGATAAGCTTTGGGATCGCCGGCGGGCTTGCCCCCAATCTGAAGCCGGGTGCCGTGGTGATTGGCAAAAAAGTTCTGGGCAAAGAAAATTCTGGAATAGAAACAGATATTTCAATGCGTCAGAAATTGGCGGAAATTATCCCCGATTCCCTTGTGGGGTCGATTTATTCCAGCCCCCGGGCGGTCGCCGATGTTTCGGAAAAGGCAGCAATATTTTCCAAATACAATGCGCTAGCTGCCGACATGGAATCGCTGGCGATTGGCGTCGCGGCGACTGAAAACCATTTACCATTTTCCATCGTCAGGATCGTTGCTGACCCAGCCTCCCAGCAATTACCGAATTTTGCATTCAATGCTATTGATCCAAACGGCAATGCACGGATTGGCCCTGTGATGGTAGGGCTGATAAAAAATCCGATTGAAATCGCCAACCTTGTCAGGCTGGGCCGCAACAGCAACAAGGCATTTCGTCAACTACGCCGCGTCGCGCTGCTGATCGGTTCTGAATTCGGCTTTTGATTTTTCGACGACTTGATCGAAAATATATTCGGCAGGCCGTTGATTGGCGATGGAAATTTCTCCCGCCATCGGCTTTTCCGTATCAATACCGAACAAAGCGACTTTTAGGGCTTTCAGCGGATGGGCGACGGTATCGACGACGGCAGTGGGTTCATATCCGCAATGGACCATGCAATCAGCGCATTTTTCATAGTTACCGACACCATAGTCCTCCCAATCGGTTGATGTCATTAATTTATCGAAGCTCGGCGCGTAGCCTTCCCCCAGAAGGTAACAAGGCCGTTGCCAGCCAAACACATTTCGGGTGGGGTTCCCCCACGGCATGCAACGGTAGCTTTGATTCCCTGCCAGAAAATCTAGGAACAAAGTTGATTGGCTAAAGCGCCATTTCCGCGTCTTCCCAATTTTGAACAGCTTACGGAACAATTTTTTTGTCTTGGAACGGTTGAGAAAATGTTCCTGATCCGGCGCGCGCTCATAGGCGTATCCGGGCGATATCGTGACCCCTTCAACACCAAGGTCATCGCAGACAAAATCAAAATATTCAGATATCTCATCGACTGTCATCTGATCAAAGAGCGTACAATTGACATTGACCCTGAATCCTTTTTCCGTGGCCACCTTAATGGCCGCGACGGCGCGCTCAAACACACCTTCCTGATCCACAGCAATGTCGTGCTGCTTTTCCAGTCCATCCAAATGAACGGAAAAGGTAAGATAGGGCGACGGCTTAAACTGGTTTATTCTCTTCTCCAGCAACAGGCCGTTAGTGCAGAGATATACAAACTTCTTCGCCTTAACCAAGCTTTCGACTATCGCCGCCATTTCATTGTGCAATAACGGTTCACCACCCGGAATTGAAACCACCGGTGCGCCGCATTCTTCCGCCGCTGAGAGGCATTCTTCGACGCTCAGCCGTCGGTTTAGGATGTCATCTTCGTAATCGATTTTCCCGCAACCCGGACAAGCCAGATTGCAGCGGAACAGGGGTTCCAGCATCAACACCAGCGGGTATTTATGGTTGCCCTTAATTTTCTGTTTGAGGATGTAACCGCCGACACGCAATTGCTGGATTAGAGGTACCGCCAATGTCTAGGCCTCCCGCACCTGGTGCCTGGTGTCCGTTTCGGCTTCGATTAGTTCCGGTGGGAGTTTGAACTGAATATTCTCTTCGACCCCGCTAACCATTTCCAGACTTATTTCGCCGAACTGTTTGAGCTTTTCCAACAAATCATCCACCAGTTCTTCCGGCGCCGAAGCACCTGCTGTTATACCGATAGTGCTCACCCCGTCCAGCCAATCCAAATCCAAGCAGGGGGCATCGTCGATTAGGTAGCTGGGCACGCCCGTATCAGCGCCAATTTCTTTCAAACGGTTAGAGTTGGAGCTGTTTTGTGCTCCCACCACCAGCATCAAGTCCACATCCGATGTAATTTCCCGAACTGCCTGCTGGCGGTTCTGGGTGGCATAGCAAATATCCCGGACATCCGGACCGATGATCGACGGAAATTTATTCCGGAGAGCGCCAATGATGTCCCGCGTATCGTCGAGACTCAGGGTGGTTTGGGTAACGTAAGATATCATCTCCGGATTTTTGACCTCAAGTCGGCCAACATCTTCAACATTTGTCACTAAATGGGCTCCGCCGGGAATTCGACCGATAGTACCTTCCACCTCCGGGTGGCCCGCATGACCGATCAGGACAATATCCCGACCGTTCAAGGCATGATTTCGGCCTTCCTTGTGAACTTTTGACACCAACGGACAGGTCGCGTCGATGACAGGAAGTTCCTTTAACTTCGCTTCGTTCTCGACGGCTTCTGAAATGCCGTGAGCACTGAAAATTGTAACGGCCCCGTCGGGCACGTCGCTGACCTCTTCGACAAAGACGGCGCCTTTGGCCCGTAGCGTTTCCACCACGCGCCGATTGTGGACGATCTCATGCCGCACATATACGGGCGGCCCATGTATTTCCAGCGCCCTCTCGACGATTTCGATTGCCCGTACGACACCGGCACAGAATCCGCGCGGTTGCGCTAACAAAACCTTCAATATAGGTTTCTCACTTACCAATTTTCTATCCACGAATTTTTCTGGCCGGCTAGAAATTTACTGACACGGCCTTCATGGGGAGAAGATGAACCCGCGCCCTTCCCGTGTCAATTTCTTAAAATCATTATTTACTTATTTGTGAACGGGCCTTAACGCTAAGGGATGAAGACTTTAATTACTGGGGCTACGGGATTTGTCGGCGCCGCCGTTTTGCGCCAACTATTGGATCGTGGCCACGACGTGCGCGCGCTTGTCCGGAAAACCAGCGATCTCAGGAATCTGAAGGGGCTGGAAGTTGAAACCTGCACAGGGGATTTGAACGATACTGAGTCATTGAATCTCGCCCTGCAGGGATGTAACGCGCTCTTTCACATTGCCGCCGATTATCGCATTTGGGCACCGAACCCCGACGAAATGGTGCGCAACAATCTCTCCGGTTCCAAAAACCTTATGACAGCCGCTTTAGCGGCGGGAATAGAGCGCATAGTCTACACCAGCAGCGTCGCCACATTAGGTCTGCTGCCTGGCGGTGCGCCCGCCGACGAAGGCACCCTCTCTTCCCTTGAAACAATGGTCGGCGCCTACAAACGTTCGAAATTTCTAGCCGAACAGGAAGTCCAACGCCTCATCAACGAAGAAAATTTGCCGGCCGTCATCGTCAATCCCAGCGCCCCCATCGGTCCGCGGGATATCAAGCCGACTCCTACCGGGCGGATGGTCCTACAGGCGGCCAAGGGCGCCATGCCGGCCTATGTGGAAACCGGACTTAATGTTGTTCACGTCGATGATGTCGCGGCGGGTCATATACTTGCATATGAAAAAGGCGAAATTGGAGAACGCTATATTCTGGGCGGGGAGAATATGACACTAAAAAAAATCCTGATTTTGATTGCCGAAATTACGGGCGGCCGGCCACCCAAGTTCAGCATTCCGCATAACGCCATCTTGCCGTTTGCCTATTTGGCGGAGACCTGGACGAATATATCCGGCGGCAAAGAACCGTTCGCCACCGTCGATGGGATAAATATGGCCAAAAAGAAAATGTTTTTTAAATCCGGCAAAGCCAGGGATAAGCTTGGCTACACGTCCAGACCTGCCGGGCAGGCCTTCGCCGACGCCATCAAATGGTTTGAAGAGAACGGTTATTTGAATTAATCCGATGCCAGTTCAATTGAATAACGGAATCAACCATATGCGCGCCATTATGCTTGCCGCCGGCACTGGCAGCCGCCTTTCGAACAATGATCGATCTCACCTGCCAAAATCATTGTTGAAGTTCGGCGGCAAAAGTCTGCTGCAGCGCCACATCGAAATCCTACAATCCAAGGGCATCGGGAAACTGGCGTTGGTGGTGGGTTACCGCGCCGAGGATATAGTTGAAGAGGTCAATTCAATCGGCGCCGAGGAATTCGTGGACATTGTTATAAACGAAAGGTTTCTCGAGAGCAGCATGGTCTCTTTGTGGCATGCCAGGGAGACGCTGAAATGCGGCGATGATATTCTCTTCATGGACGCTGATGTACTTTATCACCCCGACCTCATCGGACGGCTGGTGGGGCAGAATGAGTCAGATTATGTTCCGATGGACAAGAATTTCGAACACGGTGACGAACCGGTGAAGCTGTGCATCAGGGACGGACAGATCGTTGAATTCCGAAAAATCATCAAGACCGAATGCGACGAGATGGGCGAATGGCCGGGATTTCTCCGCTGGTCATCGGACTCAGCCTCCAGATTAGCCGAAATAATTAGTCGCTATGTGGACGAAGGTAAAACCGACGAACCCTATGAAGAGGCGTTCCGGGAAATATTGCTGGCGCCGGAAACAAACATTAATTTCGAAGATATCTCCGGCTTGCCATGGATCGAAATCGACTTTCCGGAAGATCTGATCAAGGCCCATGACGAAATCCTGCCGGCCATAGAACGCTACGTTGGCGGTTAATATTTTTAAAACGCCTTTATTTTTAAAGGTTTAGGCTGCATTATTGGGCCACGATGGTTATATTATCCAAATCTGAACCGATCTCGAAACTGGGACCGCACAGCAAAGCAGCCAATTTCAAGGCCTTGCTGCACTCCCCTGACGTCGAGTTCCTGATGGAAGCCCATGACGGAATTTCCGCCAAAATCGTAGAAGAAGCCGGTTTCAAGGGTATTTGGGCATCCGGACTGTCCATGTCGGCAGCGCTGGGGGTTCGGGACAGCAATGAGGCTTCCTGGACCCAGGTGCTGGAAATGCTGGAATTCATGTCCGACGCCACTTCCATCCCCATTCTGGTGGATGGTGATACCGGATATGGTAATTTCAACAATCTCCGCCGCGCCGTGTGCAAACTCTGTCAACGGGGCGTCGCCGCCATTTGCATCGAAGACAAGCTCTTTCCCAAAACCAATTCTTTTCTCGGCGAAGGCCAGCCGCTGGCCGATATCGACGAATTCTGCGGCAAGATCAAAGCTGGCAAGGACAGCCAGCTAGATGATGATTTCAATGTCATCGCCCGGGTCGAAGCGTTGATCTCAGGCTGGGGCATGGCCGAGGCCTTGAAGCGGGCCGCCGCATATCATGAAGCCGGCGCCGATGCCATTCTCATCCATTCCAAGCAGCGTGACGGCGACGAGATCATTACGTTTCTCAAAGAGTGGGATAGCCGCTGCCCGGTGGTGATTGTACCGACCACCTACTACGCCAGGCCAACCGAGGATTTTCGGCAATCCGGCGCGTCCGTGGTGATCTGGGCCAATCATAATATCCGTGCCGGCATCGCCGCCATGCGCGAAGTTTCCGCCCGCATCCACCGAGAACAAAGCTTGGCCGGTGTGGAGGGCGACATCGCCAGCGT
>PBQI01000125.1 GCA_002725625.1 Rhodospirillaceae bacterium | reverse complement strand
GTTGCCCTTGGCCAGCATGACCATGGACCCGCCGTTGGCTTGGAATAGCCCCACATAGGAATCCATGCGCCCCGCCGTCGTGGGACCAAAAGAGCCGGAGGGCATGCCTTCCGGTGTTTTTGCCGGTCCGGCGTAATAGACAGCATGGTCCTTGGCGTATTGGGGTAGGCTCTGGCCGGCATCGATGCGTTCCTTGAGCTTGGCATGAGCGATATCCCGGGCGACGATCAAGGGTCCCGACAAGGACAGCCGGGTCTTTACAGGATGCTTCGAAAGTTCACGCCTGATGTCGTCCATTGGCTGATTGAGATCGATTTCAACCACGTCGCTACCTAAGTCCTCCGCGCTAACCTCGGGCAAGAAGCGGCCCGGATTGGTTTCCAGTTCTTCCAGGAAGATACCGTCTCTGGTGATCTTACCCAGCACTTGGCGGTCCGCCGAGCAGGAGACGCCGATACCGATGGGACAGGAAGCACCGTGCCGGGGCATGCGGATCACGCGCACATCGTGACAGAAATACTTACCACCGAATTGGGCGCCCAAACCAATATCCTGGGTGAGTTTGTGAACTTTCTCTTCCATCTCCAGATCGCGGAAAATCTGGCCGTATTCATTGCCTGCCGCCGGTAAATTATCCAGATAATGTGTCGAAGCGTATTTGACCATTTTGAGGTTGAATTCCGCCGATGTGCCGCCGATGACAACCGCCAGATGATAGGGCGGACAAGCGGCGGTGCCGATGCTTCGGATTTCCTTATCGAGAAATTCCATCAGACTGCCCGTATTGAGGACGGCTTTCGTCTTATGGTGCAGGAATGTCTTGTTGGCCGAGCCGCCGCCTTTGGCGACGAACATGAATTTATAGGCTGCCCCCTCATCGGCATAGATCTCGATCTGGGCCGGCAGATTATTGCCAGTGTTGACCTCTTTAAACATATCGAGCGGCGCCACCTGACTGTAGCGCAGATTACCGGTCTCATAGGTGCGCTGAACGCCGGCGGATATGGCTGCTTCGTCGCTGCCGTCCACCCAGACTTGCTCACCCTTTTTACCCATGACGATGGCCGTGCCAGTGTCCTGGCAGGTGGGCAACACGCGACCGGCGGCAATGTTGGAGTTTTTTAACATATCGAGGGCAACAAATTTATCGTTGTCGGACGCTTCCGGGTCATCCAAAATTTTCGCTACCTGTTCCAGATGTTCCGTACGTAAAAGATGCGACGTATCCGAAAATCCTTCGGCCGTCAGCAACTTGATTCCTTCCGGGTCGATTTTGAGTATTTCACGACCACCTGCCTCAATGACCTCGACATAATCTGTCGTCAGAAGGCGGTATTTGGTCGTGTCCTCCATGGACGGCAGGAGCGGATGAAAATCGCTATCGGTCATGTTGATACCTTGAATAATTTATATCTGGGATTTGTTTATATCTGACAAGTTTGTCCTGTCGCAGAAATAAAATTTTAGAATAAAAAAACCGGCTATTTTTTGCGAAATACGTCCAGGGTAATGACCTCTGCCGTCTGCGGTGTGTCGTCCTCCGGTTGATCCCCCAGCGAGTCGGCCTCAAAATCTGCATCGCCGGCGTCACCGACTGTATCGATGAGGGGGGCAACCAGGGATTCTTTTGGAAAAGGCGGAAAAGCTCCACCAATTAGGGCGTCCTCTGCTCCGCCGGCGGTGTCATCGTTGCGAATTTCGTCTTGAACCTGGAGCATGGCTTCGTTCACCGCATTGACCCCGATTTGCAAACCAAAATTCACTGACGGATCAGCAAAAGAAGTTACTGAATCATACGGCACCACGAGATGCTGCTTCCTCCCGTTGAACGACAGGGTAACCTCAAACCGGTCTTCTTCGACAATCAGATCTTCATATTGATGTTGCAAGACGATGGTGATTTCCTCAGGATATTGTTCACGGAGGAAATCGGGTATCACAACGTCTTCATGTTTGGTCAGAAAATTGATGAAAAAATGATGATCCCCGGCAAAGCCTTGCTCTGCCAGTTGATTTAAAGCGCGGTTGAGAACACTTCGTAGAGCTTCGTTGACCCATTGGTCATAAGGAAAACTGGTATCGGACATTAACTTCCGTTCTCACCCTCTAATCGGCCCCAAAAACACCATCTGAAAGTACCGGTGCGGTTGCAGACTTTTCACCACCTGATTCGCCAAATAAAATCTGGCGATTCGCTAATTTAGTGGAGGGCTTCTGTTGCCAGGTGCCCTCCGAACCCCGTAGTAGCTTAGCTGTTAAGCGGCTACCGCAAATGCTTCATTATCGTTAGCATTTGTAAAGTTTAGCCCGATAACGGTGGTGCCATGCCGAGCGAAAACCATGTCTTTACTACGCACGTCGATCCTGTTTCGCCCCCATAAACCTATCCAAAAATCCAAATTATCTAGGATTTCCAATTAATTATGGTGGAGGCGCCGGGCACTGCCCCCGGGTCCGCAACGCTTATTCCACAAAGCGTTTATCGCCATAGTCGGTAAACCGACCCTTTAAATATAGTCCCATAGACTGATCATTGGAAGGGGGCTTTGCCAGAGAAGTTGCATAGGCCGGCTCGAAAGTGTTCACGCGATCCAGCGTCATCTATTCCAACCTTTGCGCCGGGAGTGCCGAGCCGTTAAAGTGTGCTGCCAACTCAGAGACAGGATCGCCCCGCTTATGGAACTGACCAACGAACAAAAAACCGAAATCGAAGCCGCCCGCGACTCCCAATCACAAACCCGCCGCGCCACCGTCCCCGAACTGGAAGAAATTCTTTACGAACCGATCCCCGTGCTTGATCACGGTTTGGTCCGAGTCATTGACTACATGGGTGACGATGCGGCCATCGTTCAAGCGGCGCGGGTCTCTTACGGTAAGGGCACCAAGAAAGTTTCCGACGACGCCGGGCTGATCAAATATCTTTTGCGCCACCGGCACACGACGCCTTTTGAAATGTGCGAGATCAAATTCCATATCAAGCTGCCGATTTTTATCGCCCGGCAGTGGATTCGGCACCGCACGGCCAACGTCAACGAGTATTCTGCGCGCTATTCCATGCTGGACCGGGAATTTTATATTCCGGCAGAGGACCAACTGGCAGCCCAAGCCAGCAACAACCGTCAGGGACGCGGCGATTTGCTGAGCGGTGAAGAAGCGGCGCGTGTGCTGGATCTTCTGAAGTCAGATGCCGAGAAAACCTATGATCATTATGTGGAAATGCTCAACGAGGACGAAGAAGGCAATATCATCGACAAGAACCGTGACGGATTGGCCCGCGAACTGGCGCGCATGAATTTGACCCTCAACGCATATACTCAGTGGTACTGGAAAATCGATCTGCACAACCTCCTGCATTTCCTGTTGTTAAGGGCTGATTCTCACGCCCAATATGAAATCCGGGTCTATGCGGAAGCGATTCTGGAAACCGTCAAACGATGGGTGCCGACCGCCCATGATGCCTTCATGGAATACCGGGTCGGCGGAGTCGGCTTGTCGGCCAAGGCGCTGGAAGTGGTCAAAAAATTGATCGCCGGCGCAGAGGTCTCACAAAAGGAAAGCGGCATAAGCCCCAGAGAGTGGCGCGAACTAATGGTCACGCTGGATCGGGAAGGATAAAAAAAGACGGGCATCTTTTACAAATATAAGATGCCCGTCCTCTTTTTTTCTTATATTTCAGCCTTGCAAACTGTGCCAGACTTTTTCGGCGATTTTCATATAAGCGCCGCTGTGAGGACTGCCGGGGTCGCTGGCAACAATCGGATTGCCGCCATCGGAAGTCTCTCGGATAACGATGTCCAAAGGTATTTCACCAAGAAAATCCACATTCAGTTTTTCGGCTTCCTCTCGGGCGCCACCATGGCTGAAAATATCCGACCGTTCGCCACACCGGGGGCAGTTGAAATAACTCATATTTTCAATCAGTCCGAATACCGGCACATCCACCTTCAAAAACATGTTGAGCCCCTTGCGCGCATCGGCCAACGCGATGTCCTGGGGCGTTGACACGATAACAGCGCCGTCCAGAGGTACGCGCTGGGCCATGGAAAGATGAATATCGCCTGTCCCCGGCGGCAGGTCGACAACAAGAATGTCTAACTCACCCCACTCGACATCGCTCAGCAGTTGCTCCAAGGCGCCCGTGGCCATGGGTCCGCGCCAAATGACCGGCGTTTCCTCTTCAACCAGGAAACCCATGGACATGCATTTGATGCCATGACCATCCAAAGGCGCAATTTTACCGCTTTCGCTTTGCTGCGGATCTTCTGTAATACCGAGCATACGGGGAATCGACGGTCCATAAATATCGGCATCAAGAAGCCCGACTTTCTTGCCGTCTGCCGCCAAGGCCAAAGCCAAGTTTACGGATGTCGTTGATTTGCCGACGCCACCTTTGCCGGAAGCAACGGCGACAATCGATTCAATTCCAGGCAAATCCATTTTTGCCGGCATTTGGCCCTGACCCGGCATCAATTGCGGCCCTTCCTGAGGCGGCGGCGCTGAAGGCGCGCGCTCCGCCGTCAACACGGCCGTTACCGTTAATACACCAGGTAAAGCGTGGACCGAGTCTTCGGCAATTTTGCGGATCGGTTCCATTTCCGCGCCCTGGGCAGGATCAATTTCGATGGTAAAGGCGACATGCCCATCCTTGATTTGCAAACCATCAATCATACCGAGATCAACGATATTTTCCTTCTTAAACGGGTCGTCGACGACTTTTAGCGCTTCTAGGACTTGCTCAGCAGTAACTTCCGCCATATCTAAGGCTCCGAACTAGTTGACAATAAATTGACAGGTAAAAGCCCTTATTCCGATAAATACCAGCGCGAGTCTTCGTTGCAAGGGCCTCTAAGCTGTCATATAAGGCATTAATTAGCATTGAAAAAGGCGAATGCCACTTTTCTCATCGAGAAAACTTAAAGAATTAGAATGAAAAGGAAGAAATAAATGGCTTGGGATACGCAACGCGGTGGCCCCTGGGGTGGGGGCGGTGGAGGACAAGGTCCATGGGGCGGAGACGGTGGAGGCCCAACCGGCCAAAAACCCCCCGATATTGAAGAAATGCTGCGCCGCAGCCAGGATAAATTTAAAAGTATCCTGCCCAGCGGAGGCAGTGGTGGACGTCGTATTGTTCTTCTGGTGCTCGCAGCTATTGTTGTTTGGCTGGCTACAGGTTTTTACCGGGTGCAGCCGGGCGAACAGGGTGTTGAAATGCTGTTCGGAAAATTTATCAATCAGACCTCAGCCGGGCTAAACTACTGGTTTCCCAGCCCAATTGGACAAGTCTTTACGCCCAACGTGGAAAACACCAATATCACCAGCATCGGATTTCGTCAGATCGGCCAGGGTGGTTCTCATTCATCCAGTGTGCGGGATGTATCCGAAGAAAGCCTCATGCTGACCGGTGATCAGAACATCATTGATATCGACTTCGTCGTGCAGTGGCGCATCAAGGATGCTGCGTCGTTTCTGTTTAACATTCGCAACCCTGCCGACACGGTGAAGCTGGCCGCGGAAAGCGCCATTCGTGAAGTGGTCGGCCAGACCAATCTGGAAGACGCCTTGGCCCGCAAGCGGACCCAGGTGGAAATTGGTACCCTTGACGTCTTGCAAAAAATTCTCGACGGCTACAATGCAGGTGTTTTTATCGCATCGGTAAAAATGCAGAAAGTGGAGCCGCCACAGCAGGTCATTGATGCTTTTAACGACGTGCAACGGGCCAAGCAGGACCGGGAGCGCCAACAGAACGAAGCCCAGGCCTACTCCAATGACATCCTGCCCAAGGCAAAAGGTGAAGCGGAACGACAGATTCAAGAAGCGACGGCTTATAAAGAAAAATTGACCCGGGAAGCAGAAGGTGAAGCTAAGCGATTCCTTTCAGTCTACGAAGCCTATAAAGGTGGCAAAGAAGTAACCCGGACACGTCTCTATTTGGAACGCATGCAGCAGGTATTGAAGGATTCGGAGAAAGTCATTATCGACCGGGGCCAGGGCGGCCCCGGTGTGGTTCCCTACCTACCCTTACCTGAAATTCAAAAAAGAACCGGGGGAGCAAAATAATGAATAGATTTTTTCTCGCCGTTGTCGGCATTGTCATCGTAGCTGCCGGTATTATTACCTTCAGTATGTTGTTTACGGTTCACCAGACCCAGTCCGCTTTGGTGCTGCAGTTCGGCAACCCCGTTAGGGCAGAACTCGAGCCGGGGCTGAAATTCAAACTACCTTTTGTGCAAAACGTCTTGTTTTTTGACCGTCGTATTCTTGATTTGGATCCGCCGGCGCAAGAAGTTATCCTGACCGACCAAAAGCGGATCAACGTTGATTCCTTTGTCCGCTATAAAATCGTCGATCCATTGGAGTTCAGGAAAAAAGCAATAACCGACGCTAATTTTCGGCAAATTTTCGGTGGCCGTTTGAATGCGGCTGTAAGGTCGGAAGTCGGTCGAGTATTGCTCGGTGATATGCTTTCCGGCAAGCGTGAAGACGTCATGCATCGCATCACCGAGCAGTTGAAGGCGCAGGCTCCGGAATTCGGTATCGAAGTGGTCGATGTCCGCATCGGACGTACCGACCTGCCGGAAACCACGTCTCAGGCCGTGTACAACCGGATGCGGTCTTCCCGTATCGCAGAAGCCGCCAAGTTGCGCGCCCAAGGAGCTGAGTTAAAAGCCAAGATTCAGGCCGAAGCGGATCGCGACCGGACGATTATCCTAGCGGAGGCAGAAAAGACAGCGCAAATTTTGCGGGGTCAAGGAGAAGCGGCTAAAACCGTTATCCTCAATAAGGCTTATGGACAGGACACGGATTTCTTTAAATTTTACCGGTCCATGGAAGCTTACGATAAGGCTTTCGGCGATGGCACTACGATGGTGCTGAGCCCGGATTCGGACTTCTTCAAATATTTTGGAAATGAGTCTGGATCAAAGGATAAAAAATAGAGTGGCTTCGGGGGACCGGAAATAATGTCCGATCTCCTGACCGCTCTTCTGACCGCCTTTGCCTTGGCAATCGCGATTGAGGGGGCGCTTTATGCGCTTTTCCCCGATGCTATGAAGAGATTTATGCTGCAAGTACTTGAGCAGCCGGACAATCTCTTGCGTACAGCCGGTCTGACGGCCGCAATCGTCGGCGTGGCTTTTGTTTGGCTGATTAGAGGATGAGCCCAACAAAATCTTAATCTTATTTTTGATTAATGTATTTGGTGGTGGAAATTAAAATTAGAACGAGGGATTTAAAGCTTATGGCCCAAAGGCAAAATCGGATAATTGCCCAAGTAATAAACGACGGATCAAAATTTCGGCAACTTCTCATGGCGTTGTTTACCTTTTTGCTGGCCGCCATGATCATGGCGCAAGCTGCCCTCGCCCGTGGCGCTCCAGACAGTTTTGCCGATCTCACCGCTAAGCTTTTGCCGGCCGTTGTCAACATTTCAACCACAGCGGTCGCCAAGCAGCGGTCCGGCACACCGGAGTTGCCGCAGTTTCCTCCGGGCTCTCCCTTTGAAGAGTTTTTTCGCGATTTCTTTGACCGTAACAGACCGCAGCAAAACAGAAAATCAACGTCCCTGGGATCCGGCTTTATCATCGACAAAGATGGTATCATCATTACCAACAATCATGTCATTCAGGGTGCCGATGAAATTACCGTCATTTTGCAGGACAATACCAACCTGAAAGCGAAAGTGATCGGCCGCGACCCAAAAACCGATCTCGCGGTTCTTAAAGTCAAACCTGGAAAAGATCTGCCGGCGGTCAGCTTGGGCAATTCGGATGCAATCCGGGTAGGTGATTGGGTCGTTGCTATCGGAAATCCGTTTGGTCTCGGCGGCACCGTGACCGCAGGGATCGTTTCGGCCAGAGGGCGCAATATCAATTCCGGGCCTTATGATGATTTTATTCAGACCGATGCCTCGATCAACCGCGGCAACTCCGGCGGGCCGTTGTTCAATATGAACGGCGAGGTAATCGGCATTAACACAGCGATATTCTCACCGTCAGGCGGCTCCATTGGCATCGGCTTCTCGATTCCCTCATCGACGGCCAAGGGCATTATCAGCCAGCTCAGAAAATACGGAAAAACCCGCCGGGGCTGGCTTGGCGTTCGCATTCAAAAAGTGACTGATGAAATTGCCGAAAGTCTTGGTTTGGACAATCCCACTGGCGCCCTGGTCGCCAGCGTCACTAAAGGCAGCCCTGCCAGAAAAGGAAGCATTAAAGTCGGAGATGTGATTCTAACTTATAACGGTAGGACCGTATCGGAAATGCAAAAACTACCGCGTATTGTCGCTGAAACTGAAATTGGAATCGATGTTGCGGTGGTCGTCTGGCGAAACGGCAAGAAAGTTACTACCTCGGTACGGGTCGGAGAACTGGATGAAAAGCAGGCCGCCCTCCCAGCCGGTAATGACAACGAGGAGAGAACGACGAAAAGCAAGGAACTCGCTATTGCTCCTCTTGGCGTTACCGTTAGCCGCGTCGATGTCGGCGCTCGGAAACGTTATAAACTGAAAGACTCAGTTAAAGGTGTTGTTGTCGTAGCCGTCGCTCCGAAAGGCACCGCCGCCGAAAAAGGTATTAAACCGGGTGACGTGATTGTCGAGGTGAGCCAGGACGAAGTAACCAGCCCTTCCGAAGTTAAAGCTAAAATTGTGGAAGCTAACGAATCAGGCCGGAAATCCATCCTATTACTGATCGAGAGCCAAAGCGGGCTAAGGTTCGTCGCGCTCCGCATTAAGAAGGGCTAGAATCGATAAAATCCGCTGGATTTCAAGGGTATAAGTAGAGATTGTTTCTGACTTTCGCAGGGGGCATAATTTCGTAACTTTCACTCGGCTCGGAAGATTGCTAAACACGAATGCAGATTGGAACCGCGTCGAAGATATTGAGGCCTGAACGGGAAGCTCAAATGGCGGCCGCCTAAATAAGGAACTTGTGGTGAGAAATCCCGAAAACCATCATTTGGTTCGCCCTTTTCGGGCGCTGAGACCTATACCGGAACGCGCTCAAGAAGTCGCTGCACCGCCTTATGATGTGCTCAACACGGAAGAAGCCAGAGCATTGGTCTCCGACAATCCCTGGAGCTTTTTGCATATTTCCAAGCCGGAAATAGATTTGCCACCAGGCACAGATGTCTATGCGCCGGAGGTCTATAAAAAGGCTGCAGAAAATATGAGCCGGATGATTTCGGAAGGCGTGTTGGAACGTGATCCGGAACCTTACTATTATATCTACCGTCTGCGTATGGGCGATCACGTTCAAACTGGAATTGTCGGTGCCGGGTCGATTGACGCCTACCGAAAGAACATCATCCGCCGCCACGAGTTTACCCGTCCCGATAAGGAGGACGACCGCGTTCGACAAATTGAGGCGGTTAATGCCCAGACCGGCCCGGTATTTATCACCCACAAGCCAAATGGTAATTTAGCTGAAATTATCACCAAAGCCACGGCGGATGATCCCGCCTACTCGGTTATCGGTGAAGGCGGCGTTGAACATAGTCTGTGGGTTGTATCAGATGCCGATGACATTCAAACCGTTACCGATGCCTTCGACGAATTGAGCGTCATATATATTGCCGACGGCCATCACCGGTCCGCTGCCGCATCCCGAGTTGCTACGGCGCGTAGTGATGCCGACCCCAGCTACAAAGGAGATGAATCTTATAATGAGTTTCTCATCGTCTGTTTTCCGGAAAAAGAAGTTCAAATACTGGACTATAACCGGGTGGTTCGCGACCTCGGCGGACTTTCAGAACAAGAATTTCTTTCCCGCGTCGAAGAGGTTTTTGACGTCAAGAAATACTATGCAGTAGCGAAACCCGAAGCTTCGAAAGAATTCGGCATGTATTTATCAGGCCAGTGGTACAAACTGACCCTCAAAGCCGAACTGAACCTCAAGTCGACGCCAATGGAACGCCTTGATATCAGTATCCTGACCAGTCATTTGCTCGAACCGGTGCTGGCCATCAGTGATCCGCGCATCGATCCACGCATCGATTTTATCGGCGGTATTCGGGGCATGGCCGAATTGGAAAAGAGGGTCAATGGCGGCGAATGGGCCGTCGCCTTTGCTTTATACCCGACCAGCATGACCGAGTTGATGGCCGTCGCCGACGCTGACCAGGTCATGCCCCCCAAGAGCACCTGGTTCGAGCCCAAACTCGCTGATGGCATAATTTCGCTGGTGCTGGACTAAAGTTATTTAACAAGTACGTCTCGAATGATGTCCAAAACAGAGTTTGTCGCTGTTTCGATCAGCACCACATCACTGCCAACAATTGTTCTCTCCCTGCCTTATTGAGCCTGCTGTAGTTTTTCCCCCTTTGCCAATCCCGGCGGCAGTTTCAGCCTCAGACCAGATAGGATGGTATTATATCGTCACTTGAAAATTAAGTAAAAATGCGTGAATTGATACATAGAAACCCAAAATATAAGATAAATAATAAATGAGTAGAAAATTTAAGAAATTGATTTAGCTCACATTTAAGGGGGCCTCTAACCCGCCCCTTCCTCATTGATCTGATAGAATCACGATATGACGCCGCTGAGATTATGGGGATAAAATATGAGCCAGCTTGGATTTTTTGATGTTGCTGATCACTATGCTGGTTTGGATACGAAGAATTATCCACTATTGAAAATAGACAGCGCCGTACATGGGAAGACTTACGTCCTCACCTTGAAGCAGTCTGGCGCAAACCGGCCAATCAGCGCAAATCATCGGCGGGTCGCAAGCCATGGGATGCGGTGGTGATGTTCAAGGCGATCGTGCTCTGTG
>PBQI01000124.1 GCA_002725625.1 Rhodospirillaceae bacterium | reverse complement strand
TGCTATTATCAGGCCATCGAATTTGCCATTGAAAACAAGCTGCAATGGGTCGAAGCCGGCGCACAGGGACCACATAAAATTCAACGGGGCTATTTGCCGCGCGAAGTCTATAGCGCCCATTGGATCGAGGATCCGAATTTCCGTAGCTCCGTGTCTCAATTTATCGATCAGGAACGGCGCGATGTCGATTACGAAATCAATGACCTGATGGATTACTCGCCCTATCGAAAAACAGACATTTAAATGTTCAGATTGATCCGATAGCCGGTACAGTTGTACTGACGGCTATAGCTTTCTTCGTCCAGGTGCGCTATTGAATTTGTAATGAATACGGGAATTTGAAAGGAGGCTATTATGATGGAAATTGATTTTTTTCTCATGTCGGCGTTCGCTGGAATAATGGCGACCTTCGGCTTGTTAGCGATGGCCAACTGGGCCGATAGCCTGGGCTTGCCGCGACTTGATTTCAGCCGCGCCATGGCGAATCTCACCTACAGTCGGACATTCGAAGAAGATGCGCCTCCGGGGGCGACAGGCGGTGGACCGAATACGCCTTATTGGCCGGGCATGATCGTTATTTATTTCAACGGCGTATTTTTTGCACTGCTGTATTCCTCAGTTATTGCCAAATATATTCCCATTGATCCACCAGTATTGAAGGGTGCCGCCTATGGCGTGATCCTGTGGTTTGTATCAGGTATTTTTTATGTGCCGGTTTTCCTCAAAGAGGGATTCATGCTGACCCATATTCATAAAAACGCTTGGATCACCAGCTTAATGGTGCACGGCACTTTTGGCCTGTTCTGCGGTTGGATCGCACCTATCGCCACCTGACCGTTTTTAGAAAACAAAAAAGCGCAGCTAAATTTCAGTTGCGCTTTTTTTGCTTTCGATCAGAGCATCATTACAACAATTTGAACTGCAGCAGGCAGGTACTCAACGCCGGGCAATTGACCAATACGATCAGGACTAGCTGCATAGTCACGGCAAACGGAAAGGCGCCAGAGAATATATCGAACAGCGATATTTCCGGACCGTTGATAGTGCTCTTGATAAAGCGGCTCGCGGGCTGTACACAACCATACGCACCATGTGGACTAGCGGCTTTGTTGCCCTCTACGATTTCGTGAAAGCCAGACTTGGATGACCTCCGCCACCAGAAAGTCGACACTTACTATCGAGAGAACGGAAAATTTAACAAAGCACCCTGGCTTTTCTCCGAAGGCTCTACCGGATTACAGGATTATGAAAACGCACAAAAGAAAAATGACCAGCAGGCCCAGCAACCCGGCGAATAGGTCTACTCTTAATCAAATTGAGGACGCCCAAGACCGGCGTCCCCATTTGTATGAAAAGGTATAATAAATGAGTGAAGGAAAACAAAAAGCCATGAACACCGTCACCATGAGTGCCACCTGCCCCTCCCATGCCCGGACAGATCTCTCAACCCGCGATGTTGAAATGGTGGTCGATGAACCGATTGCCCGGGGCGGCAGCAATCTCGGCTTCACACCGACGGAGACATTCATCGCCTCGCTGATTGCCTGCACCAACGTAATTACCAACCGCTGCGCGGAAAAAAATGGTGTTCACTTTGACGACATGAGCATTGATGCGGAATATGATTTCGTCATGTCCGGCGCCCAATTAAAGGAAGAAATTGATCTGCCGTTTCAGGAAGTCCGATTGACCATCAACGCCAAATCCTCGGCCAGTGAAGAGCAGATAAAGCAGGTGCAGGAAGATCTGGGCAAATATTGTCCGGTGGCGAAAATGTTCCGGCAGGCCGGCTGCAACGTGGTCGAAGAATGGAACATCATCGCGTCGTAGCTAAACGACGACTATCTATTCACTATTTGACGAGCTCCGGCTTTTTACCACCGCCCTTTTTCTTTTTATCCGAACCGCTTGGTAAGGCGAGCTTGGGATACTCGAAGTCAATCTTCCCGCCTTCAACCGTCACTTTGACAATGCCGCCCTTGACCAAATGCCCGAACAATAGTTCTTCGGACAGCGGTTTTTTTATGTGTTCCTGGATAACCCGAGCCAGTGGGCGGGCGCCGAAGTGTCGGTCGTAGCCTTTCTTGGCGAGCCATTCACGAGACTGGTCAGTCAATGTGATGGTGACATCACGGTCACTCAATTGCGCTTCCAATTCCATAATGAACTTGTCGACAACCTTGCTCATAATTTCAGGAGTTAAATTTGCGAACGGAATTACGGAGTCGAGGCGGTTGCGAAACTCCGGTGAGAACATCCGTTCAATGGCTTCTTCATCATCACCCGTACGCTCTTCCCGCTCAAATCCAATGGCCGGTTTTGCCATTTCAGCCGCACCAGCATTGGTGGTCATGATAAGAACAACGTTGCGGAAATCCACCGACTTACCGTTATGGTCTGTCAGTTTTCCATGATCCATGATCTGCAGCAGAATATTGAAAAGATCCGGATGAGCCTTTTCTACTTCGTCCAGCAATAAGACGGCATGCGGCTGCTGATCAATAGCGTCAGTCAAAAGTCCGCCTTGATCAAAACCGACATAACCCGGCGGAGCGCCTATCAAACGAGACACCGTATGGCGCTCCATATACTCGGACATGTCGAACCGCACCAACTCAATCCCTAGGCTCATGGAAAGCTGACGGGCGACTTCGGTTTTACCGACGCCGGTCGGCCCGGAGAACAGATAGTTACCAATGGGTTTTTCAGGTTCGCGCAGCCCTGCCCGGGCGAGCTTGATGGCACTGGCCAAGGTGTCAATTGCCGGATCCTGTCCGAAAACCATGGTTTTCAAATCGCGTTCAAGATTGGCCAGAACTTTCTTGTCATCACGAGAAACGCTCTTGGGCGGAATGCGCGCCATCTTAGATATGACTGTTTCAATATCTTTAACGCCGATGGTTTTTTTGCGCTTGTTTTCCGGCACCAACATACGCGACGCGCCAACTTCGTCCAAAACATCAATGGCTTTGTCTGGAAGCTTCCGGTCATGGATATAGCGGGCAGAAAGTTCTACCGCCTGCCGAACAGCTTCCGTCGTATAGCGGACTTTGTGATGTTCTTCATAATATGGTTTCAAACCACGAAGAATTTTAACGGCATCCTCAAGCGTCGGCTCGTAGACATCGATTTTTTGAAAGCGTCGCGCCAGAGCCCTGTCTTTTTCGAAGTGGCCACGGAATTCCTTGTATGTTGTCGAACCGATGCAGCGCAGGGTGCCGCTTTGCAGTGACGGTTTAAGCAGATTGGAAGCGTCCATCGATCCGCCACTGGTAGCGCCGGCACCGATCACCGTATGAATTTCATCAATGAACAGGATCGATTCGGGCATTTCCTCCAATTCAGCCAATACCGCCTTGATGCGCTCTTCAAAATCACCTCGATATCGAGTGCCCGCCAGAAGCGTACCCATATCCAGAGAATAGATAACGTTATCCCCCAATACTTCCGGTACTTCACCGGTGAAGATACGGCGTGCCAGCCCTTCCGCCAATGCTGTCTTACCAACGCCAGGATCGCCCACATAAAGGGGATTGTTTTTGGTCCGGCGGCAAAGAACTTGGATGGTTCTTTCGATCTCCGCGTCGCGTCCAATCAACGGGTCGATTTTACCGGCCTCGGCCTTTTTATTGAGATTGACGCAATAGGCATCAAGCGCTTCGGAACCTTCCTTGACGTTTTTGTCCTCAACGTCTTCTGCCTCCATTCCTTCAACCGGCTTAGCTTCGGAAAAGCCGGGAACTTTTGCGATACCGTGGGAGATATAATTTACGGCATCCAAACGGGTCATATCATGGATTTGCAAAAAGTAGACTGCATGCGCTTCACGTTCCGAGAAAATGGCCACCAGAACATTGGCGCCCGTCACTTCTTCCCGACCGGAAGATTGGACATGAATAGCGGCGCGCTGGACGACTCTTTGAAATCCGGCAGTCGGTTTGGGCTCGGTCAATTTGGGCGTTATCAGGTCGCCTAATTCGTCATCGATAAATTCAACGAGATCACTGCGCAGTTTTTCTATTTCGACACCACAGGCGCGTAATACCGAAATACCGTCCTGATCCTCCGTCAGAGCGAGCAGCAAATGCTCCAACGTGGCATATTCATGATTTCTATCCGTCGCCAAAGCGAGGGCGCGATGTAAACTTTGTTCTAAATTACGTGACAGCATGATTTCAGACTTTTACCTTACGCGACAGTTAAACGGTGTTAGCGATTTCCCCCGATGTTCCTTGTTACCCCTATGAATCTTTTTCTATGGTACATTGGAGCGGATGCTGGTTTTGCTGCGCCAGATCCATAGTCTGGTTTACTTTGGTTTCAGCGACTTCGTAGGTATAAACCCCGCAGATACCAACGCCCTTCTGATGCACGTGCAGCATTATCTTTGTGGCATCCTCATGGTTTCGGTTGAAGAATTTTTCGAGGACATATACGACGAACTCCATTGGCGTATAGTCATCATTCAACATCAAAACCTTATACATCGACGGTTTTTTGGTCTTTGACCGACTTTTAACGGCAACTCCATGTTCCGTTTCGTCACGACCGCCGCGGTCATTCCCATCGTCGTCGCGTTTCATGGCTATTATTATTCGATTGGCTCCGCTCATTTTATATTCAAAAATTTAAACCTGTTAAGACCTAACAAATATGGTCTGAAATCAATCAACCGCAATATCGTTAACGCAAACCTACATCCTATAACATTGGAATAATCAATCAATTTTTTAAAGGCTCGATTTTTCGCTTTTCACCTCAATTTCGAAATAAATCTTAGTATTCAGCCATTATACAAAAATCACGTTTAGTGTTTCAATAATCCGTCGCGGCTAAATTCGAGCGTAAAATGATTGCGGAATTCTTCTTCATTGTTGGTCCCATAGATAGAGAAATTGGATGTTTCGCGAGGTGGGTTAATGGGAATACCGGTGAAATCCCAAGTACTTAGCAATTTTGGGAATACTATATTCCGGTACCTTTTCGATGGCCAAAGATATGCGTTGATATGAAATTTATTTGCCGTACAGCCCGACACCACCCAATAAAAGCCGATTGATGGCAATTTTTCCGTTGGCGGTACCGAATCGAAGAATTTACTGCTTTTCAAGGCACGAACGAATAATTCGAAATCCCGTTGCGGTAAATTGGTGGAAGATTCTCTTGACCGCCAAGGCTGGAGTAAATCCGGTGACGCCTGTTCGGTGTCCAAGCTACTCAAATCCGCTTCCTCCGTCACCTGAATGCGCAAGTTATAGCGACCTGATTCACCTGATCCGACGAAATGATAGGCGCGAATTTGTTCATCATAGACGCCGTTATAAACCAACCGGTATTGGTCTTGAACGAATGCGGCGCACTGTTGGCGAATGTCATCACCTGCTACATAACTGAACCAAGTGAGTTTCCTGGTCACCGGTTTGTAAAAACCCTCATCTGCTCCCGTGTACGCACATGCCGAAAGAAATCCCATGACGGCAACCAACAATGCATCGATTCGCCAAGAAAATCTTCCGAAGGTCACCATTGGTCTCCCGTTAATACTTTATTCATAGCGATTGCCTAAAACTGATAGTATATTGTACATCTAACATCTTGATTTTAACTGATGAATCATGAATTGCTATACAAATTAATTGTTCCACTGAAAAGTCAGGCCTATTCAATGGACAGTGTAGGGGGGCACCCTACACTTTTCGTCAAAATTCAGGCCTTAATTCGCCACATGGCGACAGCGTATTAACGGGGATAGTCAGGAGATGGTTTGTCAAATAAGGCCGCTATATTTTTTTTTCGCTCAGCAACAATAGGCGCGATAGTTCTCGTTTTTATATTGCTTGCGGTTTCAGGGGCCGAAGCTAAATACGCCTCTATCGTTATCGATGCACAAACCGGTAAAGTCCGACATGCAGTAAATGCGGACACGCGAAATTACCCTGCCTCTTTAACCAAGCTGATGACGCTGTATCTGCTGTTTGAAGCCGTCGATCAGAAAAAAATGACATTTAACTCCCGCCTATCCGTTTCGCGACGGGCTGCCAACCGGCCGGCGTCGCGACTCGGACTCAAGCGTGGACAATCGATCCGCGTTAAGGATGCTGTCATGGCGTTGATTATAAAATCAGCCAATGATGTCGCCTCAGTCGTTGCTGAGAGTTTGGCTGGAGACGAACGCCGGTTTGCGCTCCTTATGACAGCCAAGGCGCGGAAGCTGGGCATGTCACGGACGACATTCCGCAATGCTTCAGGCCTGCCGCACCGTGGGCAGCTTTCAACGGCCCGCGATATGTCGACGCTGGCCCGGTCGATCTACAAAAGATTTCCGCATTATTACCACTTGTTCAAACGAACAACGTTTACCTTTCAAGGGCACACCTATCGTACCCATAATAAAGTTCTAAAATATTATGCCGGCGCCGAAGGTATGAAGACGGGCTACATCAGGGCTTCAGGCTACAATTTGGTGACATCGTCGAATCGCAACAATCATCGACTTATCGGCGTGGTCTTTGGCGGCAACACGCCTAAATCCCGTGACCGCCATATGGTCAATCTGCTCAACCGGACATACAAGAAAATCGCTGGCACCGTTCTCATGGCAAACGCTGCTAAAAGTAGAACGAAGCGTAAAGTTACCGGTAAGTCCAATTCTCAGAATAATGTCTGGGGAATTCAAGTCGGCGCCTTTTATTCGAAAAATCCGGCATATAAATTGGCGAATACCATCAGCAAGAAATATGCCCGTGTACTAAAAAATGGCAAAATCAAGGTTATGCCTTTGTACAAATCCCGCAATCGCGTTTTATACCGGGCGCGGATTCTAGGGATCGGCAAACGCTCCGCTTACAGGGTCTGCCGTCTATTGAAGAAAAACCGTCGTCCTTGCCTGGAACTCAGGCTGCCGGGTGAGGTTGAACTCGCCTCCCGCCAATAGATGCTCACCAAACCTATTCCCTCTTCGGGAGAGTCCTGGCCCGTCATCGGCCTTGGCATCTGTCGTTCCTTTGATATCAGGCTCACTCGCGGCAAACCAAAAGAACCCCAGAAAGTCTTGAAATTATTTTTTGCCGCCGGCGGCAAGGTTATCGATTCCTCACCAATGTGCGGTGAAGCCGAAGATGTCACAGGTGACATCATGGCAAGTATTGACGGACGTGATCAGGCCTTCCTCGCAAACACAGTTTGCGAGGAAGGCTCGTCAAAAAGGAATTGCTGAAATGGACAACTCTCTCAGGCTTCTGAGATGTTCTGCCATCGAATTGATGCAGATC
>PBQI01000123.1 GCA_002725625.1 Rhodospirillaceae bacterium | reverse complement strand
TACCGATTACATCGTCAAGGACGACAAGGTCATCATTATCGACGAGTTCACCGGCCGGATGATGGAAGGAAGGCGCTTTTCCGAGGGCCTGCACCAGGCGCTGGAAGCAAAGGAAGGTGTCCATATCCAGAACGAAAACCAGACTCTCGCCTCGATCACCTTTCAAAACTACTTCCGGCTCTATCCGAAACTTGCCGGCATGACCGGCACGGCGATGACCGAGGCCGGCGAGTTCTCGGAAATCTACATGCTCGAAGTGGTGGAAGTTCCCACCAACCTGCCTTGCACCCGCGACGATATGGACGACGAGGTCTACCGGACGACGCGGGAAAAGGACGAGGCCATCATTAAGCAGATCATCACCTGCCGCAAACGCAATCAACCGATCCTGGTCGGTACCGTCAGCATCGAAAAGTCCGAGCATCTGTCTAGCCTGCTGAAGAAGAGAAAGGTCGACCACCAAGTGTTGAACGCCCGCTACCATGAACAGGAAGCCATGATCATCGCCCAGGCGGGGATGCCGGGAAGGGTGACCATCGCCACCAACATGGCCGGCCGCGGCACCGATATTCAGCTCGGCGGCAACGCCGATATGCTCATCAAACAGGAACTCAATAATCCCAACGACAAGGCGGGCGCGGAACGCGTTCTCGCCGATGTGGATGCCAAGAAATCGGTGGTCATCGATGCCGGCGGTGTCATGATTATCGGCACCGAACGTCACGAGAGTCGCCGCGTTGACAACCAGTTGCGTGGCCGTTCGGGACGCCAAGGCGACCCCGGAGCGTCCAAGTTCTATCTTTCTTTGGAAGACGATCTGATGCGTATTTTCGGTTCCGAGCGTATCGATTCCATGTTGCAGAAATTGGGTTTGCAGGATGGCGAGGCCATCGTCCATCCCTGGGTCAACAAGGCCCTGGAAAAGGCCCAACAAAAAGTCGAGGCGAGAAACTTCGAGATCAGAAAGAATCTCCTGAAGTTCGACGATGTCATGAATGACCAGCGCAAGGTGATCTATGAGCAGCGCAAGGATTTGATGCTCGCCGATGATATTTCCGATGACTTGGCCGGCATGCGCTTTGAAGTCATTAACGATATGGTCGCCCGTTGTATTCCCGAGAAAGCCTATGCCGAGCAATGGAACACCGGCGCCCTGCACGAGGAGGTATTGAGGGTCTTGGGCCAAGATTTGCCGATCGCCGAGTGGGCCAAGGAGGAAGGTATCGCCGATAGCGAGATTCGCGAACGCCTGATCGAATCCACAGACCGAATGATGGCGGAAAAGACCGCCGCCTACGGTCCCGAGGTCATTCGGACGGTTGAGAAAAGCTTGCTCTTGCAGCTTCTTGATCAGGTGTGGAAGGAGCACTTGCTGGCCCTTGACCATATGCGCCAAGGCATCGGGCTGCGCGCCTACGGCCAACGCGATCCCTTGAACGAATACAAACGCGAGGCTTTCGATCTGTTCGGGGCCATGTTGGAGATCATGCGCGAGCGAGTCACCCAGATTCTCTCCCACGTTGAGCTGGAAATGATGCCGGAAGAGGACATGTTGTTCCAGCGCAACCGGCAGAGGATGGTGGAAACCCGCGATGACCCGGCATTTCTGGAAACGGGCGAACTTCCCCTGCCGGCGGACGAGGCGGGCTCGGTGGTGCCGTTGCAGCGGCGTCGGCCGGCGGAGGTCATTGATCCCGGCAATCCCGCCACCTGGGGCCGGGTTTCCCGCAACGCCAAGTGCCCCTGCGGTTCGGGTAAGAAATTCAAGCACTGCCACGGCAAGGTGGCGTAGGGCGGTTAGCTCAAGATTTTTTGACCCAGTTCCAGGTATTTTTCACGGCGGCGGGTTTTAAGCACACCGCCGTCCAGACCAGACAGCTCCTCAAGGGCGTGCTCGATGGCGTCGCCGACGGCGGCAATGGTTTCGGACGGGCAACGGTGAGCGCCGCCTATGGGTTCGGGTATCACCTCGTCAATGACGCCGAGTTCTTTCAGGTCGCTGGAGGTCAACTTGAGGGCCTCGGCGGCGGCTTCGGCGGCGTGATTGCCATCGCGCCAGAGGATCGAGGCACATCCTTCCGGTGAAATCACCGAATAAATTGAATGCTCCAGCATCAGCACGCTGTTGGCGGCGGCCAGGGCGAAGGCGCCTCCGGAGCCGCCCTCGCCGATGACGGTGCTGACCAGAGGCACTTTAAGGCCGAGACAAGTCTCGACGCTTCTGGCGATGGCCTCGGCCTGACCACGAGCTTCAGCGTCGACGCCGGGGTAGGCGCCTGGGGTGTCGACCAAAGTGATCACCGGCAGTTTGAATTGGTTGGCCAGTTTCATGAGCCGCCGTGCCTTGCGGTAGCCTTCGGGCTTGGCCATGCCGAAATTATGATGGATGCGGGTTTCGGTGTCGGTGCCCTTCTCGTGGCCGATGACAACCACGGAAAAGCCCCGAAAACGTCCCAGGCCACTGATAATGGCACGATCCTCGGCAAAGGTCCGGTCACCAGCAAGTGGCGTAAAATCCTCGATCAGGGCGGCGATGTAATCGAGCGTGTGGGGGCGGTCCGGGTGGCGGGCGATCTGGGTCTTTTGCCAGGCGTTCAGTTTCGAATAGGTCTGACGGAGTAGCTTTTCCGCCTTGCCCTGGAGTTTGCTCACCTCCTCGGCGATCTGCGGCTCGCCGGAACCCGGCTGGCGGCGCAGTTCCTCGATCTTGCCTTCCAGTTCGGCGACGGACTTCTCGAAATCCAGGAAATTATGCATGGCGGGTATCTATCACAGTAAGTCCATGGAGGCGAAGAGGGATGTGATCCGAAGCCCTCACCCTACCACCCAGTCCCCATGATGGCCATCTTGTGTCTTATTGGTGACGTCAAGCCGGCACCCCGCTTAGGCCGAGGGAGGAATCGCCGCCACGGCGGCGACTATTTCGCTAAAGGCAGCCGTCAGTTCGGCTTCCGTCATCCCAAAGTGAACGGTCATCGAGGGAAACCAGGGATAGCGCTCGGCGCCCAGGAAGCTGTAAGCGGCATCGCCCAGCCGGTCGAGTTTAATGAGGGTAGTTCCCAGGTCCCTATGATAGGCGGCGCGTCTGGAATTAACGGCAATGGCCTTGCCGATCAGGTTCGCGGCCGTTTCGAAATTGTTTACCTCTAGGGAAAGCAAGCCAAGAAAATGCAGGGTTTCCGCGTTCTCGGGATCGGCGTCAATGATATCTCGGCCTTGCGCCAGCGCCTCTCGCAATCGTCCGGTCCGGCGTAAACGTTTGGCGGCGGCGAGTTTCTTGCCGCCGGCGGACACCAGCCGCTGGGTCGCCAGCCGTAAAGCGGAAGTAGTGGCCGGGGTTCGCGCCGGCCTGATTTCGCTGGAAGAAGCTTGCCGGCGTTATTCGCTTTCTGTTGATGAGTTCCTGTCCTGGTGGCGGTGGCTAGACGAACACGGCATTGAGGGATTGCGCGCCACCGGGGCCAGGAAACGCCGTCCCGCCGCCAACGCCGCCACCACCACGATCATCTCCGAGCGTTCTTGATCACATCCCCCATCCGAATGGCCGGACGAAGCCAGCGGTACTGGCAAGCCCTTGTGCTCGCCACCAATTTCACCCACTTAATGATCAGGGATTCACGATAGACCGTACTAGGCAAAATTTGCCGCGCTGTTAACCTCTTCTTCACGATCCCTTCCTAGCATCAAAAGAACACAAATGGGGTCGTGACGGTGTTTGACACGACGGCCTCCCAGGTTCTGGATGAGGGATAAAACGTGGAAACCTTCTTGCAAGTATTGCGCAGTCTCGGCCCAATGCGGCTGGCCGTTATGGGCGCCGTGATCTTGGGCCTGATCGGTTTTTTTATCTTTCTCACCACCCGGCTGGCGGCGCCTCAAATGGAGATTCTTTTTGGTGAACTCGAATCTACGGATTCGGCACGCATCATCAGCCAGCTCGAAAGCTCCAATACCACCTATGAACTGCGGGCCAACGGCAGTCAGATTTTCGTCCCCAGCGATAAGGTCGCCTCGTTGCGTTTGACAATGGCCGAACGAGGCCTCAGCGGCAGGTCCATTGGTTATGAGATTTTTGATAACGCCGAGACCCTGGGGACAACCAATTTTCTCCAGAACGTCAATCTGATCCATGCCCTCGAGGGTGAACTGGTACGCTCCATCAAAACGATCAATAGCGTACGGGCGGCCCGCGTTCACCTGGTGATACCCCGGGGCGAGTTGTTCAGCCGCGAAAAGCAGCAAGCCCGCGCCTCTATCCTCGTCAAAATGCGGGGCGCGATTCGGCTAAGCAATGAACAGGTTTCAGCGATCCAGCACTTGGTTGCCGCCGCCGTGCCAGGGTTGATTCCCAGCCGCATTTCCCTTGTCGATGACAAGGGCTCCCTGCTTGCCCGCGGGTTCGAGGATAAAGGCAGCCCCGGCACGCTGGTCGAGGCACCGGATCTGGTGCTTGACGAGGCATTGGAGTTGTTCTTCGGCCTCGATAAAAACGATATGTTGCGGATGGCCGAGATCCTGGTCTTGGGCATTGTCGCCATTCTGGTCATTCTACTAGTGGTGCGGCCGCTGGTCAGCCGTGCCTTCGAGGCCATTCCATCAGGTCTCGACGCTTTGGGAGCGGAAGCGCGGTTATTGGCCGAAGAAGCGGCCCCGGCCTTGGCCACGCCCGGGGCACCGACCGAGCAGGAGACCGAGATGGAACAGTTCGATGAAATGATCGACATTGAACGGATCGAGGGCCGGGTCAAGGCGTCGTCGGTGAAGAGAGTGGGTGAAATCGTCGACAAGCATCCGGCGGAAGCGTTGTCAATCGTCCGTACTTGGATGTATCAGGAAAGCTAGGAGGACCGAACCATGGCCAAAGTCAAAGATGAATTCCGCGGCCTGTCAGGCCCGCAAAAAGCATCTATTTTCATGCTCGCCTTGGGTCAGGAGCACTCCTCTAAACTTTTTGAAATGATGGACAACGAGGAAATCAGGGAGCTTTCCCAGACCATGTCGACACTCGGCAGCATCGGCTCCGGCGTCGTCGAGCGTTTGTTCGTGGAATTCGCCGATCAGCTTGCTTCCCCCGGTTCCCTGGTCGGCAGCTTCGACAGCACCGAGCGCTTGCTCTTCTCGACCCTGCCCGATGACCGGGTCTCCCAGATCATGGGGGAAATCCGGGGTCCGGCGGGACGCACCATGTGGGACAAACTGGGCAACGTCAATGAAGCCGTCCTCGCCAACTACCTGAAAAACGAATACCCGCAGACGGTCGCCGTCGTCTTGTCGAAGGTCAAGCCGGATCATGCGGCGAAGGTCTTGTCCATTCTCCCCGAGAACTTTTCCCTGGAAGTGATCATGCGCATGCTGCGCATGGAATCCGTGCAAAAAGATATTCTCGACCATGTGGAAAAAACGTTGAGGACGGAGTTTATGACCAACCTTGCGCAGACAGCCCGCCGGGATTCCCATGAGATGATGGCCGATATTTTTAATAATTTAGACCGCAACACGGAAAGCCGGTTCTTGACAAGTATCGAAGAGCGTAACCGGGAATCCGCCGAACGCATCAAGGCCTTGATGTTTACCTTCGATGATCTGTCACGCCTTGACGCCGGCGGTGTCCGAAGGCTTTTGAGGCAGGTTGAAAAGGATCAGCTTGTCTTGGCCCTGAAGGGAGCCTCGGATGATGTCAAGGATCTGTTCTTCAAGAACATGTCCGAGCGTGCCGGCAAGATGATGAAGGAAGATATGGAGGCCATGGGCGCGGTTCGCCCAAAAGACGTGGATGATGCCCAAGCTGTTATCGTCGCTGGTGCCAAAGCTCTCGCCGATGCCGGCAAAATTGTCATCTCCAGCGGCGGGGAAGAAGACGAGCTGGTCTACTGATGCCTTGGCGTTGGCGTTGTGTCGAGGAGGAATCGCCGGCGGTCGAGTAGGCTTGAAAATGATCTCATGCTACCGTTTCTGCCGCGAAACGAGGTAATCTGTTGAATGGAAGCCACGGACATGTCGACGTTGAAAAAGTTTCTTTTTGACACACCCTTTGACAGGCTCAAAGAGCCGGAAAAAGAAGAGATTCCCGAAATCGAGGAAATTGAACCGGAAGAGGAAGCTCTTCCCACTTACAGCGAAGAGGAAGTAAATGCGGCACGCGAGGAAGCTAACGCCTACAAGGAATAGACTGTTTCCCCCCCCGAGGACAGCTAACTTTCAGGGATGGAACATGGCTGAAGAGAAGAGTTTAGAGCTTTCGGAAATTGAAGGTGACGAAGAACTCAAAACCGGCGAAAACGGCCAGGCCGAGGCGCCGCCCCCGGAACTTTCCCCAGCTTCCGGCATCCCCGATCTGCCGCGCAGCGCGCAAGACCTGGAGGCGGTCTATGATATCCCTGTTCAGGTTTCCGCCATTCTCGGTAAGAGCAACATGCAGGTGAGCCAACTTCTCAAACTTGGCCGCGGCGCCGTTGTCGAACTGGACCGAAAGGTCGGCGAAGCCATCGACATCTATTGCAACAACCGTTTGGTGGCACGCGGCGAGGTGGTTGTCGTAGAGGACCGCCTCGGCGTGACGATGACCGAAATCATCAAGGACGAACTATAAAGGCGGGCTCGATGGCCCGGGCCGCGTCATGAACCCATCACTCGCGCCCGCTCCGTGCCCATCCGTCCAGGCCAGGGAAAACAACTTGATCGCCATCGCGTCTGGCAAGGGCGGCGTCGGCAAGACTTGGCTCGCCATTAGCCTAGCCCATGCGCTGGCAAAAAGTTCCCTGCGCGTTTTGCTCTTTGACGGCGATCTGGGTTTGGCCAACCTGGATATCCAGTTGGGATTGATGCCCAAACATGACCTGGGCAATGTCATCACCGGTCAACTGACCCTCAACCAGTCAGTCATGTCCTTTGATGATGGAGGTTTCGATGTTATCGCCGGGCGCTCCGGATCGGGGGGGCTCTCGGATATCCCCGCCAGCCGTTTACAAATCCTCGGTGATGACCTGCTCCTGATGGCGTCGGGGTACGATAAAGTTATCCTGGATTTGAGCGCCGGCGTCGAGCGTACGGTCCGCCAACTGACGCATAAGGTCGGCACTTGCTTGGTACTTGCCACCGACGAGCCGACATCCCTTACCGATGCCTATGCCTTCATCAAGATTACCCATATGGAATGTCCCGGCGCCGATATCCGCATCATTGTCAACATGGCCAATTCCATCCGCGAGGGCGAGCGGACGTACAACACCTTGCTTAAAGCCTGTGAAGGATTCCTCAAAATATCGCCGCCGTT
>PBQI01000122.1 GCA_002725625.1 Rhodospirillaceae bacterium | reverse complement strand
TGTGTCGAAGGCGGTGAAAACTGGCTGATGATAGACGATCTAGTCGATACCGGTACAACCATTAAGGCGGCGCGGGAACTGCTTCCAAAATGCCATGTCGCCACCGTGTACGCTAAAGAAGAAGGGCGTCCTTATGTGGACACCTTTGTCCACGAAGTACCGCAGAACTACTGGGTGTTTTTTCCTTGGGATACGGAAATTCAATATATCGAACCGCTTGCCAAAGTGGGCTCAGACGAATGACCTCTAAATAAAATTAAAACAGGTTTATTATTAAATTTTGAAGGTGTCGTATTCGGCTGACGCTACGCATTCTGTCTCCGACTTTAACTCCGACAACAGCCGCTTGGCGCTGTCAAATTTTGCGTCGATTGTATCATCGTCCTGATCCGGATCCAGATGGAACAAATAGAGTGATTTAATCTGCGTTTTATGGACCAGATCAACCAGCTAGTCGATGCAGGAATGCCGCCATCCGACCATACTGGTGTAATCCTCATCAGTATAGCTGCAGTCGATAATAAGAATATCTGTACCTTAGACGAAATTTTGTAACTTGTTATGAAATGCGAATCATATTGCGGTGTTTCAGGCAAAAACATTTCATTGTCGGTTACCTAACATATGGAACGTCCCCAGTAATCAAGCCGATAGTCGAATTCAGCCCCGATTGTATTATCTCCGATCTAATGATGGCGACGATGGACGGTTTGGAGTTCTGTAATGAAATCAGGCATCATAAGAAATTCGACAAGATCAAAATAGTCATACTGTCGCCCCAGGATGGTGAAGATCGGAAAGAAAAAGCATTAGACCGGGATGCCAACGGCTATCTTACAAAGCCGATAAATATCACCACATCCGCCAATGAATTGGCGGTAATCATCAAAGCACCATAAACTTGTTCCCTAAATCGCGTAGTCGCCTTCTTCGTGGCGGCGGCCTTCCAGATCTAAGCCAGCTTCACGCCAGGCATCCAGCCCACCGGCAATATTAAAGGTATTTTCGATACCGGTCTTAGCCAACTGTTTCTGAGCTGCCGCGGACCGCTTGCCGATCTGGCACAGGATAAGGATTTTCAATCCTTGAATAGGCGGGAACAAACCCGTGTCGAGAAATGACAGTGGCAGCAAGAGCGATCCGGGCACATGATCGAATTCGTATTCGCCGGTTTCCCGGACATCGATCAAGACAGCTTCATCATGTTCCAGCCAATCGTTGGCAGTTTTAACGTCGATCTCCGGCAACTCATCCACGGAAACTGTCACAGGTTTCTGTGCATTCTCCTGTTCAAAAGATACTTCTTTAATTGCTAGCTGCATAATCGACACCTAATTCTCGAACTCCACAGTTTCTATTCATAAAAAACTAATATATTCTATATTTTTTTATGTCAAATAAAAAAAAACACAAAAATATTTTGTGTTTTTTTGAATAATTACTGATCATGGAAGATTTATCAACTCTTTGCTCATCAGTTAATTGTAATATTAATCAACCCCACTATGTTTTAGCTTATTCGGAATGCATCCAATAATCATTTTAAAAAGCAGCAGAGCGCTGCCGGAACGGAGCGCATCGAGTTGTCCTTCACTTGGATGACAATGACCCAAAGCGCTTGAACCTTGTGCTAAATAACGCGGCTAATATAGATGCTCACTACAAAACAAAGGGCGGGGAGGTTCAAATTGAAATTGTTGCCTATGGCCCAGGATTAACGATGCTTCATGCAGGAAAGTCTCCAGTTAAAAAGCGTATTGCTAATTTTGGCCAAAACTTCGATAAAATAACTTTCCGGGCTTGCGGAAAACCGCATAAAAAAATGGGCAAAAAGGCGGATAAAAGTGTTCCTTTGTTGCCACAAGCTAAAATGGTCCCGGCTGGTGTCATTCATTTGATGGAACGTCAGGAACAAGCTTGGTCTTACGTCAGACCGTAAGAAAATTAGATAAATCGTAAAAAAAACACGCCACCTCTACCGAGATGGAGCGTTTTTTTTAACTCAAATAGTATTGGCTAGAAATCCAGTTCATCTTGAATGGATTCGAGCCCCTTTACCGCGCAGTCCTCATCGGCCTGCCCCCCTGGGGCACCGGATACACCGATCGCGCCAACCAGTTGACCGCCGGCGCGGATCATAACGCCACCGCCGAGCATAAGAATATTAGGAATCTGGCGGGTGCCGTTGGCTGGCTGCCCGGCTTTGGTCAACTCATCGAGATCTGTTGTATTGCTGCGAAAGCTCAGGGCCGTATAGGCTTTGCGCCGGGCGGTTTCCGGCGTATGCGGCCCGGCGAAACGGTCCCGGATCATCACCTGCATGGCCCCACCCCTGTCGACCACCGCCACCGCCACCTGAAACGACGCTGCGCGACAAACTTTTAAGGTGGCCTGGGCGACCTTTAAGGCACTCTCCGGCGTCAAGGATTTGACGCTGAACGTAGGCGCAGCTTCTTCAGCCTGGACTTGAGAACCCGTCCAAGTAAAAACCAGGAATGCAGTGGCAATGACTTTACATAGCTTAGACATATTGTACCCCCATCATTTACCGGTAGATTAGTTGGTCACCGTTTGTTGTGTTTGTTTGAAGCCAACCTTTTTGAGTATTTCCTCTAACATTGGCCAGAAAAAATCTTCCCCTGGGTAGCCAAGTATGCGACCTACTTCACGCCCCTTGTCCATAACAACAAATGTCGGAGAAAAAAGTACGGCCTTTACCTTCTCCAGATCCTTCGGCCAATCCTCATGCATATCAACTCGTCGAAGCGGAGCAAACCGGCCTTCGGCAGTATTCGGATAAATCGGCCCTATTTGCTCCAGCCACAACTCGCACCACTCACACCCTTCTGAATCAAACATGATCATTTCGGCGGCCTGGAGTGCTGGCGCCCGCGCCATGGATAGTGCGGTCAATCCGATTAAAAACACAAATAGCAGTCGATATTTTCGCATAAACCTATCTAAGCTCGATTTAAGAATGCCCGCCACCGACAAAACTTGCAGTTTAAACTCGTTGTATCGTATATTAGATTTTTAGAATAAGCAAAATTCAAATGTGCGTAAAGCATAGCAGAAAATAGTTCAGGGAAACTAACAGATGGAAGACATACCTATTGGCATTTTAGTCGCGTCGCTCAGCTTTATATTGGGAGGCATATTCGGAGCGACCGCCCAGAGTACGAATTTCTGCACCATGGGGGCACTCTCCGACATCGTATTTATGGGGAATTGGAATCGTATGCGGGCTTGGCTATTGGCCATCGCCGTTGCCGTTCTCGCCAGCCAATTTATGCAGATTAACGGCATTGTCGATCTGGGTAAATCCATCTACCTCACCACTAACTTCGGCTGGGCGGGCGCCATCATCGGTGGTGTGCTGTTCGGCTTCGGCATGACCATGACGGGCGGCTGCGGTAACAAGACCCTGGTGCGTCTCGGTGCTGGAAATCTCAAATCGCTGGTCATCTTCCTGGTGTTGGGCATTTTCGCTTATATGACGCTGAGGGGCTTTATCGGCCCGGCTCGCCTCGAATTGGAAGGCCTGACAGTTGTCGACCTAAAGGAAAAAGGATTCGCTTCCCAAGGTATGCCGGAACTCCTGGCCGGCGCATTCGGCGCATCGCAGCAATCGCTGCGATGGGTTGTCACTTTGATTATCGTATTAGGTCTGCTGTTGTTTTGTTTTAAGGATTCCGATTTTCGCTCTTCGCCGGCGAATATCACCGCCGGATTGATTATCGGCCTATTGGTCTCGGCGGGCTGGTATTTGACCGGCGTTATCGGCCAGGATGATTTCGAGCCTACTCCCCTGGCCTCATTTACCTTCATTGCGCCAACGGGTGATAGCATCCAGTACCTCATGACCTTTACCGGCGCCACCATCAATTTCGGCATTGCTGTGGTGGGCGGTGTCATTGCTGGGTCTTTCATCATGTCCAGAGTACGAGGTGAGTTTCGCATCGAGTCCTTTACCACGGCGGACGATTTTGTTCGCCATATCGTTGGCGCCACCATGATGGGCGTGGGCGGCGTTCTGTCCTTGGGTTGCACTGTTGGTCAGGGCATCACAGGCATGTCCACCTTGGCCCTGGGATCACTCATCGCATTACTAGCCATTATTTTCGGCGGCGTCTGGGGCCTGAAATATCTGGAAGAGGGCAGTGTCGGCGGCGCCTTGAAGCAAATATTCGCCCGGGGATAGAGATTGCCCGGCAATCAGGCGGAAACCATTGCTGCTTTACTGTCAACTTTCTGAGCTCTCACAAAACCGGCAAACCTTTCCGCCCAATGATTCGCAGTAATATCCCGTTGGTGGGCAAAGCAGGCCAAAAGATTATTGATCATAATACCGTCGTAGTCACCATCAATACCCTGGCCTCGTTTGACCTTGTAGGCAAAACGCAAATCCTCAGCCATGTTTTCTAGGGCAGCATAGTGGAATTCATGGGCCGGAAATTTTCCGCCACCCGGCCACAAGCCTTCACCCGAATCTTCAAGCCTAACATAGCCGCGTCCCACCGGGCGGTCCTGCATGACGGCGTCAGCCGGTATGATCCCAACCATTTCACCGCTTTCACCCTGCCAGGAAAGGTGCCTTGTCAGATACAGCAATCCGCCGCATTCGGCGTAGACGGGCATGCCGTTCTGAATGGCCTCGCGAATTTCGGTACGCAGGCTCTCGTTGGCTTCCAGCATGCGCAGGTGAACCTCTGGAAAGCCGCCGCCGATAAACAGCCCGTCGACGTCGGGCAAATGTCGATCAACCAGAGTATCGAAGGGAACCAGTTCCACTCCCGCCGATTCCAGAGCTTCCAGATCATCCTGATAATAAAATCCAAAGGCCACATCCCGGGCGATACCGATACGGATATCCGGGAGACCGATTTTCGGCGCCGCCGGCATATTCTCGGCCATCGTCGGCGAAGGCACCGCCGCTACTTCCTTTACCCGCTCAATATTCACGTCGCGTTCGATATGCCGGGCTGTACGGGCAATACTGGAATCCGCCGCCGGCATTTCATTGGCCGGCACCAATCCCAAATGACGTTCAACGATCTTCATTTCGGGACGCCGGCCGATAGCGCCCAGCACCTCCATATCCGTGTAAAGTTCAATGGCCGCGCGCAACTTTGATTCGTGCCGGGAGCCTCCAATTTTGTTCAGCACCACACCGACGATATTTAGATCGGGCTCGAAATCCTGGTAACCTTTCACCAGGGGAGCGACCCCTCTTGTAATGCCGTAGGTATCGATAACTAACAGGACCGGCACACCCAACAAGCGCGCCAGAGCGCCATTGCTGTCGGCCCCTGCTGTGTCAACGCCGTCATAGAGGCCTTTGTTACCCTCGATGATAGACACATTGGCATCAGCGTTGAACTTCTGAAACACCGAGACTATTTCTTCGTGTTCTTGGGTATAAAAATCCAAATTCCGGCAAGGTCGCCCAGCCGCACTGCTCAACCACATGGGATCTATATAATCCGGCCCTTTCTTGAACGTCTGAACGGCCACTCCCTGCCCCTTCAACACATGGCTTAATCCCATTGCGAAGGTGGTCTTGCCCGACGATTTATGAGCAGCCGATATGAAAAGGGCATTTCCGGTCACGCAATTTTCCTCACGCCGCTATCCCCATCCAGGTACGGTTTCGGTTCTGCCACATTTCTTCCGCCATTGCCTGAGCTTCATCGAAATTCGATGCCTTACCCATTAACTTCAAAGCGATGGCCGCCGTTCCAGTTACTGCCGCCGCCGCATATTCGTCATCAATTTCACCGGTCCAGACGCCGACCAGGCGCTGGATATTCATTTCCTCATCCTCCGCCTGAGGTGATCCGGCCAGGACCCGGGGCCATTCTTCCTGGCCCAGTTTGCCGTCATGAACCGTCCGGACATCGGTCGTCTTGTTGGGTCGGCATTCGATTTCACCGCCTTCGCCCCTGAACACCGCCATATGAGATTGTCCCAGGAGTAGTCCCGCCTTCTGATGGGTATCCATGAATCCGCGATGGAAAATACCCTGCATTGAATAAGGAGCCGCAAATGGATTGAGCATCCGACCAATGGTGTGAGCGGGCGACCGCAGGCCCAGGACCGGCTTTAAATCGATAATCTCCTGCAGCCTCGGCTGTAGATCTTCCAAGGAAACATAGGCGAAATTCATATTCTCGATATGATCCGCAGCCTCGGCAAGATTGCCGGCCACGGGCAGCCCCAGCACCTCCAGCGTAGCCCGTGTATAGACCCGCCCGTCTGTGTGACCGTCGGTACCGTGCATGAAAACCCGAACACCGCCACCCGCCAGCATCAGCACCGACAAAAGAAACCAAGGTAACTGACGCCGCTTACCGGCATAGGAGGACCAATCGAGATCAAGCGGGGGCAAGCTATCCGGAAGTTCCAAGTTCAAACGTGCGCCGCGGACGAAACCGGCCACTTCCTCAGCAGTTTCCTCCTTAAATCGGATCAGCATCAAGTAGGCACCCAGTTGCTCAGGCTCTACCTCGCCGCGCATAATCATAGCCATAGAGGTTTCGGCCTCTTCCTCGGTAAAAGGACGCGACTTGGTTTTCCCCCGGGCCAGAATTCGCACATAAGCGGCAAAAGGATGTTCTTCCACGGTTATTTTCCGATGTAGTTACGTACGATGATGCGGGTCCATTGTAGCATCATCGAGACTTTGGGGAAGGATCGGTAACACTTTTATTCCCACCAGCATTACCAGCGCCGCTATCGCCATGCCGCCGATACCAAGAGCGAATTCGGCCAAGCTGGGGCGGTACTCGGTAATTTCACCGTCAAAAAAGCTGCTGCTGACTTCCATCCCTGGGAACAGTACCAAGGGATAGGCCTGGCCACCGACAATTATGACGTAGATCTGCGCCAGTCCGCCGAAAATAACCAGGGTAGAAGCCAGGAAAATATTAAAGCGCGCCCGGCTCCAGACCGGGTGCAGCAACAGTACCAGCGGCATCAAGCCACCCAACACGACCTGACCCGCCCAAAACAAAATAGTTATGATACCACCTTCCAACAGGATGAAGCGCTCGACACCGTGATGTTCGGCGGCGTAGAGATTCGTCAGATGCTGAACCAGGGTAAAATAAAGAACTGCGGCGACAAAAATACCCAGGAGACGGCCCAGTTTGCTCAAGATGAAATCACCCAGTTCAAAACTTTCAAACCAGCATATTTTGCTCAGAATAATAATGAACATGGCGAGCCCGAAGGCGAGGGACATGGCGATAAAGAGGGGCGCGAAAACCGCTGCATCATAACCCTGCCGCGCCACCAGGAAACCGAAGATCAAACCGGTACCCGTGGTCAGGATCAGCCGCCAGACAAAAGCAAACAGCCCGACCGCGTTGCTGTACCGGTTCATGCACCGTTCCATCATCACCCAAAGATAAGCCGCGACAACCACTAGGAAACCGACATAGAGGAAAATATTCCAGGCGAAAATAGATTTGAAATTGTATTTGGTCATAGCGACGATCAAACGGTCCGGACGTCCCAGATCCAGCACCAACACCGCGAGACCGCCCACTAACAGAGAAACAGCCACCACACCGGACAACCGCGCCAAAGGTTTGTAAGGCGTCTTGCCAAACACCGATCCAATGGATGCCACGTTGAGCGCCCCTGACGCCGCCACGATCAAAAAGATAGCGAACACATGCGGCATGCCCCAGACAATCTGATTGTTCATGCCTGTCACATGGTGGCCATTGGTTTCCATGTAGTAGGCAGCAGCCAGACCGATAGTAACCAAAATGCCTTGGGCGACAAGCGCCAGATAGTAGTTCAGGCTGACTTGGCCGATTTCCTGATACCTGATCCTGTTCACACCAGCCATGCTCTACAGCCCCCTGTAATGCACGCCGGGATCAAGCCCCAGATCGGCGCGGATTTGCGTGGTATTGAATTTACTGACCTGCCTGGCGATTTCGCTTCTGGGATCGTTGAGATTACCAAATATCATGGCACCACTGGACCTAGCGTCACAGGCTTCGACACAGGCTGGTGTACCACCCTCATCGACCCGGTGAACGCAAAGGGTACAGCTTTCCACCGTCCCCTTACCCCGCGGCGCATGGGGTTTCTGATCGGTTAAATCCTCATGAACGAATGACCGAGCCTTATAGGGGCAAGCCATCATGCAGTAGCGGCAACCGATGCAAATATGCTTGTCCACCAACACAATACCGTTGGCCCGCTTGAAAGATGCCCCAGTCGGGCAAACGTCGACGCACGGCGGTTCGGCGCAATGCTGGCACATCATGGGCAATAACTTGGTCGCCCCGGATTTGGGATCGCGTAAATTGACCTTTCTGATCCACTGAGGATCGGTCTCGGGACGGCCTGTGCTGCCGATACCGTTTTCTTCGTTGCACGCCGTAACGCAGGAGCCGCAACCGTCGGCACATTTGTTGACGTCGATCAGCAATCCCCAGCGCACTTTGGCGGAAACGGCTTGGCCTGCTGGGTTCGCTTCGCCGACGGAATACAAAACCACCCCAGGCGCTAGGGCCAATCCCGCTGCGGCCATTATACCGCCCATAAATTGCCGCCGATCCGTCATTTCAAACTCGCCTCGGTCGGTGGAACGGAAGTATGACACTGAAAGCAGTCTATTTTCACAGCCGCGTAATCATGACACGACCGGCAAAAATGCTTGGGGCTTTTTACGGTTACCGGTTTTTTATCTGCACCCGGCACGGCATGACAGGAAATGCAGCCTATCAGACTGAATCGCTTGGTGCGTTTGCCTTGGTGTACGGTGTCATCCCGGTGATGCAGGATAACCTCCATGTGGTTGGACCGCATATAGGCCGTATCCAAAATGCATTTGTCGCCCTTGCCCTTGGGGATGTCCGGGAAAGGTACCCGGCCTTCTGCCACCACCGTACCGCTTATGGTGAGCAAAAAAAGGAACAAGATTGGGGCAAAGGACTTCAGCATCCGGTTATTCTCCGAGCCCCATTTGGATATAACCGGACGGGCACACGTC
>PBQI01000121.1 GCA_002725625.1 Rhodospirillaceae bacterium | reverse complement strand
TTTTGGAAACCGCCGAGAATTTTAAGCCGCGTAAAGTTAACCTCAAAAAATTCAAGCCCATTATTACAGGCCGGAAAAAATAAGCCGATCTGAATAGTTAGATCGGAAGACTGGCAATATGACGGCAATTGCAGTGTTGTTTCCGGGCCGCTGGGCTGGTGACCTCGGTGTCAGAGGCGTGCTTGTCCTCGGCGCTGCCGTCGTTGCCGCCCTTTATTTTATTTCAGCTCCCCTGTTTACCATGGTGTTATCGGCCTTCAGAGGGCCGGAGGATATGTTGCCCTTTGAAGACGCCGCCGAGTGGACCCTGGGTCATTTTGCTGAAGTCTATATCAATCCTGTTCTTTATCAGGAAATTATACCCCAGACTTTTATCTTTGCCTTTGGCGCTGTTACCGTCGCCTTTTTGATCGCCTTTACCCTGGCTTGGCTGGTGGAACGCACGGACCTGCCCGGACGCAACGTTATTTTCACGCTAATTCTGTTTCCTCTGCTGGTGCCGACTATGATGCTGGGCATCGCCTGGGTGTTTATGTTTGGCCCCAACGCCGGCTGGATCAATCAGGCGATCCGTTTTCTATTCGGCATGGAGGGCGGCGGCCCCTTCAATATTTTCAGCATGACCGGATTGATTTTCGCCCAGGGAGCGGCGCTGGTGCCGTTTGTGTTCCTGCTACTGGCGGCGGCGCTGCGGTCCATGAACCCGTCCCTTGAAGAAGCCAGTGCTGCTTCGGGTGCATCGCCCATGACAACATTTTTCCGGATCACGTTGCCGATCCTCAGACCAGGTATTCTGGCGCCACTGATCCTGGCTTTCCTGGTCGCCATGGAACAGTTCGAACTGCCGTTGATCGTTGGCCTGCCGGCCCGTATCAATGTTTTTTCCATTCGAATTTTCTTCGAACTCAGTCCGGATACGGAACTTCCGGTTTATGGCCGGGCAGCGGCCTTGGCGCTGCCATTTTTGTTCATCGGCATTCTTCTGTTGCTCGCCTATAATCACATGATTCGCCGGGCCGACAATTTCGTAACCGTCACCGGCAAAGGTTACCGGCCAGAGAGATTTAGGCTGGGCAAATGGAAATGGCCGTCATTACTATTTGTCGCTGTTTTCTTAGCCTTTGCCGCCATCTTGCCGGCGCTGGTTCTGCTTTGGACGAGTTTCTTCGGCTTTAACCCACCAAGCTATAATGCTCTGGCTAACATGTCATTTAAGCCTTATATCGAACTGTTCCAGGAGGAGCGCTTCTACAAGGCCATTGGTAACACGTTCATCGTCGCCGGAGGCAGCGCCATCGTCGTCACGCTGATCGGCGCCATGTTGGCTTGGATATTGGTCCGCACTAAAATGCCGGGCCGCGTCATTTTAGATTTTGTCAGCTTCTTTTCCATCGGCATTCCCTCGGTGATCGCCGGGCTAGCCGCCATGTTGTTGTATTTGAGCCTGCCCATCGGTGTTTACGGCACGGTCTGGGTGCTGATCCTGGCTTATTCTTATCGCTTTGCCGTGACCACCCGGCTTAACCGCGCCGGTTTGATGCAATTGCATAAGGAACTGGAAGAAGCCTCCTACGCCGCCGGCGGCACCTGGATTACAACAGTTCGGCGCATTGTCCTGCCGCTAATGGGGCCCTCTTTGCTCGCCTGCCTAGTATTGTTGTTCATCATTGGATTTCGCGAATTTACCATTCCGCTGATTTTGATGAGCGAAGACAATATGGTGTTGAGCGTCATTTTATGGCGGCTATTTGAAAATCTTGAATTATCCAAAGCAGCCGCCGTTGGCGTCCTGATAATTCTGTTCGTCATCCCCATCATCTTCTTAATGCGGCGAATTCTGCTGCCAAAGACAGAGTAATACAGACCGATGTTGAGCATCAAAGGATTGACCAAAACCTATGAAACGCCGGAAGGACCGGCGCATGCGGTCAAGGGAATCGACTTCACCGTAAAGGAAGGCGACTTCTACACACTGTTGGGTCCCTCCGGTTGCGGTAAAACAACGACCCTGCGCTGCATCGCCGGGCTGGAGAGGCCCGACGGGGGAGAAATTTCTATAGATGGCGAAGTGGTTGCTAATCCGGGGGAGAATAAGTTCTCCCCAACCCATCACAGGAACATCGGCATGGTGTTTCAGTCTTATGCCATCTGGCCTCATCTGAATGTTTTCAGCAATGTCGCCTATCCTTTGCAGGTCCAGAAACCGCGTCCGTCCAAAGCCGAAATCAATGACCAGGTGATGGACGCCTTGACCCAAGTGGGCATGGAGGATTTTGCCAAGCGACCGGCCACCAAAATATCCGGTGGTCAGCAACAGCGGGTCGCCCTGGCCCGCGCTTTGGTACGTCATCCTAAGTTACTTTTACTGGATGAACCGCTCTCTAACCTGGATGCCAAGCTGCGCGAACAGATGCGGGTGGAGCTGGAGGAGATGGTCGCACGGATCGCCATCACAACCCTCTATGTCACCCACGATCAGTCGGAGGCTCTCTCGATGTCAGATCGAGTGGCGGTCATGTCCGACGGGTTAATTGTTCAGGAAGATGCGCCGAGAGATGTCTATAGCCGCCCCACTGACGAATTTGTAGCATCGTTTCTCGGCACCGCAAACTTTATCAAAGGTCAGGTCCTCCGACTCACCGAGAACGGTCTCGGACTAGTTCAGATCGATGAAGGGAAAGGCGATTTAAGTATCCCCCTGCCTAAAGGAATGGCTGAAGGCGAACATCTGGAAGTTGTCGTACGACCGGAAGACATTCACGCTTCTGAAGCGCCGCCGGAAGGCGAACACAATATCCTGGAAGGCACTATCGACCTCATGAACTTCCAGGGCGGATACAGTGAATGTTTTGTTTATTCAGGGGGGCTGCGGCTTCGCTGTATTGTGCATCAATCAATGAAAGCAAATCGAGGGGATAAAATCTGGCTGACCGTTGATCCCCAGCATTGTGTTGTTTTTCCCGGATCTCAGTCGAGGGGTAAAGCGGAGTCATGAGCAGCCTCCCCAATTATACAATTCTCAATCCCATGATGGGGCGCATACCCTTGGATGAACTCAGAGCGTTACAAAGCAACCGCCTGGTGGCCATGGTGAACTACGTCTACGCCAACGCACCTTTCTGGCGAAAGAAATTTGATGAGGCCGAAGTAACGCCCGGTGATATTACCGGTATTGAGGACCTACCGAAAATTCCTTTTTGCACCAAAGCGGAGTTACAGGCCGACCAGGATGCCTATCCTCCGTTCGGCTCTTATACCTGCACCGACCAATCCCACTGGGTGCGGCTGCTGACCACTTCGGGCACCACCGGGCGTCCCTTGCGGCGCGTTTTTTCGCAGCGGGATTGGGATTACATTCTCGATCGGTTTCAGCGCAAACCCATCTACGCAAGGGGCGATATCTCCATCATTCTGGGACCGATTGACGGTTTGATGGGCCCTTCCGCCGCTTACGAGGCCGGAGTCCGGCAAGGCGCAATCATGGTGGCGGCGGGCTTGATGGATTCCCGGTCCAAGATCCGCCTCATTGAAGATTTTAAACCCATTACAATAAGCGGTACGGCCTCTTATCTATTGCGGCTTCTGGAGGTCGCCGAAGAAATGGGCGTCGATACGACCCAACTGGGACTCCGGGCTGTGGCGTCTGTGGGTGAACCGGGAGCAGCAATTCCGGCCACCCGGAAAAGACTGGCGGAGGGATGGAACGCTGCCGTTGTCGATGGTTTTGGCATGACGGAAATATTTCCCTTGGGGGGCAGTTGCCCCGGTAACCAGGCGCTTCACATCGCTAATGATATGGCCATCATGGAGATCATTGATCCCGAAACCGGTGAACAACTACCGCTAGGCGAAACCGGTGAAGTGGTCTTCACCAATATCATCGGCGACACCCAACCCCTCCTCCGCTACCGGACCCGTGATATATCCCGCGTATCGGAAAAGACATGCACTTTCTGTGGTCACGCCGGGCCCAAACTGGAAGGATCCATCATCGGTCGCGTCGACGAAATGATTTGGTATAGCGGCGTCAACATTTATCCTTCGGCAATCGAAGAAGCCATCCGCAGCATTGATGCGCTCAACCACGAATTTCAGGTTGTGCTCGACGGCAACGGCGCCAAGCCCACTCTAACGGTGAAACTGGAAACCAAAGACCAGGCGAACGGCCCAGAAAGTAGCCCGGACAACAGCCTGGATCTTACCAAGCTCAAAACCGATACCCAAGATAGGGTAAAACAAGCCATCAGAATCAATGCGGCAATCAAAATTCTACCACCCGGTACTTTGCCCCGCGATGACAGCGGTAACAAAGTGCGCCGCGTGATCGACAACAGAACAGAGAGAATCAAATTATAAGTAAAGGGAGAAAATTATCATGAAAATGGGCCGGTTTATTGTCGATACCCACGTCCACGCGCAACGGTTTGCTGCGGGTAAGGCGTTCAAGGACAAGAAATTGGAAACGGACAAGGCGAGCTATAACGACCTCGCCCAGGCGATTCGCGGTCTCGTTGCCTACGACAATTCACCGCGGCTTTTCTACGACATGGAATGCTACGACGTTGACATGTGCGTGCTCCTGCCTGCCTTCGGCATGTCAAATGAGATGAACGAAGATCTGGTGGATCGCTATCCGGATAAATTCGTCGCCGTTTGTTCGGCTATGAAAACCATCAAGGAGGCGCGCGATGGCGGTGAACCATGGACGCCGGAAGCCGCAGCCAAGGAGATTGATGAACTGCTGTCCACCGGCAAGTTCGTTGGCATCGGCGAAGGTATGCCCGCCGACAACACCAGACGCACGACCATCAGCCAGACCGAACGGATGGATCAGATGCGGCCGACCATGGATGTGGCGCGAAAGCATAAATCCGTTGTTCAGGTGCATAGCGGCGTGGTGATGGGCTATCCCCTGACCCACCATCATTGGCCCGAAACCCTTCATCCCATGTGGGTGTCCGACCTGGCGGTCGAATACCCCGACGTTCCGATTGTCATCAACCATGCCGGCATTCAAGGCTGGTGGTCCGAGCGCTTTTATGAGGAGGCGCTTCTGGTGGCGGCCTCCAACGACAATATCTATTTGGAAACCGGCCTATGGTGGGGTGAGTTGTATCATAAAGCCTTGATTGATCCCAATATCGGCGCCGAAAAACTCATGTGGGGCTGCGACTGGGGCGCTTCGATCCCTTTCCATTCTCAGCCCGGCAACTACCCCTCGTCCTATGCCGTCCAGATCCGCAGCAAGAAATTGGTCAAGCATCAGGTAGATGTCTGGGGATGGAGCCTTAAACAGCTTCTTAAATTGGAATGCACCCAGGACGATCTTAATCTGATCCTGGGCGGCACGGCTGCCAGAATTTACAAATTGACGGTGCCCCATTCACGCCTGTTCCGCCCGGTGGGTAAGGAACTCAACCCTCAGGAAGATGGTCGCATAGAGGTAGCGCCGACCTGCTGCTGATCGTCGTTTTGGGAATCGCACAATAACGTGGCTTCAATTCGGCGACATTGCCGTTGACCAGGTCATCGGAAAACGAAGACCCGGGCTTCCTGCCGGACTTTTTTTCTCCCGGATTCGACGGCGGAAGGCCTAGCCGGGGAGATGGAGTGGTTGTCACTCAAAACCATCGACCCCGAAACCGGTAAAATAATCCAAGCGATTCAAAGCTTCATTATCCGGACCGACCATCACACGACCCTGGTGGAGGCTTCTGTAAGCAATGACAAAGACCGCCCCTCGACACCGCCCTGGCTTTCCGATTTAAAGGATCTTGGTGTCGGCCCGGTAGACGTGGGTTAGAACACGAAGCTAAAGAACGGTCGATGGGTACCGACATTTCGCAAAGCCAAGTATTTATTCCATAAAGACGAATACAAATTTTGGGAGGAGCAAGATCAGGAACTGGACGGCCCCGGATCAGCCGATGGCAGTATCGAGGATTCGGTACTGCCCGTCATGGAAGCGGGACAGGTCAAACTGCTGGATGGCGATTACGCCATTTTCTATCGCCTGGTTCTTGATCCAACGGCGAACGCTGAAAATTTAACTTTTTCGGAGATAGAGTAGAATTTACACTAAATACCTCGACCACACTCCACCCTTCCATGTATAATAAAAGCGAACAATTTCAATAGTGTGGAAACGGTATTGAGCGATCCGGACACAGATAGGCGGCAACTGGAGCGGGAAACCACCAGCATTCCTGTTGAAGTGAGATCGGTTATTGTTTTGTTGGAAGGCGCTATTACCAGCGTTTTTTTCCGGTGGCAGTGCTGTTGAGTTTTCCAGCGCTTTGGAAAAATCGAATCCGGCCTTCGACATTGGTATGATTGTTGGGCTGGCCGCGTCTAATGAGAAAAAATTAACTACCAGCGCCGTACGCAACTATGAAGCAGGGATCGCCGTAAAATTCTTCGAGACGGAAAATGTACTAGATCTGTTGAACAGTATCGTTTCAGAAAAATAGAAAATATATGTTCGAGAAATTCAAATTAACTAAGAAAGTTTATTAGAGGCAAATATGGATAATACCGATAACTACTTTGTTGAACGCGTTGAAAACGTCTCTTATGCCAATGGCGTATTCAGGGTTACATTTGGCGCCCAGGAAGAGGATGGAGAGCCTAACTCAGTCGTCCGATTGATGATTCCGGCAAATCAACTCTCACCGATTTTGCAAGGAATGGCCAACGCCGCCAAGGATATCGACAAAAAAGTACAGGCACGGATCGGCGCTCTGGCGACCGACGATGACGCGGCTGGCTCTGCAAAAGCGGCGGATAAGAAAAAGGCAGCCCTTGAAGGTAAAAAATAGTATCAGCACCTTTATTTTTATCGTGAATTTTTAGCTGGCTAGCTGGTGCCGCACAACGAAATTAGCATTAGATCGAATTCACCATGGCCGCATTGGCTTCAAATAGGACAAGCTGACCATCTTCATTGATGGCGCCATCAATCCCAAAATAGTCCAAACCAATGCGCACCGATAAAGCCTCAATTGCGGTGGACAGTCCAGGTCTGATAATTGACAGAAATTCGGCGAGAAAACCTTCTTCCTCACCGATCTGAGCTAGGTTTCCCAGCATCTTCCCCCGCCGTGTCGCCATATGGATGCTCCAGGAAGATCCGACAATATGATGGAGTGGATAAATTTTTCCATCCACCACGAAGAATCTGATTTTGCGAAATTGACCGGCCGCGCTCTGGTAATTCACAAACTCGGTCAAATAATAGAGCCCGTTGGCCAGGGTGGCAAAATCGAGCCGCGCCAGATCTTCAGCATCATTAATCTTGGTCAAACCCGCACCACCGTGCGCCCCGAAGGGCTACATGAGCATAGCCAGTTAAATCTCTCCCGATTGCAAAATGGTTTTCAGGGAAAGCCGGTTGGAGAGATAGGCCTTGATGGTTTTCGGAGCGATCGGTTCGTCCGTACCGTCGGCCAGTGCGGGAAGGTTGTCGCGCGTGGTTTTCAGCACCGGCATGGCTGACCGGTGTCTCGATCTCGCGGCACATGAAATTTAAACGCCGCAGTGCCAACTGATTGCTTTCATGATTGCAGATGGTGTTGAAAATCACATCTGCTTAGGGAAGCCCGACATCGGCTGAGTCGAATTCGTGGATTAGATGGTTCGAAATACTGAGCGCGTCCTGACGTAATTCCGCCCCCACATAGACACATCCGTTAAAACTATTAATCGGCCCCATGCGGACGCCATTAAAATTTACAAAGGACAGGTCATCCAAACCGCTGACAAACAACGCTTCAATCATCGGCAGGCCACAATCAGCGTTCCTGCATGGCAACACCCATGGACGACAGCAGCGGTTCAATCAGGTACTCGACGACGGTACGCTGTCCAGTTTGAATGTTAGCGACCACTTGCATGCCCGGAAATAGGTTGTAACGGCTTTTACCGCGCTGAAAAAAACTCTTTTCCGTCTCGATTCGGACTTTATAAAAAGGCGATCCTTCGGGCGTCAGCAGAGTATCCGGACTGACCGACAAAACTTTTCCGTCCAGGCCGCCGAAACGGGCGGCATCCGCGGAAGCCAATTTCACGACAACGTGCTGGCCACTTTCAACATAGCCAATGTCCTGGGTCGCCAGTTTTGCTTCAACGATCAGTTGATCCCCTTCCGGCACCAAATCAACCACGGGTTCACCTGGTTTGACGACACCGCCGATGGTCGCCACATAAATGGTCTTTACGATACCACCCACCGGCGCCCGCAGAATGGTTCTCTCTAGGCTGTCTCTAAATTTTTCCATCCTTTGGCTGAGCTCAGCATAGGTTTGGCGGGCTTCATCCAGTTCTTTACGATTTTCATCTTCAAAAATATTCGCAATGGCAGCCATACCTGCTTCTGCCTCTCCCAACGCCGATCGAGCAACGATCAACGCCGCCGAGTCCTGCTCTACGCCGCCGCTCAGGCGGGATTCTTCCATCAGTAGATCGAGATGCTTATAACGGTTGGTGAGATTGTCCTTAAGCAGTTGATTGCTGATTTCCACCTGTTCGCGAATTAAATTTAACCCGTGGCGGTTATTTTTGATACGGACTTGGATCTCCGCCACAGCGTGCCTGCGTTGGTTTATGGTCTTCTGCTGCTTATCCAGTTCACCTTGATTTCGCCGCATGGATATTTCGAATCTCTTGAGCGCCCGGTCAATCTGAATGGAGCGATTTTTCCTAAGTTCGTCGGAAAATTGGGGTTCGCCCAAACCGGAAAAATGACCTCGAAGACGGGCTATGTCGATCTGTAAACCGGCTAGGCGCACTTCCAATTCTTTTACGTCAGCACTGGATGCCGTCGGTGCCAAAACAACCATTTTCTGGTTTTTTTTGACCCGCTCACCTTCCCGAACAAGAATCTTACTGACAATACCACCTTCCAAATGCTGCACGGTTTTGAGCTGGGTGGACGGAATGACCTCTCCCGTTGCCATGCTGACGATGTCGAGAGAACCGAACGTTGACCAGACAATAAATGCAATCGTTACAACGGCGCACAGGGCATAGGACAAATGAGGGATTACCATCATTTTTAGCTCATCGGGGGCGCCTACATCAATGGCCGATTGATCAGTCATTGGTCACCTGCCGTATCGTTTCCCCTGCTGGCGTTTCATTTTGAACCACACCAGGCACAGCGGATATCTTCGGGATCGGCTTGGCATCCAGATCCAAAACGATATGCTGGCCCATGACAATTTTCGGATCGTGGGACATAACGATGATGGTCCGCCCTTCTTTGGCCAGGGTGCTGAGAACCGTATGGACGACCTGCACACCTGCCGCATCGAAACTTTCCGTCGGCTCATCGAATACAACCAGTTTTCCGTCGGTCATCAAAGCCCGCGCCAAGGCCATGCGGCGGCGCATGCCCTCGGAAAGGCGCCAGCCATTATCGATAATGGGTGTTTCGACACCAGCTTCGGACTCATCGACAAATCGTCTGAGCCCGACAATATCGACTACCTGATTAAGCCGTTCATCCGGTGCCTCGGGATTATTAATCTTAATGTTTTCACCAATGGAACCACCGATGAGCGCTGGTTCCTGCGGCAGATATATAACCTGTTTGCGCCACCATTCCGCTGCCGTCTGTTGTAGTTCCAGACCATCGACCAGCAGATTTCCCCGCGTCGGCTCAATGAGTCCCAAGATCAAACGGGCCAAAGTGGTTTTGCCGGCACCGTTGCCGCCCGTGACCACGAGCACGGACCCCGGGTCCAACTTAAGGGTCAAGGATTCAAACAACGGATTGTTGTCGCCATGGTAATTAAACGCGATGTCGCGAAACGCGATGCCGCCGCTATAATCGCTGAGCGCCGACCCCCGTTCCGGCTCCAAGGGCAAATTGGAGAATTCATGGACTAGTTGAAGAGCCTGGCGGGCCTTGGCGAACGTTGATCCCAATTGGGAAAATTTTGAAATCGGCTGCAGGGCGCGGGCCCCCAATATGTTGGCACCAATCATAGCACCGACGTCCATTTCTCCGGTCACCACCAAAATACCCGCGGTCACAATAACGGCGACGCTCATCAAGGCATTAGAACTCTGGGTGAGGCTCTGGATTAGACCTTGATGCAGGGTCAGGCGGCGGCGCAAATGCATCAGCCGCTTGGATTGGCCTTCCCAGATCTGGCGCAAATATGCGGCTACATTGAACGCCCGGACAGTTTCAGCTTCGCGGATCGCCGTCCCCAACAAAGCACTGTTTTCACTTGAGGCATCAGTAATATCATTGGTCTTCGAGCCCATCGTTGAGGCGCCATAGACTCCACCGGAAAACACCAAAACGATAAACGTGAATACGATGCCGGCGAGAGCCGGTTCCAATAGGTAAAGTACAAAGACGAACAACAGCGCAAAGGGAACATCGAGCACCGTTGTGATGTTGGTGGCGTTGTAGGCCTGTTCGATGGATTGCAGCCCGTTCATAATATTCCGCCTGTTATCAGGCGGCACCCGTTCCAGGGCGCTTAACTTGGAACGTACCAAAGTGGAATAACCGGCCAGGGAATGCACTTCGTCTTTTTCCGAGCTCACCAGTTGGGCGAGATGCATGCGGGATTGGCGGAAAATCAATTCAAGAGCAATGGCGATCAATACGCCGCTGGTCAGGGTAATGAGGGTCGCGTCGACCCCTTGCGCCACATAGCGGTTCAATACCTGCATGACGAAAAGCGGACTGGCGAGCGCCAGAATGCTGATAAACAGAGACGCCGTTATCAGTTCTACCGCTATCGCCGGCTTAGCCGACAGTCTGGCCCAAAATTCTTTCATGCCGAAACTGCTTTACATCTCTTCACATCTATTAAGTGCCTATGATAACACACTTTTCCATCGTTTTGATAGGGTGTTCCCTGAAACAGGCATTGTCAAGAGCAGCAGCGGCGGCCAGCGCGGCAACATTAGCGGCGGCAAAATTGTCGGCCCCTTCGGCAGCGACGGTGGTGGCGCGCTGGGTTTCGACGGTTGCCGCAGCGGAAACAGAAATAACCGCCTGAGATGAGGCGATATCGGCTTGGG
>PBQI01000120.1 GCA_002725625.1 Rhodospirillaceae bacterium | reverse complement strand
TGATTTAATAAAGTTGGATGCAAATATTTCTATATCTACATCCTTTGCATTTCCACTAAGAAAAGCCCTAGCATCCAATAAAAAAGCATTGTTCTTTATGGTCTCATAGAGGGAAAACCCTTGAATTCTTCTTTGCTCTATGTCAAATTTATTTTTTTTGATCGCATTGAAAGCGGAAAATATTGACTTTGATGTATTTACATAATACACATGATCCAATATAGATATGAAGTTATATTTTCCAAAGCTCAAAACTGGAACCCCATCAAATGCAGCATCATATCCAACCGTACTATTAATTGTGGCTACAGCTTGGCTTCTTTTATACCACTCCTTTGTATTATCAAAAGGACTTGCAAAACATACATTAGGATATGACTCAATCCCTGTCATGAAGCCAGAAGGTCTTACTCCCAATGCTAAAGGATGCTCCTTTACAACTAGAGTCCATGAAGCTGGCATATTAGATGCAATTAAGTGAATGAGATAAAGTTGATTGTTAAATTCCGGCGTCATTACCATCATTGAAGATTCTGGCTCCAACTGCAAAGGAAGCAAAACATAGTTTTTATTTAAGAAACTAGAATGCTTTATATATGTTTTATTTTGAGCTTTTACTATTCCACGATGATAACGCCATATAGCCCTTACCTTATCAGTGAAGTAATATTCAGTATATTTACGATATCCTTTTAACTTTCTATAGAAGTATGTTACAAACTGAGTAATTATTTTTTTTATTGTATTTATCAGACTCCCATATTGCAAATAACCTATTATTTCACTTTTTGCTAAATAATAGGATTCACCCTTAATTCTTAAATCGGGTTCTTTATGCTTATTTATTTTTTCTAAATTTTCTTTGTAACTTGAAGACCAGTCTGGGTATTCAATAAATTCATTTTTAGAAAAAAAATAACCTTTATCAACCCTTGAAGGGTGGGGGATTCTAACCTCCACTTTATGACTTCTTGCAACTACACAAGCAACTTTAGGACTTATTGATGCAACCTCTAATAGAAGGACATCTATCTTACTTTTACTAAAGAATTTGTCAAAAAAATCAAATAATCCATTAATAATATTCAAGCTCTCAATATAAGTAATATTTTCACTAAGTGTTGACCTTGGATACCAAGCTCCTTTAACAAACCCTCTACCGATATGGCGATCAGCACTAATTATTTCCACCATATTTACACCATATTTAATTTCATTTTCTTCTGAAAGTTTCATGACTCTATCATTATTTAGTGAGTCACCCTGTTTTTTATATTCATCAAAAACATCTGAAATAGTAACAACGATAGAAGCGGTTTCTTTTAATTTACTCTCCACACTTCTTTTATCATATTCAGTAGAGCATATTATTGATATGGTATTTTGATCTGCACTAATAGCTTTAACAATTTTAGTTAAAGATTTTGCAACAATTCCGCAATTCCAAATAGCAACACTCTTATTTAGACTAGTATTCATAATTTAAAAAAATAGACTCCAATTTGTAGATGTTACAGATGTAATATTTTGTTTTGCCTTCCTTCCTACTATTTAGATAAAAATTTTTGATTTTAAACCAAAGCCAGAACGAATACTTTTAATATGCTTTTCAGTAATGACTTCACCCACTTCAATATCCTGCACAAAATCCAATGAGCGACGAAACTTTGCTGAGAATGAATCAGGCCAGCCGCCATTATGATTTAAAATTACATGTTTTTCTATAATTGAGACGCTCAATGCGACGCTAGTTATTGCTATTGTGTTGTGTTGTGTTATCGATTGTATGGTCTCTTGAATTTCTTCAGCATCTGCCACACCTGTTATCCATCTGTCTTCCTCTGCAATCTAACATTCTTGAATGCATTGCAGATAAATCTAGCCACCTGAAAGCAGAGATTTTAACCTCACATAGGACGATGAAATATTACTCTCTCATGGTGCAGAATAGACCAGATGATCTACCCAGACACTATCTAAACGTAACTTATTAGTAAAACATGCCTCAAGCCGATAGCCATTCTTCTCCAACACGCAGATGCTTCCAATATTAGATCTGTATACTCCAGCCAATATCTTGTTGAGTTTCAATTCATCCAGAACATAGCTAGTTATCAGTCCCACCGCTTCAGATCCAAAACCCCTACCCCAAGCATTACGGTCACCGATGAAATAGCTAACCTCGCAAAAACTGTGCAGACGATTAATCGGACCAACTTTAATATTGCCTATATGGCGATCATCTTCCTTGAGAAAGATGCCAAACAGCAGATTATCGGGGCTCTCTAGCATGGTTGCAACGTAACTTTTCACCGTCTCCATATCCTGCGTCGACCAGCGCGTCTCCAGATAACGGTTGATCTGAGAATCATTGATCCAGTCGACATACTCTTGCGAGCAGTCATCAATGTTGAGGGTACGCATGTAAACTCGCTCCCCTTGGATGCATAGATTCTCGATCTTCTCCATTCAGGTTACCTTCAAGGGAATATCGTAGTTGCGCAGAAATGCTTTGGCACGGATCGGATTATTGTCGCCGAAGTTGAACAGGCTACCGCAGGCCAGCGCACTACAATGACTTTGCAGAAAGGCGTCACGCAGATGAGCGAAATCGCCTGCGCCGCCGCAGCCAATCACCGGAACATTGGAGAGTTTGACCACTCGTTCAATCAATTCAATATCGTACCCCTCCATGACGCCGTCCCGATCAACGGCATTGACCAGAATCTCGCCGGCTCCCTGTTCGATGCAGCGCAGAACATGATCATCGAGAGCGATATGCTGCCGTCGGCGTCCGCAGTCGGAGTAGAGCGCATAGTCGCCTCCCTCCCTGAACACATCGATGGAGACCACCACCGCCTGATTGCCGAACACGGTAGCGATGTTGTGGATCAGTTGCGGATTGTTGTAGGCTTCGGAGTTGAGCACGATCTTGTCCGCCCCTCCCTTGATCAACCGCTCGGCATCTTCCAAAGTGCGAATACCACCACCCATCGCCAACGGCATAAAACAGACTTCGGAGATACGGTCGATCAGCGACAGCATGAAATCGATCGAGCGGTTGTCGCGGTCGATATTGAGCAGTGCCAGTTCATCGGCATCGCTGTCGTTGTAGATCCGCGAACTGGAGACCGGATCACCCACGTCACGGTATTCGTCGAAACGAATGGTCTTCACCAGTCGTTCACCCATTAATAACTGAACCGGAATGATGCGTTTTTTCAGCATTGTCCATCCCAGTCGCAGAAGTTTTCCAGCATCTTCAGACCATTGGCCTGACTCTTTTCCGGGTGGAACTGACAGCCGACCACGTTGCCGCGACCGACGATACAGGTGAAAGGGACGCCATAATCGGAGGTCGCCACCAGATCCTCTTCGGCATCACAGACAAAGTGGTAGCTGTGGACGAAGTAACAGTCGATTCCGCTCTCCACCCCTTCGAGAATCGGGTGTGGACGCTGCCGGTTGACGCTGTTCCAGCCCACATGGGGAAGCGGCAGCTTCTGTTCATCAACCAGCAGGCGGGTAACGGTGCCGGGAATCAACCCAAGTCCTTCGGTGCTCCCTTCACTTTTGCCCTCTTCGCCTCTGGAAGCAAGCAGTTGCATTCCCAGGCAGATACCGAGCACCGGGCGTCCGCTATCAGCGAAACGGTGTACCGAATCGCGCAGACTTCCCAAGCGCTCTACCTCCATGGCGTGCTCCCAAGCACCGACGCCGGGAATAATCAGATGGGTGCAGAGGGCGTCCAGTTCTTCATTGAAGAGTCGCTCGATATCGTCACCGGTAATGAACTCCGGGTCGTAGCCAAGTGTATAGACGGCGTTGTAGACCGACTTCAGATTACCGATACCAGTATCAAGGATGGCAATCATTAATAGATATTATGCTCTTTGAGCTTGTTCCCGGTATAGGCGCGATCCAGCGTTGCGGAGTTGTCCCAACCATCGCGATCCGGTAAACGCGGACCGGTCTTTATTTCATCAAGGTTGAGCGAAAATGGCGGCACGGTATGCGACTGGGCAATCCGGTTGAACTCCTCCTCGGTCAGTCCCAGCATCTCCAGGAAGAAGGGGAGATTTTCCGGGCGCTTGCCGTCGTATTCATCCACCATCTTCTGTCCCTCTTCGCGGTCGAGACGGTTGTTGCGGATATCAATGGTGGCGAGGTGGGCGGAACGTCCGTAACCGCGCTTGATGTATTTGAGGTAGTCGCGAATGCCCTGCATCTGGCATTCGACCTTTTCGTAACCGTACTGCGACGGGATACCGGCGTTGAGATCCTCCTCCCAGCCCAGTTCGTCCTCGATCAGCTTGACCTGCTTCTTCACATCCCAGGGAATGTAGCTACCCAGTGCGATGGAGCGATACTTGAGCTTCTTCAGATCGCGCAGGGCCGGGTAACGGAACGGCTCCATGTCACGCGGGTCCAGATCGGGGGAGTTGACCATGCCGATCATGTCGTCGGCGGTCATACCCAGATTGACGAAGCGGTTGAAGCGCTTCTCATCCACCTCCTCCTTGCCGGAGGTGGCGTCCTCGTAGCTGTAGTAGGCGGTGTACTCCGCCTGTGGTTCGCCCCAGATCACCAGCGGTGTGTTGAACTTGATAGCAATTTGCATCGGGTAGGCGAAGATACCGGTGTGGCAGTGCCAGCAGAAGTCACCCTTGCGCAACAGCGACTCCAGCATCAGTTTTTTTACCGTCTTCCAGTTGGGGCGATAGACGATGCTCTCGACCCCTAGCAGCTTAAAGACGCGGACGCGATTCTCCAACACTTTGGGGCGATAGAAGCCGTGGTCGAAAGTTACCACCAGCGGTCGCAGCTTGAAGGTGTGCACCAGCCGCCACAAAGTGTAGACGCTGTCCTTGCCGCCGGAGAAGGGCACGATGCAGTCGTAGGTGCCCTTGCCGCGATACTGATCGAGGATCTCTTCAAACTCCTTGTACTTGGCGTCCCAGTCTACATGGCTCTTTTTGAACTCATGCTGCCGACAGATATTACAGGCCCCCTCATCATCGAACTCGATGGTTTCATGGGTTTCAGGCAACATACAACGCGAACAGAACTTCATTAGGCAATCCTTAATATTCAAAGCAAATTAATCGAATGATTTTACATGATCCCACTGCAACGCAGTACCTCTTTCAAGGTTGCACGCAGCCCGCTTGCCGAGCACTTTATCGTAGTATTTCGGGGCCAGACCAAAGCCAGGGCGAATACGGCGAACGTTGTCTGCAGTCAGCTCCTCACCAGCCTTCACATCCTCCAGCACATAGATGGAGCGGCGGAAACGCAAACTCCCCTCCTCTGCTGGAGCGAGGTCATAGTTAGCTCGGCCCAGAGCGCTCCAGGCGGTGCGAGCATTGTTACAAAGCTCTCCCAGCTCATGCGGCTCCAGCGAAAATTCGCTATCGGCCCCTTTGTCAACGCGACTCAGAGTGACGTGCTTCTCAATTACCGCTGCGCCCATAACGACACCGGCGACGGAGACCGTAGTTCCCAAGGTGTGGTCAGAGAGTCCGGCGACAACACCGAAGCGCTTCTCCAGATCTGCGATGGTTCTCAGATTGGACTCCTCCGCCGAGGCCGGATAGCTGCTGATGCAGTGCAGCAGCACCAGTTCAGAACAACCTGCATCGCGGGCCGTCTCTACCGCCTCACAAATCTCATCCAGGTTAGCCATGCCGGTAGAGATGATCATCGGCTTTCTGGTGGAGGCCGCATAGCGAATCAGCGGTAGATCCACTGCTTCGAAAGAAGCGATTTTGTAGGCAGGAACATTGAGGTCCTCCAGCAGGTCAACCGCCGTCTCATCAAAGGGGGTGCTGAAGCAGTGAATATCGAGTTTACTAGCGAGGTCGAAAAGAGGTTTGTGCCACTCGTATGGGGTATGCGCCCACTGGTAGAGGCGGTAGAGGTTGTAGCCATCCCACAATCCTCCATGGATCTGAAAATCCTCTTTGTCGCTGTCGATAGTGAGGGTATCGGCAGTGTAAGTCTGTAGCTTCACAGCATCTGCGCCTCGCTCCTTGGCCATTGTCAAAGTCTGCAGAGCGCGGTTGAAGCTACCATTATGATTGGCGGAGATTTCGGCGATAATATAAGGAGGGTGGTCAACACCAATTGGCCGACCAGCAATGGCTATCTGTTTTGTATTCATGGCTTCCAAATATAGAGCCCACTACGGGCTTCGCACACATAGCCCGACCTTTTAAAAAGAGCGAGTGAAGCGATGTTATTGTTGTGAATCTGCGCAATGTGCACATCGTCGGCAAAGAGACGCTGGGCAATAATCAGCGCCGCGCGTGCCAGCCCCAGACGGTACTTTTCCGGTGCGATGAAGATGGAAACTAGATAGCCTGGACCAACTGTAAAACGATCAGTGTAATCAAGTCGCAGCACCCCGGCCGGATCGTTACCGTGCATAATGATTCGCATGAAACAGTGATAATCGGATAACTTGCATTGCATCCATTGTACATGCTCCTCCCATTCCGGTATTTGCGTATTTTTGGCATAGCGGCGTGTCGGCTCCGCCTTCTGCCAGGTCAGAATGATGTGCGCATCCTCGATCTCAATCATTCTCAGACGAATCTGCCTGCCATCAGCGGCATAGGATGGATCGAAATGTAAACCGACCCGGCGCACACCTAAGCCATCACAGATATTCAGTGCGTTTTCGGATATTTCATGCAACAACTGCGGTTTCGCCAGCACCTCGGAAATCTTTGCCACCCACGTCGTCTGTACCGACTCATTGACACGTCCCATATTGACAATAGCATGAGCGTCGGTAAGTCGGCGCAGGATCTCTCGCTGGTTGTCAGCCAGCTCCACCACAAACGAAGGCAGACCCAGTATGCAACGCTCCCAGGTAGTGGCTCCGGCCGCACCTACCGCTACATCGGCCTCCAACATCAATCGTGGTATTCGATCACTGTCTACATGCAAATAAACAGGAAAAGGCACAGCCTCAGCCTGTCTGCGCACTTCCGTCAGGGTGGAAATTTGACTGCCTACCACTATATCGATGGCAAAGTTTTGTTGCAGGCCAAGTGCGACCACACTCTGCGTTACCGCATCCAGCACCCTGCCGGTGACGTTGAGAGAATCGAAGCCACCCATGGATATGAACAGCCGTTGCGGCATAATGTTAACATTCTGATTTCTGCGTTCCACCGCTTTAGCCCGCAACCGAGCAAATTCTGGGTGCAGTAGCGCATATTTGGCTCCCAGCAGCAGACTACATGATTGGGGGACATGCACACGCCACTCTACCGCTTTACGACCATAAGTTTGATCAAGCAACAAATCGCAATCCATCGGGCGATCGGCCAGATCGTCGATGACCATCAACTTGTCGGCATGCTCACGCAGTCGCTGATGCCAACTCCTGTCGATGGCGTAGTGATCGACAATCAACCAATCGATCTTTTCCGCGCCAATCGCACCTATGGTGGAGTCGGCATCACTACACCAGTCGCCGCCCAACCAATGAGAGTAACCGCGCGGATCATCCTCCTTTTCCTGCCCTTGCTCCAGATTCAACAGGGTTACTGGGTAACCGCGTTCGACGATCTTTTGTTGCAGATGGCCGCGATGGGCCTTGCAAACGAAGCGGATCTGCGCACCGTCCTTGTGCAATTCATCCGCCAGAGTCAGGCAGCGCATCACATGGCCGATGCCGATCTGCTGAGCCGCGTCGGTGCGGATGATGATATTCATCTTGGATCGCTTTATTAACGAACCTTAAACAGTGGAACCAGCGGTTCCGTTTCTAACAATTCGGCCATTTTGTCATTGACGATCGCCTCATGCAGCATAGGCAGAATTTCGTCATAGACAGCCAACAGCGCCTGCACATCGTTGTCGGTATGCGCATAGCTGATATTGTGAGTTCCAATGGTGAGAATACCGCGCTTGAAAACCTCCTGCATGAAGAGAGTCTTGATCTCCCACATAGAGCAATTCTCGGCATCTTTAATGGTCAGCAACGTCCAGGCTGGATGGCCGCTGATGGAAATCCACTCACTCATGCCGTGGCGCCGCAACTGCTCGTCGACGCCGTTGAGAATCTTCCGGCCGGTGGTGTACAGCCGCTCCACCACGTCACCATCACGAACTTTCTGTAGCACTGCTTTCACCGCTGCCAGCGAGGCGGTCTCACCACCGAAGGTTCCAGAGAAGAAAATCTCTTCCATCAAGTCCATAATCTCCGCCTTACCGACGATGGCGGCCAGCGGGAAACCATTGCCCAACCCCTTACCGAAGGTGGCCAGATCTGGTGTAACACCGAAAAGTTCTTGTGCACCGCCCTTGGCAAAACGGCAGCCAGTAATGGTTTCGTCGAAGATCAAAACCGTACCATTTTTGTGGGCAATTTCTCGCACCTGTTCCAGAAACCCTTCCTTGGGATAGGTTATGTTCATCGGCTCCATGATGATGGCGGCAATTTCTCCGGGAAGTCGCCCGAACCACTTCTTTACACTGTTGATATGGTTATACTGAAAGACATGGGTTAGCTCCTTGACCGCCTTGGGAACGCCCAGATCCCGGGCAGTAGAGCCGATGTACCAGTCCTGCCAGCCGTGGTAACCGCACACCAACACATGATCGCGGTTGGTGTAAGCGCGCGCCAAACGTATGGCAGCGGAGGTAGCATCGGTACCATTCTTACCGAAGCGTACTTTATCTGCACAAGGAATCATATCCACCAGCATTTCTGCCACCTCCATCTCCAACGGATGGGACAGGGAGAAGGAGACCCCTGATTTAATCTGCTTTCTGACGGCCATAGTTACATCAGCATCATTGTATCCGAGAGTGACCGACAGCAGACCGTTCACGAAATCAATGTATTCGTTGCCGTCGGCATCCCACACATGGCTACCCTCGCCACGGGTGATGAACATCGGCGACACTCCGCGCGGGAACTGGGTGATACTCTTGCTGAAGGTCTGCGAGCCGAGAGGAATAGTACGCAGGGCACGCTGCAGCAACTCTTCGGAGTGTTGATAACGACTGTTCATGATGATTGGTTTACGTTTGATTTTGCCTTATCGGCCTTGAGACTTTTTTTTAGCCCTTCGTTGCGCTCAAAGTTGTCATTGACAACAGAGAGATGCGGTTCACCCTCAAGTAGGTCAAGAATATGTTGCATACCGAAATTTGGATTATCTGAGTAGAGTCGCTCGTAGACCGACTCCACAAAATTTAAATCCTCCGGTTCATCCACCGTCCAACGCATGGCTGAGAGATCATCTGCCTGTTTTACCAGACCGATGCGGAAAGAATCTGGATGTGTGTAGATGTAAGATGTAACGTGTTCCAACTCTGAGGGCAGGCTCGCCTCCGCATGAGCACGGTACAGGGTTTTCAGTGTCATCACCTCTACATCGAGGCCATCTGGCCAAGTAGGTTCCAGTACGTTGGAAGTATAGTCGTTGCCCTGTTGTAAATGGCTTTCAATTACCCTGTCGATGATTTGCGGATCGACCAACGGACAGTCGCCGGTGAGGCGCACTACATGAGCGATAGAGTCATCATCAAGCGATTTCACCGAACCATAGAAGCGGTCCAGTACATTGTCCAGATTACCGCGATAAACCGTGTAACCGGCCGCGCCAATTACCTCTTCCAGCAGATCGTCACTTACCTCATGGCTGGTGGCAACGACAATACGGTCTATCTTTTCGGCACGTCCAATGCGCTCCAGTTGGCGTAGTAACATTGGTCTGCCTAATAGTGGTTTCAATACTTTACCAGGCAAACGTGATGAGGTTACGCGTGCTTGTAGCACTGCCACGACAGTCATCACAGCTTCCATAACGCAGGGTTGAGTAATATGGGTTCATTTACCGCTAACTCGTGCAATTCCTCAACATCCACTTGTATCTGAGCAGCAGCAACCACCTCCTGCAATTGCTGCAAGTTGTTCACCCCCACCACAATCTTGTCCACTTGGGGCAAGGCAATGCCGTAGCTAAGCGAGAGTTGCAGCGGGGTCAGATTGCGCTCGTCGGCTACGGCGTGAAAGTGGCCAATGGTAGCGCGATGGTTGGAGAAATATTCTGGAAGCTGTTCCCGTTCCATTAACAACAGCCCTTGAAGGAAGATACTGCGTACATGAATCTCCACTCCACGATCCTTAAGACGATCCAATTGACCATCGTGTAGCAAGTGCTGATCTAGGATATTGAACGGTAGTTGAATCAAGTCAATATCAAATTGATCTAGAATGGCATCGATCTGTTCACCTGTATAGATGGATACACCGATCTTCTCAGTGCGGCCACTTTCCTTCTCATCGCGTAGTGCCTGGTATAAAATATTGCCCCCTACAATGAGCAGATCATTGGCTGCGTGCACAAGCAATCCTTCCACCCGTTTGCTATTGAGTTTCTCCAACGATTTACTAAAGACGTGGCGCACCTGTTCGATACTCGCCTCGTCTACCGTGTGCACTTTCAGATGTGGGGTTTTGGTTACTACACGACATGCTTGACGAACACCTATTTCGTGTAGCAACGTTCCTAGCACCTCTTCACTGTTGCCATAGGTAGGAGCGGTATCATAACAGTCGATGCCACAATGGTCGGCGTATTGGATGATCTGCCGTACTTCTTCAGCCTGAGTCTGTCCATGTTGGTTGGAGACTCCGTAAGCCTTACCGAACTGTACAGTGCCGATGGCTAATTTGGCAATCATAAGCAAAGCCTCTGTTGCTTTGCTCTATCCAACGTTATCTCCTGACTATGCGCCAATATCATATCAGCAGAGTAGAGACACGCCACACTCTCATTCGACAAAACACCAACCATTGAAAACATGCTGAAACGCCTCCCATTGATTTAAGGGTTAAACGGCTTCCAGAGTAAATATAGTGTTTCACACCTAATATGCATTCTCTTCTATCTTTAACGTTGACTTAACAGCTCATAATGGACTCTTGATACAATCGTCAGAATCTGCGTTGCATTCATTACTGTTCGAAGTCCCTAGTAACCTGTGAGATGACCTGAACCACATGATGCATCTCTTCAAGCTGAAGAGCAGGATAGATTGGCAACGAGATCGCTCGGGCATAATAATGTTCGGCATTATTAAGCCACTTGAGATTATCTGTACTTACACACTCTTTCTGCATATCCTCTGTCTGCTCAACAGTACGATAGTAGGGCTGCTGATAGACTGGAATAAAGTGCAAATTCACACCAACACCAGCTTCTCTTAGTTGGTTATGCATGTAGTCTCTTTTCTTCTCCCCCCCCTCTATTCGAGTCACATATAGATGGTATGCTGAGTCACGCTCACTCTTAAGTCTTAGCGGTTCAACCGAAAGGACGTTAAATTTCTCATCATACCAAGAAGCAATTTCATTTCTTCTAGAGACAAAGTGATCCAGAGATTCCATTTGCGTATAACCGAGCGCAGCCTGTATATCGGTCATTCGATAGTTAAAACCGAGCTCGATCTGTTCGTAATACCAAGGTCCGTCAGGTTCTTTACTCATTTTTTCTGGGTCACGAGTAACCCCATGACTACGCAACAGTGCAATTCGTTCTGCCAGGTGTAAATCATTGGTCAATGCAGCTCCCCCTTCACCCGTGGTGATTATTTTTACCGGGTGAAAACTGAATACGGTTATATCAGAGTAGCGGCAATTTCCGACCGGTTCTCCTTGATAACGGGCACCAATAGCATGAGCGGCATCTTCAATAATGCTGAATCCATATTTTTTACCCAGTTCGTGAACCTGCTGCATATCACAGGGTTGGCCAGCAAAATGAACCGGCACCACAATCTTCGGGAGTTTTCCTTCTTTTTCTGCCTGTTGCAGTTTCTCCTCCAACTTCTCAACACTCATCAAGGCTGTATCTGGTTCAATATCTACAAAATCTACTGATGCACCACAGTAGAGTGCACAGTTGGCAGAGGCAACGAAGCTGATTGGTGAGGTCCAGAGGATGTCGCCAGGTCCTAATCCGAGTGCCAAGCAGGAGAGATGCAGTGCCGAAGTACAACTATTGACCGCTACAGCATGTTTTGCATCAGTATAGCTGCGCAAACTCTGCTCAAACTTCGAGACTGCAGGTCCCTGGGTGAGGAAACTGGAACGTAGCACCCTAATAACTGCATCGATATCCTCTTCTGTAATCTTCTGTTTACCGTAAGGAATCATCTCTTTAGATCAGGCACGGTGATTATATTCTCTGATCTCTTCTACTCCAAGAAAGTGGGGATTGGTACCCGAATTATATTCGCTTCCCTGTGCCACATAGGTGCCTCGCTCTCCCAGTTTATTTACTCTCAAATCATTATCAGTTGAGAAGAAGTTGATACTGGGAGTAATAACATAGTGGTCATCATATTCAAGTGTTAGGTGGGAGTCATCTTGCGGGCACATAACCTCATGCAATTTTTCACCAGGGCGGATACCTATTGTTCTGGTGGGCATGCCTGGTGCCATAGCCTTAGCCAGATCAACAATATGCACGGAAGGAATCTTTGGTACAAAGATCTCCCCGCCCTGCATTCGTTCCAGATCCTTGAGGACAAAATCTACCCCCTCCTGTAGGGTAATCCAGAATCGGGTCATCCCTTCGTGGGTGATCGGGAGATAATCTGCCCCATCTGCAATCAGTTTTTTAAACAGAGGAACAACTGAACCTCTTGAACCAACCACATTACCATAACGAACCACCGAAAATCGGCTTCTTCCTCCTGCCATATTATTGGCCGCAACAAATAGTTTGTCTGACGCCAATTTTGTCGCACCATAGAGATTGATGGGATTTGCTGCCTTGTCTGTAGAAAGTGCAATCACATTTGCTACTTTATTTTCAAGAGCAGCCTGTATAACATTCTCTGCTCCATGGATGTTGGTTTTAATGCACTCCATGGGGTTGTACTCTGCAACTGGGACCTGTTTGAGTGCTGCAGCATGGATGACGATATCGATGCCTCGCATCGCCTCTTTTAAGCGTCCACCATCCCTGACATCACCGATAAAGAAGCGCATTACATCTGGATCATACGCAGAGTGTTGCAGGAACCTCATCTCCATTTCGTACTGTTTTAGTTCATCACGAGAGAAGATAACCAACCGTTTTAGATTATATCTTTCCAGCAAGGTCGAGGCGTAACGATAACCAAATGACCCTGTGCCACCAGTGATCAGGACTGACCTACCATTCAACAATTATTTTTCCTCAATGATTTCATCTTCTATTCACCTCTCCAGACTGATAATTTATTTAACGTTTAATTCTACTCTAAAATACAAAAAATCTTTACCCGAATTTCTTCTGTCTAATATTAATGCAAGGATGAGTTAATGAAGTTTAATCAATCTTCACCAATACCATATTGGTATTCTCAACCACCTGATGCAGGTTGTGTAAATGTTCCGTATTAGTGTAGTTAAGTCCTACAAATGTAACCACCCTATCCTTAAAGTCGTCCATCTGCCTGATCAAGTCGCATTATGTATTTGATGTCATAAAGGACACAATTATCTTTTCCAAACGCACGTAACACCGAGATTCCCATTGTCTTAAAATAGTGGTGAGCAACTGCAAGAATAATTGCATCATATACCCCATTTTCAGGTGATTCGATGGGTATAATACCATGTTCTTTGTACGCAGAATCCTTATTTACCAATGGGTCGTATACATCCACTTTGCTATTATACCAATGAAGTTGTTTGATTATATCAACAACTTGTGTATTCCGCAGATCAGGGCAGTTCTCCTTAAAGGTAAGCCCCATAATAAGAATATTAGCATTTTCTACATGGATATTCTTTTCAATCATCAATTTAACAACATGATCTGCAATGTAACTGCCCATGTTGTTGTTAAGTCGGCGACCTGCAAGTATCATCTTTGGGTAATAGCCAGCTTCTATTGCCTTATATGTGAGATAGTACGGGTCAACACCAATACAGTGCCCTCCTACCAGACCTGGTCTGAATGGTATAAAGTTCCATTTTGTTCCTGCGGCTATTAGCACCTCTTCGGTATCGATATTTAGTTTATTGAAAATTATAGCCAGTTCGTTTATGAGGGCAATGTTTACATCACGTTGTGTATTTTCGATTACTTTGGCTGCTTCAGCGACCTTGATTGAGCTGGCCTTATGTGTTCCTGCAATAATAATGCTTCTATACAAGGCATCTACCCTTTCAGCAATTTCTGGCGTAGAGCCAGAAGTTACCTTCATTATATTAGTGAGACGGTGTTCCTTATCACCAGGATTGATTCTCTCAGGGCTATAACCACAAAAGAAGTCTTGATTAAATTTTAGACCTGAGTGCTTTTCAAGAATTGGTATGCAAATTTCTTCTGTTGCTCCTGGATATACAGTTGATTCATAGATAACGATATCTTGCTTCTTAAGAAATTTGCTGACAGTTTTACTGGATTTTATTAGTGGAGACAGGTCAGGTTGATTGTTCTTATCAATAGGTGTAGGCACAGTTATAATAAAGATATTGCAATTATTAATTATTTCTGGATCTGATGTAAAACTTAGATTTTTTGACTTTAGCATATCTTCAGGATCTACTTCTAATGTGTTGTCTATTCTTTGTTTTAGGTCATTTATTCTATTAGTATTAATATCAAAGCCTATTGTTAAATAAATTTTTCCGAATTCTACAGCAAGTGGTAGTCCGACATAGCCTAGACCAATAACTGCGATTTTATCCTTATATGTCTTAAGCATGAGTTTGTCTATTAATAAGGTAAGTAATATTTGAAATTTAATTTGTGTGATTATTTAGTTATTCTGGAGTTAAATAAAAAGATAAATGAGGTATAACATGAAGAAACATTTCGAAAAGAGGATTGTTTTTAATATCGCCTGATACATTTTCTATGATTAATAGGTATTTTTGGATCAATAAATTGGTTTATAATATGTTTTAAAAGCACTGAGTAGCGATTATCTTGTTTATTAAGATTGTCTTTTATTCTCTTTAACTCATTAATTACTTTTTGTTTATCAGCCTTAATATATTTTTCATTATATTTACAGCGACCAACTGAACACCCTGCCTGGCTGACACCACGATAATGGTGATCTAACAGTCTCATTGCTTTTGTTATTGGATGTCCACCATAAATTAAGCG
>PBQI01000119.1 GCA_002725625.1 Rhodospirillaceae bacterium | reverse complement strand
AGAATAATCTAGAAATGCTCTAGAAGCCGCCGCCGCGGCAATATTGGATGATCTCAATAACAAAGTCGTCGCCCGCTGGCTGCAGGTAGATATCCGGTCTGATGTGAAATCAGACAGTGGCATTCAGAATCACCAGGTCCTTCTCGAAGATAGGCAACCCAATTCGGATCCCCCCCCCCCGACTTCTGGCGCGTTTATAAAGTGATATAGCTAAATTAGCCCTTGCGGCGGTACGCTTCCTGGCCCAGTTCATCCAGAAAGGCCGTTTCCTGGCGGTCTCGTTCTTTTTTTTCTGCCGTGTCGATCGTTTCCTGGGATATTTCGTAGACCTTTAAATCTTTGTATTCCGTACGCATTTCATCCTGGGCAACGGTAATGTGGCTTTCTACTTTGGTGATCGCCTGCGTCAGGTCAGACAGCTTTTGGACCGCTGCGGCTGCGTAATCACCATAAAACATTCCGACATTCTCAGGAGCCGAACGGGCTACATCCTGTTCGACCAGAATTTGGTTTTCCAGTTCACTTGATTGATTTTCCAGATTGGCTACTTGCCCAAGTAAATTTCCCAGCGCCCGGCGTTTTTCGTCAACGTGGTACTGATGCAATCTGATCAGCGTCTGATATCCCTTGTCCAAAGCCTAGATTACTCCTTCCTTAGGATTTTCCGCCTGAACTTCCAGAGTTCCATCCGGTCCGTAATTCATATCCAGTCGCTGAGCCAAATCTACGTAGCACTGCTCCAAGGTGGTGGAGTCCCCCTTGCCTTGATGGAGAAACTCTTCAATGCCGGCGAAATAGTGGATTGCTTCATCTACTTGAGGATCCGATCCTTGGCGGTAGGCGCCCAGGCGAATCAACTCGGCCATGTCTTCATAAACTGATACCAGCTGTTTAGCCCGATCGATAATGGCGTTTTGCGCATCTGTGTTGCAATCGGGCATGGTGCGGGAAATGCTGCGCAGAATGTTCACAGCAGGGTATCTTCCCCTTTCGGCAATGTTTCTGTCAAGAACAACATGGCCATCCAAAATACCTCGGACAGCGTCAGCGACCGGTTCATTATGGTCATCGCCTTCGACCAATACGGTGAACAGTCCGGTAATACTACCTTGATCAATGGTTCCGGGGCCGGCTCGCTCTAATAGCCTCGGAAGTTCAGCGAATACCGTTGGCGTGTAGCCACGGGTAGCAGGTGGCTCGCCAGCTGACAAACTAATTTCCCGTTGCGCCATGGCAAACCGGGTAACTGAATCCATGAGACACAAGACATCGCGTTTCCGATCCCGAAAGTATTCCGCCACTGCCATCGTCAAATAGGCCGCCTGGCGGCGCACCAACGGTGGTTCGTCTGACGTCGCGACCACCACGATGCTGCGCTTCATTCCTTCCTCACCCAGGTCATCTTCTATAAATTCCCGAGCTTCCCGTCCCCGTTCGCCAATGAGTCCGATCACGCTGGTGTCGGCGTCTGTGTGACGGGCCATCATCGAAAGTATGGTCGATTTACCGATACCCGAACCGGCAAAAATCCCCATACGCTGCCCCTTACAGACCGTAAGAAAGGCATTCATCGCCCGCACGCCCAGATCAATTTTATCGCCCACGCGTTGACGGCGGTGAGCCGGCGGCGGACTGTTCTGAACGAGATATTTCTTTGATCCGGTCGGCAACGCCCCCTTGCCGTCGATAGGCTCACCAAATGCATTGATGACCCTCCCGAGCCAAGCTTCATCGGGATAGATTACAGGATCGGCTGCGGCTATTTCCACCGAGCAGCCGAGACCGATTCCTTCCAATGTCGAAAACGGCATCACCAAGGCGAGCCCGTCACGAAACCCGACTACTTCACATAAGACCTTGCGTCCCCGACGAGCTAAAATTTGGCAGTGATCGCCAATGGAAAGGATGCCTTCGGCGCTGGCGACCTCTACTAGCATCCCTAAGACGGACGTGACTCGGCCGTAGACATTATAGCCCGGCAACCGGTCAATCTGGTTTACGATATTCTTCAATAAGACAGCCACGCCGCCACCTGCCTTTAACCCATAATTTAAGTTTTATTTATACCTCCCTAATATGGCTCTCAAGCCTTTAAGGAATAGTAAAATCATCAAAAAATTGCCACACTAGTTTTCCCACCAAGTTTCCTTTGATTCTCAGACTTGACGTATCAAGTTGTAATAAATGATTGAACTGACATAACTTAACTTGAATAAGTGATCTTTGCATCATATGGTTAATTTGTTAACGTCTCGGAAAAATGATATCAGATAGAGTTAAGCTATGCGTGTGCTTCTCGTAGAAGATGATCCGACCACCTCAAAAAGCATCGAAATGATGCTGACATCTGCAGGTATGGTTTTGGACACCACCGATCTCGGCGAAGATGGTTTGGAAATCGGTAAACTGTATGATTACGATATCATAATTCTTGATTTGATGCTGCCCGATATGGATGGGTTCGAAGTTCTTAGAGGACTACGCGCATCAAAAGTCGAAACGCCTGTACTGATTCTTTCCGGATTGACGGAACCCGACAGTAAAGTTAAAGGTTTTGGCACCGGTGCCGATGATTATTTGACCAAACCCTTCAACAAAGAGGAATTGATCGCGCGTATTCACGCAATTGTCCGGCGATCGAAAGGGCATGCCGAATCGATCATTCGCACCGGTAAACTGGCTGTCAACTTGGACGCCCGCACGGTAGAAGCTGAAAGCAAGCCGGTTCACCTGACTGGCAAAGAATACGGAATTCTGGAACTTTTATCTCTGCGGAAAGGCACCACTCTGACCAAGGAGATGTTCCTCAATCATCTCTACAACGGTATGGATGAGCCTGAACTCAAAATTATTGACGTCTTTGTATGCAAATTACGTAAAAAACTAGCCAACGCCACCGACAATGACAATTATATCCATACGGTTTGGGGTCGCGGTTACGTTTTGCGGGATCCGGAAGAAGAAGATGACGAAAAGAAAAGTTCTGGGAAAAAACGCGCTAAGGTGGCCTCCTAGCTCCTGATCGTTTCATCAACAAAATGCTCCACCAGTCTATCCTGTTTTTGCCTGCTTAAACGGCTCTTTCTCATAATGCCCATGATAACACCTTTTATGTGTTATCTGGGACAGCCCCAAACTCTATTTTTTCTGATATCTACGAAATTTCAAATTCAATCAAGTGCGGTGATTTTTCCCTTAAAATCAATCTATTACCATTATTTTTTGCCAATAATTTACAAAAAAAACTGATAACATTTCGGGCCGTTAGATCGTCCGGGTTCAAATTTGGCTCCAAAACTGATTTGATGTCATCACGCATCTGACATTTATCGCCTGAAATAACCACTTTGGCGTCAAAATTCTGTGGAAAATTCGGCATGGAAAAGGTGACTAGGCCGCCCCGCGGCAGACAGTCGGCCGCCAAGAGTGCTAGATTTAACATTAGCTTGCCGAAATTCTTGGAAATAGCGCCAGTAAAACGCTGTTCTTCGCCTTCCCACTCGGTAGATATTTTTTTTTCGACCGCCAATTCGTCGATCAGCGACCGAACGGTGGTTATATCCATGTTATCGCCGGAACCTCCGACACCAAAAGCGAGCCTAAAATAAGCCAATTTTTGCGCTGCCCGCTTCGCGCTGCCGCCGATTAGAATTGCCGCATCGTCGGCCATACCGGAATCTGCATCTTGCAAAAATTCCAATCCGTTGTTTATCGCACCGATCGGGCTGATCAAATCATGGCACAATTTGGAACATAACATTTCCGCCAGCTTTGTCTGGAGTGCAATCTCCCTATCCGTCACTTCCGTCATAGCGTAACAAAGCCTTTCAAATTACCTGCGAACACTCATCTGGTTAGGGATATATAGGAAGTTCGGGTTAATTAAAATCTGAAATAAACTCAGAGCAGATTGAGGATTGTATTTGATCACCCGGCCACGAGTTCTCTAAACTCAGAAATCATATTCAATTCATTCGACGAAACGAGCAAGAATAATAGATGGATAATTCTACATCGGACCAGGAACGAATAAAAAGGATCGCCAACCCCAAAGGCCGGCAGGTACGACCAGAGGCTTTTGCCGAGATTAGCATGCTCATTAGTGATGCTGACCGATCCGCCGAGTTTCTCATCGAACGCTTGCACCTGATTCAGGATAAATTCGGAAGATTGTCGGAAGAGCACCTGGCCGCCTTGGCCCAGCTGATGAAATTGCCGCAAAGTCATGTATTTGAGGTGGCTTCATTTTATCATCATTTTGATATCGTGATGAACGATGATCTGGAAGGTGACGCCAGCGAATCCAGCCACACGGTGAGAGTTTGTGACAGCATTACCTGTCAGTTGGCCGGCGCTGAAGAACTTCTGAAAAAGATAATATTTAATTATGGGGACGCCATACGCATCGTACGGGTTCCGTGTGTGGGCAATTGCGCCAATGCCCCCGTTGCTGTCCTGGGTAAAAGGCAGTTTACCGATAATGTTGTCAAGAACATCGGTGTTGCTGCCGAAAAAAATCTGGTGGCACCTGACCTACCTACCTATGAAAATCTTGCATCGTACGAAAAAAACGGCGGATATCAATTCCTCCGCGGATGCATTGTAGGCGAAAAATCACGTGAGAAAATTTTAGCGGAAATAGATAAGGCGGGACTACGGGGGATGGGCGGCGGCGGATTTCCCGTAGCACGGAAATGGCAATTCCTCGAAACTGCGCCGAAACCCCGGGTGTTGGTAATGAACGCCGATGAAGGTGAGCCCGGCACTTTCAAGGACCGGTATCTTTTTGAAACTACCCCGCATCGCATTTTAGAAGGCATGCTGCTCGCAGCATGGTTCGTCGAGGCGGAAGATATCTACATTTATCTCCGTGATGAGTATCCGCACATACATGCGCTGTTAACCGAAGAAATCGATAAAATTTCAGATGCCGGTCTGTCGAAAGGCGTGACGATTCATCTCCGTCGTGGCGCCGGCTCCTATGTCTGTGGTGAGGAAAGCGCCCTGCTGGAAAGCATTGAGGGGAAACGCGGTTTACCGCGCAATCGCCCGCCCTTCCCGGCCCAGGCCGGACTGTTCGGACGTCCGACTTTGATCAACAATGTTGAGACTCTTTACTGGGTGCGAGAGATTCTTGTCAATAGCGCTGAGTGGTATGTAGAGGAAGGACGACCCAGGTACTATTCTGTCTCCGGCAGAGTGGCTGAGCCAGGTGTCATATGTGCGCCCTCTTCAACCACGGTCCGCCAGCTGATCAATGACCATTGCGGCGGCATGATGAACAGTCACACCTTCAAGGCCTATTTACCTGGAGGAGCATCGGGAGGGATTCTGCCGGCAGAACTCGACAATTTACCCCTTGATTTTGGGACTTTAGGCGAACATGGCTGCTTTGTCGGATCAGCAGCTGTGGTCATATTCTCTGATCAGGATAAAATTAGAGAAATAGTTTTAAATTTGCTGAGATTTTTTGAAGAAGAGAGTTGCGGACAATGTACGCCGTGTAGACTTGGCTGCACGAAACTGATCGAGTTGGTGGAGAGTAAAACCCAGAGTGACGATATTATACAAGATCTCAGCCAGGTCATGCGCGACGCATCGATCTGCGGTCTCGGCCAGGCGGCCCCAAATCCCGTCCTTTCGGCAATGAAATTTTTTGCGGATGAACTGTGATGAGTGACTTAGTAAATTTTAGACTCGACGGCGAAGAGGCTCAGGCAGAGCCCGGTGAGAGCATTTGGCAGGTGGCAAAAAGATTGGGTACGAAGATTCCTCATCTCTGCTATCGGGATGCAGCTGATTACTCACCGGACGGCAATTGCCGCGCCTGCGTGGTAGAGGTCGAAGGGGAAAAAGCCTTATCGGCTTCTTGCCTGAGAAAACCTGAACCGGGATTGGTCGTTAAAACCAATTCAGAAAGAGCATCAAAAGCCAGGGAGTTGGTTTTTGAATTATTGCGCTCTGAGCAGGACGAGCCAAGCGGCACCTTCAAGGATTGGCTCGACGACATGAAGATTCGTCAAAGCCGATTTCCTGGAAAAAGCACACAGACAACTGACAGGAGTCATCCGGCCATAGCCGTCGATCTTGGCAAATGCATCCACTGTCAGCTCTGCGTCCAAGCCTGCCGTGATATTCAAGGGAACGATATCATCGGCATGGCAGCAAGGGGCCAAGATAGTAAAATAATATTTGATATGGGCGACCCAATGGGCACGAGTTCCTGCGTCGCCTGCGGAGAGTGCGTTCAGGTCTGCCCCACGGATGCACTGTCACCCAGTCAGGAAATGGTCAAACCTGACAAATCGGTCAATAGCGTGTGTCCTTATTGTGGCGTTGGTTGTCAATTAACCTTTCACGTCAAAGACAATCAGATCGTCAACGTAGAAGGACGCAATGGCCCGGCCAACCGCAGCCGTTTATGCGTCAAAGGCCGCTTTGGCATGGATTATGTCAGCCACGAGCACCGCTTAACGGTTCCGCTGATCCGCAAGGAGGGCCTGGAGAAATCGGTCGATCACCAGATGGATCCCGCCGACCCTTTCAAATATTTCAGGATCGCCACTTGGGATGAAGCACTGGAAAAAGCGGCCGACGGGATAAATGAAATCCTGTCAAATAAAGGCCCTAGCGGACTTGCCGGATTCGGCTCGGCGAAAGGTTCTAATGAAGAAGCCTACCTGTTCCAGAAACTGGTGCGGACTGGATTTAAAACCAATAATGTCGATCATTGCACACGCCTTTGTCATGCATCATCCGTGGCGGCGCTTCTTGAAAATATTGGTTCAGGTGCCGTAACAGCGCCATTCATCAGTTGTTTGGATTCAAACCTCATCGTTGTGATCGGCGCAAATCCCACATCCAATCATCCCGTAGCGGCAAGTTTCATAAAAAATTCAGTCGAGAATGGCGCCGAATTGATTATCATAGATCCGCGTCACAACGGTCTGGCAGACTATGCCGATCACTTCCTACAATTTTTGCCTGGCAGCGATGTGGCTTTGTTGAATGCTATCCTGAACGTTATTGTCGAAGAAGAACTTTATGACCGGCAGTATGTGGCATCTCAGACAGAAGGATTCGAAGATTACGCCTCTCATATTCGGAATTTCCCACCCGAGAAGATGGCGGCGCTTTGTGGTATTGATGCAGAAGAACTCCGGACGGTTGCTCGCAAATTCGCCGCCGCCAATGCTGCCATGATCTTCTGGGGAATGGGGATAGCACAACATACCCACGGTACGGACAATGCACGTTGTCTAATTTCTTTGGCGTTGTTGACCGGCCAAGTAGGACGACCGGGTGCCGGGCTACATCCGTTGCGGGGGCAAAACAATGTACAGGGTGCCTCTGATGCCGGGCTAATTCCGATGATGTATCCAGATTACGGCCTTGTCGAAAACCCGGAGAACAAGGAGAAATTTGAATCGTTCTGGCAGACCGGTTTAGACCCAAACAAAGGCTTAACCGTCGTCGAAATTATTCACGCCATCCGCGACATTGAAATCCAGGGGCTCTATGTCATGGGTGAGAACCCGGCCATGTCAGATCCGGATTCGAACAATACAAGGGCGGCATTGGCCAAGCTGAAGCACCTGATTGTGCAGGATATATTCCTCACCGAAACGGCTGCTTTCGCTGATGTCATACTTCCAGCCTCAGCCTGGCCCGAAAAAGACGGTACCGTTACCAATACCGACCGCCGCGTACAAATGGGTCGAAAGGCCTTGGACATGCCCGAAGAAGCCCGCCAGGACTGGTGGATTATTCAGGAAATCGCCAACCGTATTGGCCTCGACTGGATTTATACCAGTCCCGAAGAAATTCACGAAGAGATGCAGGAGTGCATGCCGTCGATGCAGCACATTTCATGGGATCGGTTGCAGAAGGAAGATGCGGT
>PBQI01000118.1 GCA_002725625.1 Rhodospirillaceae bacterium | reverse complement strand
GGCCAATTCTGGAAGGATTCCGGTAATCTTGCGACCGTCGACGACGACGTCGTTGGGCCACTTGGTCTGTGCTTCAACTCCCAAACCGTCCAGGCAGGCCACGACGCCAAGAGCCACGGCCATCGACAGCGAGCACAGCTGTGCTGGCTCCACCGGCACGCGCAGGACGAACGAAGCACACAGGTCGCGTCCAGGCTGGGAGGTCCATCGGTGCTGACCGCGTCCGCGTCCGGCTGTTTGATCCGTTGTGGCCAGAACGCAACCGGAAGGCAGCGGCTCGCCGCCAGTCAAACGATCTATCAGGACCGTATTCGTCGACGTGATGCTGTCGATCCATTGAGGGGGGGCGAATTCCATGACTGTGCTGGTCACCAATCCGGCTCAGCGGCGGTCCCACGGGAACGCCAGCGTCGGTTGGTTGGCGAATGCGGTTGAAATCACGAACCAGCTGATTGAGTTCCATTTGATACTTGCCCATATCATTAGGGCTCGGCAGTGCTTCATCCCTGAACAGCCCTTGGGGCAGGAAGCCCTCGTTTTCCATGTTAACGCGAATTACGGTTGCCACCGCTAGAATCACACCGATATCTTCGTCAGGCATGGTCTTGATACCGTCAATATAGCGGCGCAGTTCTTTGCGGTTTGATTGAAGCGCGCGATCTTCTGAATTTCTCTGGAAAGTTGATTTCAGCCAATCGAGTGACATAACGTTTCTTAGCAGTTTAAGTGTTTATTCGCCACCGTCACCGGGAATGACATTACGGATCTGTTCGATTTCAACGCTTTCGAACAATCCCATTTTTCGGTACGGGTCGCCTTTGGCAAATTCCTCCGCTTCCTCGATATTTTCGGCGTTGAAAAGAAACATGCTTCCCGAGACGGTTTCACCGTCGTCGGTCAGCGTCGGTCCGGCAAAATAAATCTGGTCGCCGAACCCGGTGAGATACTTTATATGCGCCGCCCGAGTCGAGGCACGCATGTTCATTTGGCTTGGCTTGTCCTTACAGCGAATATGGAAAAGCATAATTTTACCTTTATTTTTTTCAGGTTTCTATTTTCAGGCCAATTCCGCCTTGAGCGGGCGGGCCAACAATCCATTAATCGTGGCGTCGATGTCGGCGTAGTTATTGATCACGCCGTCAACGGCCGTGCAGATCGGTAAATCTACATCAAGACGACGGGCCAGATCAGTCACCGAAGACGCCGTATGGACGCCCTCGGCTACGCTGTTCCGCTCCGCCATGATTTCGTCCAGCGTCCGTCCTTCACCAAGCGCCACGCCCAGTGAAAAATTACGCGATTGCATGGCATTACAGGTCAGTGTCAAATCGCCTAGTCCGGAAAGACCGGAAAGGGTCTCGGCAACGGCGCCTTTGGCGATACCCAGTCTAACAATCTCGGCCAACCCTCTGGTCACCAGGGCGGCCCGCGTGTTGTCACCTAAATTTCTGCCTTCAACGATGCCGCAGGCGATGGCCAATACGTTCTTGACAGCACCTCCGATTTGGGCACCGATAACGTCGTGAGATCGATAAATCCTGAATCGCTTTGAGCTCAAGGTTTCCATCAGGACCTTGGCCATGGTTTCATCCCGGCATGCCAGGGTGACTGCCGTCGGTAAGCCATTAGCTACCTCGGCTGCGAAAGTCGGACCGGAAAGGACCGCCAAGGGCTTACCCGGCAGCATTTCGCCAACTGCCTCGCTCATCAAGGCGCAGCTTTCCTGCTCGATTCCCTTGGCGCAGATGATGGCTGGTACATTGTCGGGCCAGTATTCCGCCGCTGCCCCGCAGACCGACCGCAAATGCTGCGCCGGCGCCACCAGAAGAACAGCGTCGGCGTCTGTCGCCTCATCGATATCACTGGTCGCTTTGATGGCGGGATCAAGGTCAAACGTCGGTAAAAAAAGATCGTTCCGGTGGCCTTTGTTGATATTGTTAGCGACATCGGCTTCATGGGCCTGGATAACCACGTCGTTACCCGCCTGGTGGGCGACCAAAGCCAGTGCCGTTCCCCAGGCACCCGCACCGATTATGCCGATTCTGCTCATACATCATTTATGACGCTCCCCCGCCTCCGACGCAAGGGCGAGAAAATACATTCGGTCAGATTAATTGACGATAATGGCACCCTTCATTCCCAAAGAGGTATGGGTTTTGCCGTTCTGGTCTTCGACATCGCAAATCATGCTGAATATACCGGGTGACTTAGTAACGAATTCCCATTCAACGGCACCACCTGGATTTATTTCAATTTCCGCCGGTGTACCGACGACTTTGGCGATGATCGGGGCGCCGGGGCTGAAATACTCGGCGATTTTGACATGAAAGGATTCAACCGCCGCAACCAGATCCGGGGCGTCAAGCTCGTGGACTTCTGAACTCGGATTGTTTAGGCCTTCACACCAGCCCCGATAGCTGGGGGGGCGTCGGGGTCCAGGGGCCAGCGAGGCCGAGGGGCAAAATCGAGCGAATCGCCCTCCCCGTTCAGCCGAAAACGTTCCAGGCCGGCCCAGGCGATCATAGCGGCATTGTCGGTGCAAAGACCGATGGGCGGCGCCTGCAGAGAAATACCTTCTTGTAAGGCCAAGTCGGCGAGACAACGGCGCAAGGCCCGATTGGCCGCGACCCCGCCGGCAACCACTAACCTCGGTTGGAGGTCATACATTTTCCTGTATATTTTCAGCGCCTGACGGCAGCGATCTTGAATAACTTCGCCCGCCGCTGCTTGAAAACCGGCGCACAGATCGGCCACGTCTTGAGGTGCCGGGCCATCGCCGCCGAATAGTTCGACTTTTCTCCGGACGGCGGATTTCAGTCCGGAAAAGGAGAAATTGCAATTGGCTCGACCCGCCATGGGCCGGGGCAGATCGAAGCGGGACGGATCACCTTCCAGCGCTCTCTCTTCCACAGCGGGACCACCCGGATAGCCGAGGCCCAGTAATTTGGCTGATTTGTCGAACGCTTCCCCCAGGGCATCGTCCACCGTTGTGCCCAGACGCTGATAGCGGTCGGCCCCATCAACCACTAGTAACTGGCAATGCCCCCCTGATACCAGAAGTAGCAAATAAGGAAATTCCAGGTCCGACGTCAAGCGAGCTGTCAGTGCATGCCCGGCCAGATGGTTGACTGCAAAAAAGGGCAAACCATGAACGGAGGCGATGGCTTTCGCCGACATCACGCCGACAATGACGCCGCCGATCAGACCGGGACCGGCCGTTGCCGCAACACCATCCAGTTGATCAAACTCGATTCCGCTTTCCGCCATGGCCTGCTCGATTATCCGGTCAATATTCTGAAGATGAGCGCGGGCGGCGATTTCAGGAACGATGCCGCCGAACGGCCGATGATAGTTTTCCTGGGACAGCACAACGTTAGACAATATTCTGTCGTTCGGTTGGTCAGCATCGTGAACCACAGAAGCTGCAGTTTCGTCACAACTGGTTTCAATTCCTAAAATGATCATGATAAAATGCGCATTCGTGTGAAAAAGGGTTTTACCGATTTAGTGGCGGACTTTACTCTTATTGCCTCACGATGACCATATTTAGACAACAGTAATTTCAAAGATCAAAATCCTAAATTGCAGGCACAAGTGAAGAATGGCTGATAACAATAAATTGCGTATCGGTACGAGGGGCAGCCCTTTGGCGCTAACCCAGACTGGTCACGTTGTAGAAAAATTAAAGGAACTGCATCCCATCCTGCGTGGCAAAGGGATGACGGAGATGGTTGTTATTAAAACCACCGGTGACCGTGTGCAGAATCAACTGCTGGCCTCGATCGGCGGCAAAGGATTGTTCACCAAGGAACTGGATGAGGCAATGCTGCGGGACGAAATCGATATTGCCATTCATTCCATGAAGGATATGCCAACCTTCATCCCCGAAGGAATATTGTTGCATGCCATCATGAAACGGGAAGATCCGCGGGACGCTTTCATTTCCAATAAGGCCGCCAGTTTCAAGGATCTGCCACAGGGGGCAACGTTGGGAACCGCGTCTCTGCGGCGCAAGGCGCAAATTCTCAACCAACGCCCGGATTTAAAGGTTGTTCCTTTCCGGGGTAATGTAGATACCAGGCTCAGAAAGCTCAACGATGGCGAAGCCGATGCCACCCTGCTTGCCTATGCCGGGCTCAAAAGGCTTGGTAAGGGTGATGTGGCGACGAGCGCCATCGAAATCGAAGATCTGCTGCCGGCGGTTGGCCAGGGCATTTTGGCGGCAACCTGCCGAGAAGGCGATAAGCGGGCCCATGCTCTGCTGGCGCCGCTGGGGGATGCAGAAACTGTGTCTGCTGCCTTGGCTGAGCGTGCGATGTTGGCTGTTCTGGATGGTTCCTGCCAAACACCCATCGGCGGATTTGCCCAAATGAACGGTACGGGAAATCTTGTTTTACGCGGTAATATCGCCCGGCCTGATGGTGCCGAAATTGCGGAAATTGAAATTTCAGGTCCGGTGGCCGAAGCGGAGCAGTTGGGTAAAAAGGCGGCAGATCAATTATTGCTAAAAGCGGCCCCCTCGATTATTGAGGCAATCAAATCGGATCAGTCATATATTATTCGGCCTCATCCTGAAATGGAGTCGCCGGAGAATTTAACAAAAAATGTTAATGACAATGCTGAAAATTAGCCGGATGAAGTATGCCGGTGTAGTATAAAATGTATGATTAAAGCAAATGACATGGGGGTGTTGTCGCCATGCGCGTAGTAGTAACCCGGCCAGGTGAAGACGGGGCGGCCCTCGCCGAAATTCTCGGTGCGCGGGGAATTGAATCGGTCCTTGAGCCGCTTCTGACCATCAAACAGCATGATGGTGCGCCCGTTGATTTAGAAGGCATTCAAGCAATTCTGGTCACTAGTGCCAATGGGGTTCGCGCTTTGGCCAGGCGTACGGACAACCGGAGCATACCGATATTCGCCGTCGGCGATGCCACTGCCACGACAGCCAGAAGTTCCGGGTTTTCCCGGGTTCACAGTGCGTCCGGCGATGTGACGGCGCTGGTTGAACTGGTAAACGACCTGTTGAAGCCGAAAGACGGACCCCTACTGCATGTGGCTGGGTCGGAAATTGCCGGTGATCTAGCGGCCATGGTTGTGGCCGCTGGTTTCGAATGCCGTCGTGAAATGCTCTATGAAGCGGAGAAAGCGCGCACGATGTCGGCATCTTTGACGGCGGCCATCAAGGATAATCAAATTGACGCCGTATTACTTTATTCTCCCCGCTCGGCAGAAACCTTTGTCCAGCTATTGCGGAAAGCGCGCATTGTCAGATACTGCCGGTCAATGAACGCCGTCTGTTTGAGTCAGGCTGTTGCCGACAAGGTAAATGATTTGGGCTGGAAAGATATCCTGATCGCCGCCCATCCGGCTCAAGATGCATTACTGGAAGCACTGGATGATATCACCGGTACCAAAAATGGCGGTGACGCGAATTCGTCGTTTGAAGCCATTGCGGATGAGGGTTTGGTATCAAGGGAAAACATCGACACATCAGCCCATACCATCGCACCTATTCAGCGCCGCCGAGGAGGCGCCGTCAGGACCGTCTTTTTGACGTTGTTCGTTGTCGTGATTTTGTTCGGTATCGGGGCGGCGACCAAGCCGCTGTGGCGGATTTATTTGGCCGCCTATCTACCCGAAGATGTTCTGACGTCTTCGGTGGAACAAAAAACCGCTAGCAGATTGGAGGAGATGTCAGGCCGGTTGAGCAACCTGGAGAGAAAATCATCAACCAAGGTGGTGCCGGATTTTAAAACGCTGCTATCGGAAAGAGACCGTCTGCGCAAACAATTGACAGTGACGCTGGGGCGGTTGGATAAGCTAGAAAACTCCATAGATGCGGTGAAGAAAATGATCAACGCCTTGAACACTGAATCAGGCACCGGCGCTGAAGAAATGTTACGCCGTCTGTCAGAACGATTGAAAAAACTGGAAGTTCAAAATGCCGACCTGGAAAAACGGACAACTGATCAGGGGGAGTCGAAAGAATCCGTAAAAACCAAGGCGCTGTTGCTGGCGGTTGGGCAATTGCGGGATGCCGCTAGGTCCGGTCATCCATATAGGGATGAATTGTTGTCAGTCCAATCAATTGCCCAAATACAAAGAGAGGCGGAAGATCCGGAAAGTAAGCGGATATCAGACCACTTGGACCAATTGGCGAAAGCCGCCAATACCGGGACGCCCAATCTTTCGGGACTGAAGGCAGATTTTAAATCTCTCGCCGGGACCATTGTTAAAGCGGCAATGACACCAGCCGAAGGTGGCTGGGTGCAACGGACACTGGCCCGCCTGACCCAATCCGTCAAATGGCGGCAAACCGATAATCTGGAAGGGCCCGGTATCGAAGCGGTGGTGGCTAGGGCTGAACAGGCCGTGAGAGTAGGTAATCTGGCCAAGGCGATTAAAGAACTGTCCGTGCTGAAAAACCGGCCGGCCAAGATTGCTGCTCCATGGATCAATGGCGCTGAGTTGCACCTAAATGTTCAAAAGGCGTTATCCGGGCTGCAATCGCTTGCTGTGTCCAAATTGGCGGCCGGTGGATAGAGCCGCATGATTCGCGCTTTTTGGTTTCTCACCGTCATCGCCCTGATAAGTTTGGGCGGGGCTTTGGTTGCCGACAATCCGGGGGCTGTATCCCTGGACTGGCTGGGCTACCATATTGATATGTCAATTGGCTTTATGATTTTTGCCGTTTTGATATTGGCGCTGCTACTGGCAACGATTTTTCGCATCTGGTCTTTTTTCCGCAAGGCACCGCGCCGACTTGGCCGCGTCAATCGGAATTGGCGCCGCCGCCGCGGATATAAAGCGCTGACCCAGGGAATGTTCGCCATTGCTGCCGGTGATGCCCAGGAAGCCAAACGTCAGTCCAAGAAAGCTGAAAACCTGTTGGCCGAACCGCCCCTCACGATGTTGTTGTCGGCCCAGGCCGCTCAGCTTTCCGGTGATGACAAGGCTGCGAGCAAGTTTTTTGAAAAAATGTCCGAACGCAAAGAAACCAAATATCTCGGTCTTCACGGTAAGCTCAATCAAGCTATGCAGGAGGGCGACCAGGAAAGCGCCTTGGAGCTGGCCGAACAGGCGAGTGATCTCAATTCCAAAACGGATACCGTAACCAGGACGCTTTTTGAACTGCAGATTAAGGGCGGCAACTGGATTGAGGCCGAAGAGACCATCCGCAAATTGATCAAGAACAAGCTCGTCGATGTTGTCACCGGCCGCCGCCGCCGCGCTATCCTGATATATCAGCAGGGAGTTGAGGCGGAGAATGAAGGCAGATTGGGCGACGCATTGCAACTGGTGCGCAAGGCCAACAACCTGGCCCCGGGGTTTGTACCGGCTGCCGTTCGGGCCGCGCGGCTAATGCAAAGAGCAGGTAAAAGACGAAAGGCAGCCTCGGTGATCGAGGAAACTTGGGTAAAAAATCCTCATCCCCATTTGGCTGAAGTAATGGAAAACTTGGCACCCGGCGCAGGCGGTCAGGAAAAAACACGCGCCCTTGAGAAGCTGGCCAACTACAACAAGGATCATGTGGAAAGTCATATCGCCATCGGTCGTGCTGCTTTGGCTTCCAGCATGTGGCTGGAAGCTCGAGAACATCTGGAGGCCGCCAAACGAAAATATCCTGGCGACATTCCATCGGCCCGCATCTGCCGCTATTTGGCGGAATTGGAGGAAGCCGAAAACCAGGATGTTGAAGCTTCACGGGAATGGCTCAAGATGGCGGCTGACGGTGATCCGGATTCCGCCTGGATATGCTCCGATTGCGGCAACGTAGTGGCCGAATGGGAACCAGTCTGCGAACGTTGTGAGAATTTTGATAGTTTCGAATGGCAGGTGCCGCCGCGTGTCAGCCGATTAACGGCCACCTCCTATGCATCGGAAAGCGACGACCCGGAACAGACGACCATTGATCCAGAGGGCAAACCGATAAAAAATAAAAACCAAAACGAATCGGATGCCGGAAACGCCTCAAATTGATGATGGCAATTATTTACGGCAATGAGCAATGGTAAGGCATGATCAGGGAGACCATTCAGACAAGCCAAAGGCGGCATTGCTGACAGCTGCGGTTCAACATCATCAGTCCGGCGATCTCGCTACCGCCATTAGACTTTACCGTACCCTAATCGACCGAGAACCGGAGAACGCCGATGCCTGGCATCTGTTGGGCGTCACCGCCCACCAGCAAGGCGACCATAAACTGGCGCTAAATCTTATCGGTACGGCTATCGAATTAAACGGGGCGGTCGCCGATTATCACAGCAATTTCGGTATGGTGTTACTGGCCCTTAAGCTGGCAGGGCGGGCCGACGCCGCCTTTCGAAAGGCCATAGATATTGATCCATCAAGCGGCAAAGCGCTTAGTAATTTAGCTGGATTGCTGCGCCGACAGGGCGATGTTGCAGCAGCCGTCGATTACGCTAAGCGGGCGTTGCGGTCTGACGATGGCGACGCCGAAACTCACAACAATCTTGGTAATGCCTTGATGGACTGCGGTCGCGACCAGGAATGGCTCGAAGACGCCGTAGCCAGTTACCGTCGGGCCATTCAATTGCAGCCCGATTATGCATTGGCCCACTGGAATTTGTCTTTGGCGCTGCTGACGGCAGGAGATTTAACCGAGGGTTTCAAGGAAATGTCCTGGCGATGGCGATGGTCGGGTTTTCCGGCGCACCGGCGCCATCTGGAAAAACCGCCCTTAAGAACAGATTCGAATATTAAAGACAAGCAGGTGCTGCTGTACGCTGAACAGGGCTTGGGCGACGCCATACATTTTGTCCGCTATGCCCGCCATATTAGAGGCCTGGGGGCGCGGGTAATCGTCGAATGTCCGTTACCCTTGGTGCCGCTAATCCGGGCCGCCGGTGTGGCCGACGAAGTATTTGGGGAAGGCGACGAAGTGCCGGAGTTTGATCTACAGGCGCCATTTTTGGATTTACCGGCTGTTTGCCGGACGGATCTGAATAACCTGCCGGATTCCTCACCCTATTTGGCGGTCGATCCGAATTTGGTGTCAACGTGGCGCAGCAGAATTTCAGAGTATGACGGTTTTAAAATCGGCTTGAACTGGTGCGGCAATCCCGAAAGTCCGGTAGAAAAATTTCGCCAACTTCCGGTCAGCGCTTTAGCGGCGCTGACAGCGGTTAAAGGGGTTGCATGGTTTAGTCTGCAGAAAGAACTCGGTCGATCCGATGTTCCGCCTGCTCCTGAGGCACTCGATATCATTGATACCGGCAAGTCACCACTACAGGAAACGGCAGCGCTTATTACAGCGCTCGACTTAGTTATTACCACTGATACAGCCATTGCCCATCTGGCCGGTGCCCTTGGCAAACCTGCCTGGGTCCTTCTTCATCAGGCGCCCGACTGGCGTTGGCTGGCAGAGCGCACCGACAGCCCCTGGTATCCAACCCTCCGCCTATTCCGCCAGAAGCAACCGGGCAATTGGATGCCGGTTGTTGATGACCTGGTTAATGCGTTGAAAGATACTGTTTGAATCCCGGGTTTAGGTTGCGGTGCTAGGCTCTGGCCAAATCCGATCTAAAGGTATAAATAGTGCCAGTCTGACAAATGGATTGCTTTAGCTCAGTTGGTAGAGCATCGCATTCGTAATTACCGGGTCTCACGGAAATTACTGAATGAGGCAAGTGACTTAGGCCGGTGGGTTTGATAAAAGTAAAGTCGTAGTAAGGGATATGAGCCGCCTTAGCTCAGTTGGTAGAGCATCGCATTCGTAATGCGGGGGTCGGGTGTTCGAGTCACCCAGGCGGCACCATTTCTTTTTTCTCTCCTCTGAGTTATTTTTCGTCAGTGATAGATTTGAAAACAGAAAAATAGAATGGGCTGGGGTGGAGTATATAGACTGTAATCTCTGCGGATCATCGGATCATTCGTTTGTCTATCGGCGGCCCGATGGAATGTATTTTCCGGACGAATGGTTTGACATTGTCGCCTGTGATCGTTGTGGATTGGGTTTCGTAAACCCGAGACCGCCGGTAACGGATATTTCGAGGTTCTACCAGAATGAGTATTACGACGGATTCATCGAGGAAGATCATTCGGAACGCTATCACGAGGAAGCCAGTTATTTACCCGATGTGGCCGATTTTGACAAAACACCCCTTTTGTTGGATATCGGTTGCAGTGTTGGAGATTTCCCCCGTTTTGCAGCGACGTTAAATTGGCACGTTGAAGGCGTAGAGCCTTACTGTCCTGTTCCCATCGAAGATTTTACCGTTTATCGGCAACCTTTTGAAAAATTAACAGGTATTGAGGACAAATTTGACGCCATTACGGCTTGGGCGGTTCTGGAGCATGTGCATGATCCGATGGCCTATTTCCTTAAGGCCGGACAAGCTTTGAAAAAGGATGGCGTATTTGTTTTTCAGGTGACCAACTTCAACAGCTTATCTTCAAAAAGACTATTTCATGAGGATGTACCCCGGCATATTTATTTTTTTACTCAGAAAACAGTTGAGGAGTATTTGGAAGCCGGTGGCATGGAATTGGAGAGTTCTGATTTTGACGACAATATTTTTTCCATGGGTTGCCGGGGAGCATTGAACTACTTTTATACCCGCTTCATTTGGCGCGCGCTATATACATGGGAGGATCGGCCTGTGGCCTACCCGGATTTTCTCAATCAGCGCAATTTAAACAGATCCCCACTGTCGGCAGTACAGTTCATATTGAAACATCCTGTTACCAGTCTAGACCGTTTGTTTGAACCAGCATTCGATCGTTGGCAGAAGCTCACGGGGACCTATGGTATGGTAACCTACAAGGCGAGAAAAAAGCATTAGTGTGAAACCAAAACGGTACTGGTTTTCAAAATTGTAGCGATCCACCATATCCAATTTGTGCGGTAGCGATAAAGGTTTGAAGGACGCATGTCCTGGGATATCCCACCCAATTATCATTGCCGCAACCACTGCGCCCAGGTCGCATTTTTTCTTTCCCATCAAGATAGTACAGAAAGAACACCGCAAAATATAGCAAGATTGACTGAAAATCCACTATATGTTGTGTTTTTTCGCTTTTCCGAAGTGGCTAATTTTAATTGGTCATCCGACGAGCGAATCAAGTCTATAGATGTGTAATTGCTAAAACTCGACGATTCATGCAAATTCAACCTCCACTACAATTTTTGGGTGCCGACATTTTCTTATGTCCAACCAGGACTCCCTAGAGTTAGCAATGGATTTGTATGAAAGCGGTCAGATCAACCGTGCGCGCGATATTTGCCATCTGTTGTTCCAGCAGAATCAAGAAAACTCACTTCTCCATTTTCTCATGGGGCTCATTGCAATAAAGGAAAAAAAACCTCGGACGCACTCATTCGATTTGAGGCGGCCGTTTCTCTGGATCCGGCTGTACCCGAGTATATGTTCAGTCTGGGCAAAGCTT